>NZ_CP108882.1:1935000-2305625 GCF_036347055.1 Streptomyces sp. NBC_00820 | reverse complement strand
GTCGCGCACTTCGTCGACAAGTGCCGCGCGGGCGCCGACTACGCCATCACGCAGATGTTCTTCCAGCCGGAGTCGTACCTGCGGCTGCGTGACCGGGTGGCTGCCGCGGGCTGCGAGACCCCGGTCATCCCCGAGGTCCTGCCTGTCACCAGTGTGAAGATGCTGGAAAGGTTGCCCCAACTCAGTAACGCGATGTTCCCGCAGGCCCTGAAAGAGCGGATCCTCGCAGCGAAGGACGATCCGGCGGCTGTACGCTCCATTGGCATCGACTTCGCCACGGAGTTCTGCGCACGTCTGCTGTCCGAGGGGGTGCCCGGACTGCACTTCATCACGCTCAACAACTCCACGGCGACCCTGGAAATCTACGAGAACCTGGGCCTGCACCACCCCCCGCAGGCCTAGACCGGCCGCACGGTCATACGACACACTGCGTAGCGGTCACTGGGAGAGGGGCGTACATGGGCTGGACGGTCCTCTACATCGCGTTCGGCATCGTCGCGCTGTGGTTGCTCGGCGAGGTGCTGCTTCAGTACAAGGCACGGCTGCGCTGGCGGCTGTTGGCGTTCGGCGGCTTCCTGGGCGTCGTGCTCGGTGTGCTGATCCCGTCCGTCGTCGTCATCGGTCTCGGAGCGATCGCCTTCGCGATCGGCCAGACCTACGTCACGCTGTCCTTCCGGCGCGGCTTCGCGTCCGGCTGGGCGGTCAAGCGGCCCGACGAGGGCGAGGACGGCGCCGTCAGCAAGCGCCGCCGCGGCAAGGCGGGCCGCCAGGATCCCGGCCTGGACGACGACGTCGACCCGGAGTACTCCGAGTACGCGGGGGACGCCGCCGACGCAGACCCCCGCGGCCGCGACGACCACGCCCACGGCGAGACCGACGGCGGCTACGGCCAGGGCCAAGAGGCCTACGAGCGCGACGAGTACGACCACGACGACGTGTTCACCCCGGTGCGCGGCCCCGAGCCGGTGGCCGCCGAGACCACCACCGTCTACGAGCCGCAGCCCATGCCCGAGGACACCGGCTCCTACGGCATCTACGGCGGCCCGGCCCACGCGGCCGCCACCCAGCCCCAGGGCGCCGACCAGGCCTACGCCTACGACTACTCCGGCTACGGCCAGCAGGGTTACGGCTACGACGCCGCAGGGCAGCAGGGCTACGCCAACTACTCCGACCCCTACGTCGGCGCCCAGTCCTACAACGGCGACGGCTCCTACGACCCCGCCTACGCCCAGCAGCAGTACGCCCAGCAGGGCTACGGCCAGGAGGCGTACGGCACCGGCGGCTACGGAGAGACACCGGCCGGCGGCGTCTGGGTACCGCAGCAGCGCACCGACGAGACCTACGGCGGCGAACTCCCGCAGGAGCAGCAGTACCCGTACCAGGGCCAGGCGCAGCAGCAGCCGGGCAACGGGTACGACGAGCAGTACCGCTACTGAGACCGGATCCCGCTACTGAGACCGGATCCCGCTACCGGGACCGGAGCCCGTGTCGGGACCGGTCCCGACAGCGGGATCCGTCACTGGGAGCCGCGGAAGTCCGGGCCCTCCACGATCAGTCCGGCCACCAGCGCACCCGACATGCCCGCGTGCGCCAGCCCGCCGCCGGGGTGGGACCAGCCGCCCACCCGGTACAGACCGGGCAGCCGCGTGGTGTTCGCCGGGTGCAGGAAGCGGCCCCGGCCGGCGGCGAGCGCGGGAGCGGGCACGGACCCGTGGCAGGCACCCGTCTCGTCCTCGGTGTGCGCGGGAGTGCGCACCTCGTGCCACAGCAGACGCTCGGCCAGCCGGGGTATCGCCGACCCGGCGGCCTTGAGCAGGAAGTCCGTGTAGCTCCGGACCGTGTCCTGCTGATCCCAGCCGGAATCCGTCGACAGCACGGCGGACACCACCACCGACTCGTGTGCGCCGTCCGGCCGGAGCGCGGGGTCGTCGGGGCGCAGCACGGTCACCGTCGGACACACGGGCAGGTCGCCGCCCGGGCAGACCAGCAGGTCCAGCTCGGTCTGGGTGTCCGGCGCGTGGACGACCGTGCGGTGCGCGGCTCCCGCCTCGCGCCCGCCGCGCAGGGCCATGAGCACGCTGAACCGGCCGGCCGGCGGTGCGACCGGATCGGGCCGTACGTCACCCTCCGCGTCCAGCGGACGATCCGTCAGCGCCCGCAGCCGCGCCGGATCCAGGTCCGCGACGACATGGTCCGCCTCCGTCACCGTGCCGTCGGCCAGCTCCACACCGGCGGCCCGGCCGTCCTTCTCCACGATCCCGGTGACCTCGGTGCCGAAGACGAACTCGACCCGGCGCCGCACACACCGCTCGTACACCGCGCGCGCCAGCTCCCGCAGGCCGCCGCGCACGTACCAGATGCCGAACGCGTGCTCCATGTACGGCAGCACGGCCGCGCTCGCCGGGGTGCTGCGGGGATCGAGGCCGTACGCGAGCGCGTGGCTGCCCAGCAGGTCCTCCAGGCGCTCGTCGCGCAGCTCCCAGGCACCGATCTCGGCGAGCGTGCGCGCCCGGCGCGTGCGCAGCAGCCGCTTGTGCGGGACGGCCGGATACGGCTCCTGCTCCGCCAGCACCCGCCAGTTCGGCCACAGGGGCTCCTCCAGCAGCGGCCGGCGGGTGCGGTCCCAGGCCTCGCGGGCCCGCACCAGGAAGTCGCCCCAGCGCTGCCCGGCCCCCGCGCCCAGCGCCTCGTCCAGGGCCGCCACGACACCCGCGCGCGAGGCGTTCGGCAGGGACACCTCGCTGCCGTCCGCGAAGACGTGCCGCGACGAGGGGTCGACCTGGACCAGCTCGACCACGTCCTCCAGCGGCTCCTTGCCCGTCTTGACGAACAGGTCGCGGTAGACGGCGGGCAGCGTCAGCAGCCCCGGGCCCGTGTCGAAGGCGAACCCGTCCCGCTCGAAACGGCGCACCGCGCCGCCGTACGTCTCCGTACGCTCGTACACCACCACCCGGTGGCCCGCGACGGCCAGCCGGGCAGCGGCCGCCATCGCGCCCATCCCGGCGCCGATCATCGCAATCCGTGCCATGCGGGTGACTTTATCGACCGGCACCGACAACGCGGCGCGCGGGCGGGCCGGCCGGAGGGGGTCAGGCGGGTGGTCCGGGCGGCCCCGGCGGCTCGTGTTGGCGGGGTTGTGGGTGCGGATCGTGCTGTCCGGACCGGCGCGAGGCCAGCCGGCGCTCCTCCCGCCGCTGCGCCCGGCGCCGCAGGAAGCGCCGTACGCGGGAGGCGAGGAACCACAGCACCGCCAGCCCGGAGACGAGCAGGACACCCGCGATGATCGCCGCCGCCTCCGGATGGAACATCGCCAGCGAGACGACGCCTCCCACCCCGAGATCCTCGGCGAAACTCAGCACGAAGTTGCTGAACGGCTCCGGCGAGGTGTTGACCGCCATGCGCGTGCCGGCCTTCACGGTGTGGCTGGCCAGCGCCGTCGAACCGCCGAGCAGACCGGCGGCCACGTCCGAGACCGAGCCGCTCTGCCCGGCGAGCAGCGCCCCGATCCAGGCGCCGGCGAGCGGCCTGACCACGGTGTGCACGGAGTCCCAGACCGAGTCGACGTACGGGATCTTGTCGGCGACCGCCTCGCACAGGAAGAGCACGCCGGCCGTGATCAGCACCTCGGGGCGTTGCAGTGTCTGCGGGATGTCGTCGCTCACCCCCGTCATGCCGAACAGGCCGAGCAGCAGCACCACCACGTAGGCGTTGACGCCGCTGGCCCAGCCGCTCGTGAAGACCAGGGGGAGTACATCCACGGACGCGATCGTAACCAGGCAGCGGTGCGTTGGGGTGGGCACGCGCGCGGAGAACTGAGTATCCGTACCTACCCGACAAGATGAGTATCCGCGCGGATGGGCCGCGGCCTGCGGAAACGGCAGAGTGGAGGCACGGCAAGGGGGCGCGCCCCGGCACCGCCGACACGGGGCGGCGGAACGGTGCGCACCCGCCGGCCGCTCCTTCCGCCGATCCGTCGGCGGAAGCGAGGCAGGGGGACCCGGGGCAGACCACCACGGGGGACCACGAGAGGGAACCGTACGGGGGAACACGGGGGAACACGGGGGAACACGGGGGAGTACGGGGAAACAGGGGAGGCGCCGGTCCGTGAGCGGACCGGCGCCTCCTATGTGCTGTCCGGTGGGCGGGCGGGCCGCCTGCCGGACGCGGTGCCCGGCGGCGGCCGTACGGCTCAGCCGTTGCCGCTCACGCGGCCCTGGAGCAGCCGGGACAGCGCCGCGTGCACGTCGTCCAGGGAGCGCTCCGGCTGGAACGCCTTCCAGTCCAGCGCGGCCACCAGGACCATGCCGACCAGAGCCGCCGCCGTCAGCTGGATGTCGATCTCCGCGCTGAACTCGCCGGCCGCCACTCCTTCGCGCAGCACGCCCTCGACGACGGCGACGGCCTCCTGGCGGACCACCATCAAGGTGGACTGCCAGGCGCGGTTGGTGCGCCACAGCTCCGCGACGTACAGCTGGGTGAAGGCCGGGTAGCGGTCGATGAAGACCAGGCCCGCGCGGACCATCGCGTCCAGGGCGTCCACCCTGCTCCCGCCGTCGGCCGCCGTCCGCTCGGCCGCCTCGCGCAGGGAGGCGGTGAGCAGGCCCACGCCGTGCCGCAGCAGCTCCTCGAAGAGGACCGACTTGCTCGCGAAGTTGTAGTAGACCGTGCCCTTCGCGACGCCGGCCCGTTCGGCGATCTCGTCCACCGTGGTGGCGGAGAAGCCCTGTTCGGCGATGAGTGTGACGGCTGCCTCGTACAGCCTCTGCCGGGTGGCCTCGCGGCGCGTGCTGGCACCGGACGTGGCGCTGCTGCTTTCCATGGACCCGATTCTCACAGGTACGCGCGCGTGCGGGGTCTGCTTGGGGATCACAGGCTCAGCTCGGGGTGCAGCCGGGAGAGCGTCCACACCTGGCGGCGCCGGGCGGCCAGCGCGGTCAGCGCGAGGGCGCCCGCGGTGAACGCGGCGAGCACCGCGCAGGCCTGCCACACCGGTCCGAGTCCGCCGCCGGTGATCAGCCGGCGCAGGGCCGCCACGACGTAGCTCATCGGCAGCAGCGGGTGGAGCACGTTGAAGAAGCGCGGGCTGGTCTGTACCGGGTACGTGCCGCCCGCCGAGGTCAGCTGGAGCATCAGCAGCGCCAGCACGAGGATGCGGCCCGCCGCGCCGAAGCGGGCGTTCAGCCACTGCACGAGCGCCGCGAAGCACGCCGTGACCAGGAACAGGAAGCCGACCGTGCCCGCCGCCCGGGCCGTTCGCAGGCCGAGGCCCCAGTGCAGGACCGACATCAGGGCGGCGGTCTGCAGCACGCCCAGCGCGGCCACCGGAAGCCAGCCGGCGAGCGCGATCCGCCAGGCGGACGCACCGGCCGCCAGGGCCCGCCGGTTGAGCGGCGGGATCAGCATGTAGGCGACCATCGCGCCCACCCACAGGGACAGCGGGATGAAGTAGGGGGCGAACCCTGTGCCGTAGTTCGGCGCCTTGTGCAGGTCCTGGGCGGACAGCCGGACCGGGTCGGCCATCACGCCGGTGTGGCGGTCGCGGTCCCGCTCGTCGTAGTCGGGGATGCGCCGTGCGCCGGCGTGCAGGCCGCCGGCGAGCTTCTCGGAGCCGTCGGCCAGCTTGTACAGGCCGCCGCTGAGCGTCCTGGCGCCGGACTCGGCGGTGCCGATGCCCTTGTGCAGCGTGGCCGCGCCGGTGCGTGCGGTGCCGAGTCCGGTGTGCAGCCGCTTCGCGCCGGCCGCGACCCGGGCCGCGCCGTCGTTGAGTGCGTTGATCCGCCTGACGGCGTCGGCGGCGTCCGAGGAGAGGTGCGGTGCGCGCTCGGCGAGGGCGCGGGCCTGCTTCCGGAGCGTGCCGAGGTTGTTCCGCATGGTCGTCAGATCGCCGCCCTGGTCGGCGATCAGAGCGTTCAGGTCGTCGCCGACGCCGGCCACGTCGGCGGCCGCCCGCGTGGCCCTCTTCAGGTCCGGGCAGGCCGGGTCGGGGACCGGTGGGGCCGCGCAGCGTGCCTGGTAGGCCTCGGTCAGGACGGCGGAGGAGGTGTGGGCCGCTTCGGCGGCGCCCGGTGCGAGCTTCACCAGGACGTCGAGGTTGTCCTGGACCGTCCCGGCCGAGTCGGCGACCAGACGGGCCGTGTCCCCGATGGTCTTCTGATGCTCCTTCAGGAAGGGTCCGGCCTTGCCGTAGACGCCGTTGACCTTGTCCGCGAGGGTCTGCGTGCCCGCCGCGACCTGCCGGGAGCCGTCCTCCAGACCGTCGGCGCCCTTGGTGAGCCTCTTCAGCCCCGTGGAGAGCTTCCCGCTGCCGCTCTTGGCGTCCTTCAGGCCGTCGGCGAGGTCCTTGGAGCCCTTCTCCGCCTTCCCGATGCCCTTTCGCAGCCGGTCGGCGCCCCCGGCGGCCGTCAGCGTCCGGTCGTGGAGGGTGGAGAAGGAGACGAAGATCCGGTCCAGGAAGGCCCGCGAGGCCTTGGTGGACGCGGCCGAGCGGACCTCGGCGAAGACCGTCCGGGAGATCTGGCCGACGATGTAGTTGTTCGCGTCGTTCGTGCGCACCTGGAGCGCGCCCGTCTCCGGCGAGCCGCCCGCACCGGAGGCGATGCGCTCGCTGAGGTCGGCCGGCATCGTCAGGGACAGGTAGTAGGTGCCGTCCTCGACGCCACGGCGGGCCTCGGCGTCGCTCACCTCGTGCCACGCGAAGGTGCGGCTCGCGCGCAGCCCGGCCGTGATGCCGTCGCCCGCCTCGATCCTCCTGCCGTCGACGGTGGCCCCCTTGTCGTCGTTCACCAGGGCGACCGGGATGCGGTCCAGCCGGCCGTAGGGGTCCCAGAAGGACCACAGGTACAGGGCGCCGTAGAGCAGGGGCAGCAGGAGCAGCGCGACCAGGGCGGCGCGCGGCAGCCTGCCCCGCGTGAACCGCCTCAGCTCAAGCGCGGCCAGCCGGGGCGAGCGCATCGGCCTGCTCCTTCCGGTCGTCGGGGCGAGTGGGTACGGCGACACAGTCCGCGGGGGCGGTACGGCACACGGCCACGACCGTCGTCCCCACGCGCGTGAGCGACCGCAGGAGCTTCCACACCTCGGCGCGCTCGGCCTCCGAGAGCTTCAGTTCGACGTCGTCCACCGCGAGCAGCCGGGGCCGGGCGACCAGGGCCAGAGCCACGGACAGCCGCAGCGCCTCCAGCCGTTCCAGGTCACGGACGGCCGTACGGGAGCCCTTGGGCAGCGACTCCGGGTCCAGCCCGGCGGCGGCCAGGGCCGCGTCCGCGCGCAGCCGCGCCTCGTGCGTACGGTCCGGGCGGGGCTGCAGCGCCTCGCGCAGCGAGTCGCCGAACCGGCGTTGCAGCAGGGCCCGTTCGCGCAGATGCTCCCCGACCGTCAGGGCCGGCTCCAGATCGGTGACACCGGCCACGTTGGCCACCGCGCTGATCCGGCGCACGGCCGCCATCCGGCGCGGCAGCGCGAGCCCGCCGACGGCGGCCGTCCCCGCGGTGGGCTTCATCCGCCCCGTGAGCGCGAGCAGCAGGCACGTACGCCCCTCGCCGGACGCCCCCTCCACCGCGATCAGCGAGCCGGGCTCCGCCCGGACCGTCACCCCTCGAAACGCCCACCCCTGTGGCCCCTTGAGCCCAAGCCCCTCGGCCACGACGTCCACGCCGTGCACAGGCTTTCCCCCACCTTTTGAACTGACTGGTCAGTACAAAAGTATGCCCGAAGCGATGATCGGGGAAAAGGAGATCGGGGAAAAAGAAGCAGGCGTGGGTCCCGTGTCACACGACGCACGCGTGACGCGGGACCCACGCCTGGTGGAGCCCATGAGAGGCCGGCCGGCCTCCGGAGAACGCTCAGCCGCCCACGTACTCCGCCAGATGCTCGCCCGTGCGGGTGGAACGGTCGGCGACCAGCTCGGCGGGGGTGCCCTCGAAGACGACGCGGCCGCCGTCGTGGCCGGCGCCCGGGCCGAGGTCGATGATCCAGTCGGCGTGGGCCATGACCGCCTGGTGGTGCTCCACGACGACGACCGACTTGCCCGAGTCCACGAGCCGGTCGAGCAGACCGAGCAACTGCTCGACGTCGGCGAGGTGGAGGCCGGCGGTCGGCTCGTCGAGTACGAGGACGGCCGGGCTCCCGCCCTTGTCGTCCATGTGCGTGGCCAGCTTCAGGCGCTGCCGCTCACCGCCGGACAGCGTGGTGAGCGGCTGGCCGAGGCCGAGGTAGCCGAGCCCGACGTCGGCGAGCCGCCGCAGGATCCGGTGAGCGGCCGGGATGCGCGCCTCGCCGCTGCCGAAGAACTCCTCGGCCTCGGACACCGGCATCGCCAGCACCTCGCTGATGTCCCGGCCCCCGAGGCGGTACTCCAGCACCGAGGCCTGGAACCGCTTCCCCTCGCACTCCTCGCAGGTGGAGGCGACACCCGCCATCATCGCCAGGTCGGTGAAGACGACCCCGGCACCGTTGCAGGTCGGGCAGGCGCCCTCGGAGTTGGCGCTGAACAGCGCGGGCTTGACGCCGTTGGCCTTCGCGAAGGCCTTGCGGATCGGTTCCAGCAGGCCCGTGTACGTCGCCGGGTTGCTCCGCCGCGAGCCGCGGATCGCGCCCTGGTCCACGGACACCACGCCCGCGCCGGCCGGGATCGACCCGTGCACCAGCGAACTCTTCCCGGAACCCGCGACACCGGTGACGACGGTCAGCACCCCGAGCGGGACGTCGACGTCGACGCCGCGCAGGTTGTGCGTCGTGGCGCCCCGGATCTCCAGCGCGCCGGTGGGCTCGCGCACCGCCTCCTTGACCTTGGCCCGGTCGTCGAGATGGCGCCCGGTGACCGTGTCGCCGGCCCGCAGCCCCTCGACGGTGCCCTCGAAGCAGACGGTGCCGCCCGCCGTGCCGGCGCCGGGGCCGAGGTCGACGACATGGTCGGCGATCGCGATGACCTCCGGCTTGTGCTCCACGACGAGCACCGTGTTGCCCTTGTCCCGCAGCCGCAGCAGCAGGCCGTTCATCCGCTGGATGTCATGCGGGTGCAGGCCGGTCGTGGGCTCGTCGAAGACGTACGTGACGTCCGTGAGCGAGGAGCCGAGGTGGCGGATCATCTTCACGCGCTGCGCCTCGCCGCCCGAGAGCGTGCCCGCCGGCCGGTCCAGCGAGAGATAGCCCAGGCCGATCTCCGAGAACGAGTCGAGCGTCTCCCGAAGCGCCGTCAGCAGCGGGGCCACTGAGGGCTCGTCCAGGCCGCGGACCCAGTCGGCCAGGTCGCTGATCTGCATCGCGCACGCGTCGGCGATGCTGATCCCGTCGATCCGTGAGGTCCGGGCCGCCTCGCTCAGCCGCGTTCCCTCGCACTCCGGGCAGGTGGTGAAGGTGACCGCCCGCTCCACGAAGGCGCGCACGTGCGGCTGCAGCGCGTCGACGTCCTTCGACAGCATCGACTTCTGGATCTTCGGGATCAGACCCTCGTACGTCAGGTTGATGCCCTCGACCTTGATCTTGGTCGGTTCCTTGTGCAGGAGATCGGCCAGCTCCCGCTCGGTGAACTCGCTGACCGGCTTGTCCGGGTCGAAGAAGCCGCAGCCGGAGAAGATACGGCCGTACCAGCCGTCCACGCTGTAACCGGGGATCGTCAGCGCGCCCTCGTTGAGCGACTTGCTGTCGTCGTACAGCTGGGACAGGTCGATGTCGGTGACCGAGCCCCGGCCCTCGCAGCGCGTGCACATGCCGCCGGTGCGCGTGTAGGTCGCCTTGACCGCCTTCTTGGCGCCGCGCTCCACGGTGATCGCGCCGCTCGCCGTGACCGAGGGGACGTTGAAGGCGTACGCGCCGGGCGGACCGATGTGCGGCGTCGCCAGGCGGCTGAAGAGGATGCGCAGCATCGCGTTGGCGTCGGTGGCGGTGCCCACCGTGGAGCGGGGGTCGGCGCCCATCCGCTGCTGGTCGACGATGATCGCGGTCGTCAGCCCGTCGAGCACGTCGACCTCGGGCCGGGTGAGCGAGGGCATGAAGCCCTGCACGAACGCGCTGTACGTCTCGTTGATCAGCCGCTGCGACTCCGCCGCGATCGTGCCGAACACCAGCGAGCTCTTGCCCGAGCCGGAGATGCCGGTGAACACCGTCAGGCGACGCTTCGGGATCTCGACGCTGACGTCCTTGAGGTTGTTCACGCGCGCGCCGTGCACGCGGATCAGATCGTGGCTGTCGGCGGCGTGCGACGCGGGCGACTGCGGGTCCGGCCCCGTGGCCGTGGTCATCGTCTCTCCATCTGTCCGGGTCTCTGCGGAGCTGCTTGTGCTCAGTGGCGCGTCTCGTTGATGCGGATCAGGTTGCCCGCGGGGTCGCGGAAGGCGCAGTCGCGGATTCCGTACGGCTGCTCGGTCGGTTCCTGGACGACCTCGGCGCCGCCGGCCTGGAGCCGGTCGAAGGTGCCGTCGAGGTCGTCGGTGGCCAGCGTGATGATGGCGTACGTCCCCTTGGCCATCATCTCGGTGATCGTGCGGCGCTCCTCCTCGGTGACACCGGGGTCCGCGGCCGGGGGGTGCAGCACGATGGACGTCCCCGCCCGGCCGGCCGGGCCGACCGTGATCCAGCGCATGCCGCCGTACCCCACGTCGTTGCGGACCTCGAAACCGAGGAGGTCGCGGTAGAAGGCCAGGGAGGCCTCCGGGTCGTCGTGCGGCAGGAAGGTTCCGTGAATCTCGAGGTTCATGGCGGCCACGCTAACGGCGGCCCGACGGCCGCGCTTCTCGATTCCTGACCGGTCTCGTGACCTGCTTCGCCACGCACGACGGCATCCCCGCCGTGGCCCTCGCCGCCTCCCGCCGGTAGGCGCTGGGCGGGATGCCGACCAGCTCGGTGAAGCGCGTGCTGAACGTGCCCAGCGACTGGCAGCCGACCGCGAAACAGACCTCGGTGACGCTGAGGTCGCCCCGGCGCAGCAGCGCCATCGCGCGCTCGATCCGCCGCGTCATCAGGTAGCCGTAGGGCGATTCGCCGTAGGCGCGCCGGAACTCGCGGCTGAGGTGCCCGGCCGACATGTGCACACCACGGGCGAGCGCCTCGACGTCCAGTGGCCGCGCGTACTCCCGGTCGATCCGGTCGCGGACGCGGCGCAGCCGCGCGAGGTCGCGCAGCCGCTGTGCTTCGACGGGTTGGCTGGTCACCCGGAAGAGCCTGCCACACCGCACTGACAAGCGGCCGGGCATCGCGGGCTCCCGTGGGAGCCCGTGGGAGCCCGCGGGGACGGGCGGTGGACGGCTGACGGCCGGGGTGGCTGCCGGTGGCCGCCGGGCGACTGGATCCCGGGGAGGGGGTGCGGGCACGGAAACAGCAGGTCAGAACGGATTGTCAGTGCCATACCCCACGATGGGCGCATACGGCACCCCGTGTCGGGGCCTGCCGTGACCCAGACGACAGGAGGTTCGTCATGGCCAACCCGTCCGCAGCCGCCTCCCAGCGGCGCCGCGCCACCGGCCCTGCCCCCTCACCGACCGGCCCGGCGGGCGACGTGCACCCCGTGCTCCGCCGGGCCACGGCCTCGCCCGCCGTCCTCGACCTGCTCGCCCAGGCCCGCGCCGGACTCGACGAGGCCGCCGTCCTGGAAACCCCCAACGAGCGCTACGCCACGGCCCACCTCGCCGCCCTGCGCACCGCCGCCGCCGTGCTCGCCGCACGCGGCCGGCCCGAGACCTCCCCGCGCCGCCGGGCCCGCATCCGCAGCGCCTGGGAGGTGCTTCCCGAGATCGCCCCCGAACTGACCGAGTGGAGCGCCCTGTTCGCCTCCGGCGCCGCCCGCCGGGCCCGCGCCGAGGCGGGCATACAGGGCGCGGCCGGCCGACGCGACGCCGACGACCTGATACGTGACGTGGCGATGTTCCTCCACCTCGTCGAACGCCTGCTGGTCCGCCGTCCCGCCCTGCCCCAACCCCGCCGGAACACCGCCGGTGCCGGTGCCGGTGCTGAAGCCGGCGGCGATGACGTGAGCGGTGGCGGGGGTGGTGCGGGTGGCGCCGACGGTGTGGGTGGTGCGGGCGACACGGGGGAGCGGGGCGCCCCCGGATCCCGCCGCACTCTGCCGGATGTCGGCTGAGCGCCCGGCACCATGTGACCCGGCCCGGCGGGGAGCGGCTCGGCCCAGCGTGGCGCGATCCCGTCCGGTGCGGAGCGGCTCTGTCCGGCGTGGGGTGCCCTGTCCGGCGCTGTGCGATTCCGCGTGGCGTCCCGCAGACTTCGCCTGGCGTGGGGCGACTTCGCCTGGCGCGGCGCGGAACCATCCGATGCGGTGCGGCCTTGCCCGGTGCCACGCGATTCCGTCCGGTGGCTCCCGGGCGTTGCCCGGCGCTGTGCGATGCCGCGCGGGCGTCCCGCGGACCTCCCGCGCCGGGTGGGCGGACCGGTGCCGTGTGACCCCGCCCGGCGCGGTGCGACCTCGCCCTCCCGGCCCCCCGGCGACCCGTCCGACCTGCGAGACGCGCCCCGCCTCGGTGGCCGGGGGCGGTGGTGCAGGCAATAGGGTGGAGGCGCCTGAGACCTCCCGGCCTCGTGCGAGGGGACCGGGGAGGCATCCCGATCGCGCCGCCGGGCAACAGGCGGTGCCGCGCCGAGGAGTCAACTGCCGTGCCGGACCCGATGCGCCCCCGCGCCTCTCTCCGTACCGCCGTGGTCTGGGAGGTCCTTCAGGACGCCCTCGACCGCCGGGTCAAGGCCACGGGACGGGACGCGCTGGACGTGCTCGACACCGGGGGCGGCAGCGGCAACTTCGCCGTCCCCGTCGCCCGCCTGGGCCACAACGTCACCGTCGTCGACCCCAGCCCCAACGCCCTGTTCGCCCTGGAGCGCCGCGCCGCCGAGGCCGGCGTCGCCGACCGGGTCACGGGCGTCCAGGGCGACGCCCACGGCCTGTTCGACGTGGTCGAGCGCGGCGGCTACGACGCCGTGCTGTGCCACGGGGTCCTGGAGTACGTCGACGACCCCGCCGAGGGCGTCCGCAACGTGGTCGCCGCGCTGCGCCCCGACGGCGTGCTCAGCCTGCTCGCCGCCGGACTCGGCGGTGCCGTGTTCGCCCGGGCCCTCGCGGGTCACTTCACGGAGGCCAGGCAGGCCCTCGGCGACCCCGACGGCCGTTGGGGCGCCGGTGACCCGGTCCCGCACCGCTTCACCGCCGAGCAGCTCACCGCGCTGGTCGAGGGCGCGGGCCTGACGGCCGGCGCCGTGCACGGCGTGCGGGTCTTCGCCGACCTCGTGCCCGGCGTCCTGGTCGACACCGAGCCCGGTGCCCTCGACGCCCTGCTCAGGCTGGAGGCCGCCGCGGCCGAACTGCCCGCGTTCCACTCCGTCGCCACCCAGATCCACGTGCTCGGCGTGACACGAGGGGCCGCGGAAGCCTGAGCGTCTCCCCGCGACGAGCCGCTGATCAGGGGCTCGACGGCAGATGGAGTACGCCACAAGCCCCCCGATCGAGGGGTTTGCGCCGTATGATCGAGGTACACCGTCCGGCATGACGGGTCGGCCGTCGGGGAATGGAAGCCTCAGCGAGCCGAGCCCGCGCATGGCGGGCTCCGGTTGGCCAATTGGCGTAGAGGGGCGGGTTTCACGGGGGCGATTCCCTGCCTATCCTGAAGGGACCCCCCGGGTCGCCCCGGCGACCGCACGATGAGGAGGACTCCGTGCCGCTCTCGGAGCACGAGCAGCGCATGCTCGAGCAGATGGAGCGAGCGCTGTACGCCGAAGATCCCAAGTTCGCGTCAGCGCTTGAGGGAAACGGGCTGCGGACGTACACCCGGCGGCGGGTCTACCAGGCGCTCGCGGGCTTCCTCGTGGGTATCGCGCTCCTCATGGCCGGGATGGTCGCGCAGCAGATCTGGGTCAGCGTGGTCGGCTTCCTCGTCATGCTCGGCTGTGCCGTTCTCGCCGTAACCGGCTGGCGCAAGACGCCCAAGCCCGGTGAACACCCCGCGGGCCCCGCGGGCCGCGGGGGGCGAGGAGGCCGCGTGGGCCACACCGGTAACACCGGCTCCGCGCGCCGCCAGGTCCGCCACCCGCGGCAGAAGCGCTCCATGATGGACCGGATCGAGCAGCGCTGGCAGCGCCGCCGCGACGAACAGGGCCACTGACCCGTCCGCGCCGGGCGCGGACGACAGCAGACATACATCCGTGAGGGGTGACCACCGGCCGGTGGTCACCCCTCACGCGTGTCCGGCCTCCCGGCCCGGACGTGCCCCGCCGGGCCGGCCGGAGCCGCGGTGGGCGGAGCCCCGGCGGGACGCGGGGAGTCCCCCCCGGGACGCAGAAGTCCCGCTGGTACGGACGTGCCCTGCCGGGTCGGACGTGCCCCGGCGGGTCGGCCGGAGCCGCAGCGGGCGGAGCCCCGGCGGGACGCAAGGATTCCTCCTGGGGCGGACGAGCCCCGGTGAGGCCGACGGGGTCCCGGCAGGGCAGACGCGCCCTGCCGGGACCGCTCAGCCCCGCTGTTGCGACGGTCCGGGGCGGCGCGGTGTCGGTAGTGCCGCCGCGGCTCGGGCTCTGAGTGCTGCCCAGCGGGCCGAGACGGCCCACAGCGCGCGTACCGCCGAGCGCGGCGCGAACAGCGCCCGCAGGCGGGTCCGCCGGTTCACCTCGCCGTGCAGACCGGCGATCGCCCGGCGCACGTCCTCGGCCAGCCCCGCCGCCGGACGCGGCCGGGGCGCGTACAGCACCTGTTCCAGCGCGTCCGCCACCCGGTGCACCGCCGCCCCGGCCTCCGGGCCGAGCCGCCCGAGCCGCACGATCCGGTCCGCCGCCCCGCGCGGGGTCCGCGACTCGTCCGGCACGATCCCGATGTCCCAGGCGCTGTCGGTCAGCTCCTGCCAGGCCGCCAGCGTGTGGGCCGCCGCGCCCTCCCCGGTCCGGGCGTGTCCGCCCAGCCGCCGGGAACGTGCCCTGGCCCGCCACAGCATCGGCGACAGCGGCACCACGAGGACGGCCAGCGCGCCCAGCGCGATCAGCGCGGCCCACAGCCCGCCGTCCGGACCGCCGCCACCGCTCGGCGCCACGACCGCGGCGGACGGGCCGGCGCACTCGTCGGGCCGGTGCGTGCGATCCGTGCAGCCGGCGCTGGCCGAGGCCGAGGCGGAGGGCGCCGCTGTCGAACCGTGGGACGGCAGCGCCGGGTCCGGCTGGGCGCTGCCCGGCTTCTCGGACTGGGTGTACGACGGCACGCTGCCCCGGGTCGGGGTCGGTTCGAAGCGGGTCCAGCCCACGCCCTGGAAGTACAGCTCGGGCCAGGCGTGCGCGTCCCGCAGGCTCACCGAGACCGAGCCGTCCGCCTGCGGGGTGCCGGGCGCGAAGCCCACCGCCACCCGGGCCGGGATGCCCAGCGTGCGGGCCATCACGGCCATCGCGAAGGAGAAGTGGACGCAGAAGCCCTGCCTGTCGCGCAGGAAGTTGGCGATGGCGTTCGGGCCGTGGCCGATCTGGACCCGCGTGTCGTACTGGAAACCGCCGTTCACCGCGAACCAGTCCTGGAGCCGCACCGCCTCCTCGTAGTGGTTCGCCGCACCGGAGGTGACCTCCCTGGCGGTCCGGGACACCACCTTCGGCAGCCCGCCCGGCACCTTGGTGTAGTCGCGCTCCAGGGTGGCCGGCGGCGCGGGTGCCGCTGCCAGCTGCTTCGCGGTCGGCCGCACGTCCAGGCTGGTCACCAGGTAGGCCGCACCGCGTGTGTTCTGGCCGTGGTCGCCCACCAGCGTCATGCCGACGGGCTCGTACCGCCAGCGCCCGCCGATCCGCACACCGCTCGGCGGGTACGGCATCGGCAGCCAGTCCTGCGCGTACCAGTCGGCGGCGGTGATGGTGGTCGTGATCGTGGTGCGCTTGACGTCCGCGCTCAGGCCGGCCGGTGTCGGGAAGACCTCCGGCACGTTCACGATGTGCCGCTGGGACGGCTTCCAGGTGGTGCCGTCGAAGTCGTCCAGGGAGACGATCCGCACGTACATGTCCGACAGGTCGTTCGCGCTGGTCTTCAGGGACAGCACCTGCCGGTCGCTGTTCACGTTCAGGTTGTCGCGCAGGGAGACCAGCGGGTTGACCGCGGAGATCGTGCCGCCCGTGCCGTCGCCCGCGCCGACGCCCGTCCCCGCGGCCCCCAGCAGTCCCCCCTGCATCGCGGGCAGGGCCAGCGGCACCACCAGGGCGACCCCGAGGGCCACCGCGCCGATCCGGCGCCCGGTGCGCACCGGGGCGAGGGCGCCGCCCTCCGGGGCGCCCGGGGTGCGGGGCGCGCCCCCGAAGACCCGGCCCCACTGCGCCAGCCGGTCCCGGCCTTCCGCGAGCAGCAGCATCAGATAGCCGGCCGCCGCCACCAGGAACCACAGCCAGTCGGCCGAGCCTGCGGACAGTCCGGCGGCCACCGAGTACAGCGCCAGCAGCGGCAGCCCGGCCGGGGCAGCGGCGCGGAAGGTCACCGCGAGGGTGTCCACCAGCAGGTGGATGACCAGGACACCGCCGATCAGCATCAGCTTGATGCCGTCGGTGACCGGCGCCGGTGTCGCGTACCGGCTGACGTCCTGCGAGCCCTGCCGGAGCAGGGCGGCGAAGTGCTCCACGGCGTCCGGGCCCGGGATCAGCCCGACGAGCGCGTGCTCCCGGACGAAGACCAGGGTCAGCAGCGTCAGCGTGACCAGGACCTGGGCGGCCACGGTCAGCGGCCGCGCCAGCGGCACCCGCCGGGCCGCAGCGCCCACACCGGTCTGGACGGCCACCAGCAGGGCCGCCTCGATCAGCCACATGGGCTGGACGACCAGGGGCAGCAGGGCGCAGGAGGCCATCAGCGTGGCCGCGGCGGCGCACAGCGCCAGTCGTGCCCGCCCGCTCATCTCCGTGCCTCCCCGTTCGTCGTGGCCAGGTCCGGACGCTCACGGTCCGCCCGCCGCCACAGTTCCTCCAGCGAGACCCCGGGCGGCACACTCAGCGCCGTCCAGCCGGCCTCACGCAGCATGCGCAGCCGCTCGGCGTGCCGGTCGCCCTCCGGGCCCGGCACGTCGGCCGCCTGCCGCACCCAGGTGTCCGGGTCCAGCACGAAGGCGACCGCGGCGCCGCCGCGCCGGCACATCCTGGCCGCCAGCGCCGCCTGTTCCTCGTCGAGATCGCCCAGGAAGGCGACCAGCAGCCCCTCGTTCCCGCCGCGCAGCACGTCGTACGCGCGGGACAGACCCGCACCGTCCGAGTGGTCGATCACCGCGAGGGTGTCCATCATCAGCCCGGCCGCGTCCGCCGTGTCCTGGCCGGCGCCCGCGTAGCCGTCGGAGCCCTCGCCGGGCACCGCGCTGCCACTGTCCGTCAGCAGGCGTACCGAGAAGCCGCGTTCGAGCATGTGCACCAGGACCGAGGCGGTGCCCGAGACGGCCCACTCGAAGGCCGAGTCGGGGCCCGCGCCCCGGTAGGCGATGCCCCGGGTGTCCAGCAGGACCGTGCAGCGGGAGCGGCGCGGCTGCTCCTCGCGGCGCACCATCAGCTCGCCGTAGCGCGCAGTGGACCGCCAGTGGACCCGGCGCAGGTCGTCGCCGTAGCGGTACCCGCGCGGGATCACGTCGTCCTCGCCGGACAGGGCGAGCGCGCGCTGCCGTCCGTCGCCGTACCCCGTGGCCTCGCCGCCGAAGCGGACCGGTGCCAGCGGCTCCACGCGCGGGACGACCGTCAGGGTGTCGTACGCGGCGAAGGACCGGGTCAGCTCGCACATCCCGAACGGGTCGCTCAGCCGCAGCTGGAGGGGGCCGAGCGGATAGCGGCCGCGCAGGTCGGAGCGGACCCGGTAGGACACCTCGCGGCGGCCGCCCGGCTCGACCCGGTCCAGTACGAAACGGGGCCGGGGCCCGAGGACGTAGGGCACCCGGTCCTGGAGCATCAGCAGGCCCGTGGGCATCCGGGAGACGTTCTCCATCCGCAGTTGCACCCGGGCCTCGGTGGCGGCGGGCACGCGCGCGGGGGAGAGCCGGCGGTGCGCGGCCACCCGGTAGCGGGTGCGGTAGAGCACGGCCGCGCAGATCAGGGGCAGCACGGCGAGCAGCAGGCCGACCCGCAGCAGGTCGCTCTGGCCCAGCACGTAGGCGCAGACCGCGGCGGCGACCCCGGCGGCGAGGAAGGAGCGTCCGCGGGTGGTGAGCCCCGCCAGGGCGGTACGGACGCCGCCCGCCTCCCCCCGGTCGGCGTCCGGCCCGCCCGTCCCCCCGGCGGTCATCAAAGGCTCCGCGGGGGCTGCTGCGGATACGCCGGGACACCCCGGACGGTGCCGCCGAAGCCGCCGCGCGGCTGCGGGGCCGCGGGCACCGGAGTGCGCTGGAGGATCTCCAGCACGACCTGTTCGGCCGTACGGCGGTTCAGCTGGGCCTGGGCGGTGGGCAGCAGCCGGTGGGCGAGGACGGCGACGGCGAGCGCCTGGACGTCGTCGGGCAGCGCGTAGTCCCGGCCGCTCAGGGCGGCGGACGCCTTCGACGCGCGCAGCAGGTGCAGCGTCGCGCGCGGCGAGGCGCCCAGTCTCAGGTCGGGGTGGTTGCGGGTGGCCGCGACCAGCTCCACCGCGTACCGGCGGACCGCCTCGGAGACGTGCACCGCGCGCACCGCCTCGACCAGCTTCACGATCTCGTGCGCGTGCGCCACCGGCTGGAGGTCGTCCAGCGGGGAGGCCCCGCCGTGGATGTCCAGCATCTGCAGCTCGGCCTCGACGCTCGGATAGCCGACGGAGACGCGGGCCATGAAGCGGTCGCGCTGGGCCTCGGGCAGCGGGTAGGTGCCCTCCATCTCGACCGGGTTCTGCGTGGCCACCACCATGAACGGGCTGGGCAGTTCGTAGGTCTGCCCGTCGATGGTGACCTGCCGCTCCTCCATGGACTCCAGCAGCGCCGACTGGGTCTTGGGCGAGGCGCGGTTGATCTCGTCGCCGATCACGATCTGCGCGAAGACCGCGCCCGGCTTGAACTCGAAGTCCCGCCGCTGCTGGTCCCAGATGGACACCCCGGTGATGTCCGAGGGCAGCAGGTCGGGCGTGAACTGGATGCGCCGCACCGAGCAGTCGATCGACCGGGCCAGCGCCTTGGCGAGCATCGTCTTGCCCACGCCGGGGACGTCCTCGATCAGCAGGTGCCCCTCGGCGAGCAGCACGGTCAGCGCCAGCCGTACGACCTCGGGCTTGCCCTCGATCACGCTCTCCACCGAGCCGCGGACACGCTCCACCGTGGCGGTCAGGTCCGCCCCCGCCGCCCCCGGTTCCGCCCGGGTGGGGGGACCCCCATGGCTCGCCTGATCGTCGTAGATCGTCACCCGGCACTCCTCGGCCCGCTGTCGCTCGGGCCGACGCTCTGCGATGCGAAACCGGCCCACCCCGAAAACCAAAAGCACGGACATCGCGCGGGACCGGAAGGTTCCCGCGCGACGCCACACCCCGCATTCTTGCCGCCGTTACCGATTCGTGTCACTCGCCTGTGGACAACTGCCCGCGCGATGTCGGTCTTGCGGCCTTTTCGGCGCCGTGTCGGAGGCCGGGGAGCGGAGTTCCCCTCGGGGGCGTGCCGGCCGGGGCCGGGGTTCGCCGGCTCCGCGCTCAGGCCGGGTCGACCTCGCGCAGCAGGCCGGTGCGCACGTCGAAGACGAAACCGCGCACGTCGTCGGTGTGCAGCAGGAACGGCGAGGTGCGCACGCGCTGCATGGACTGCCGCACGTCCTGGTCCACGTCGCGGAAGGACTCCACCGCCCACGACGGGCGCTGGCCGACCTCCATCTCCAGGTCGTGCCGGAAGTCCTCGGTGATGGACTCCATGCCGCACCCGGTGTGGTGGATCAGCACCACGCAGCGGGTGCCGAGCGCCCGCTGGCTGATGGTCAGGGAGCGGATCACGTCGTCGGTGACGACGCCGCCCGCGTTGCGGATGGTGTGGCAGTCGCCGAGCTCGAGACCGAGCGCGGCGTGCAGGTCCAGCCGGGCGTCCATACAGGCCACGACGGCCACCCGCAGAACGGGGCGGGCGTCCATGCCGGGGTCGGAGAACGCGGCGGCGTACTGCTCGTTGGCCTCGACAAGGCGGTTCGTCACGCTGTGGCTGCCCGTTATGGCGCCTTCGGACCCAGTGGGAACTGCTGCGGAAGTCGACATACTCATGACGTTACTGGTCACCTCCGGTCCGGGCCCGCTGTGAGAGGGGACAAAGAACGTCATTGTGGCTTGTTGTGAGCTAACCCATACGGAGGGCAAACCTGAGCCGGACGGGTGAACCGCGTCGAATTGCGGCTCCCGTCGGGATGCGGTACGCGACGCGCAGGCCGGTTGATTGACCGCGAGACAGGGTGGACTAAAGTGACGCGAAGCGGGAGGCCCGGCTTCCCTGCTGGTGAAACCCATGGAGATCCGGGCACCCGCCCCGTGTCTCCCCGCGTGCGCGGCGCGTACGTACGGCTCGGCCTCCTCCCGCTCCCGGTCGGCTGACGCTTCCGGCGCCGGCAGGCCTCCCCTTCACCGGGGGCACCCCCGGCGTCAGCCGGGGAGGGCGGGGACCCGGCGGTACGTACGGCCCGCCGGAACTGAGAGGCCCCCTTGAGCCAGAGTCGACACGTCCCGGTGATGCTCCAGCGGTGCCTGGACATGTTGGCCCCTGCCCTCGCCGAGCCGGGAGCCGTGGTCGTCGACTGCACCCTCGGCCTCGGCGGTCACAGCGAGGCCCTGCTGACCCGCTTCCCCGAGGCCCGGCTGATCGGCCTCGACCGGGACAAGGAGGCCCTGCGGCTCTCCGGCGAGCGGCTCGCCCCCTTCGGCGAGCGCGCCACCCTCGTGCACGCCGTCTACGACGAGCTGCCCGACGTACTGGACCGGCTCGGCATCCCGCGCGTGCAGGGCGTCCTGTTCGACCTCGGCGTGTCCTCCATGCAGCTGGACGAGGCCGACCGCGGCTTCGCCTACGCCCAGGACGCCCCGCTGGACATGCGCATGGACCAGACGACCGGCGTCAGCGCCGCGGAGGTCCTCAACACCTACCCGGCCGGCGAACTGGTGCGGATCCTGCGCGCGTACGGCGAGGAGAAGCAGGCCAAGCGGATCGTCTCCGCCATCGTCCGCGAGCGCGAGAAGGAGCCGTTCAGCAACAGCGCCCGCCTCGTCGAGCTGATCCGGGACTCCCTGCCGCAGGCCGCCAAGCGCACCGGCGGCAACCCGGCCAAGCGCACCTTCCAGGCGCTGCGCATCGAGGTCAACGGCGAGCTGTCCGTCCTGGAGCGGGCCATCCCGGCGGCGGTGAAGGCCGTCTCCGTCGGCGGCCGCGTCGCCGTGCTGTCGTACCACTCGCTGGAGGACCGGCTGGTGAAGCAGGTGTTCGCGGCCGGCGCCGCCAACACCGCGCCGCCCGGACTGCCCGTCGTGCCCGAGCGGTACCAGCCCCGGCTCAAGCTGCTCACGCGCGGTGCCGAACTTCCCACCGAGGAGGAGATCGCCGAGAACCGCCGGGCCGCCCCCGCCAGGCTGCGCGGTGCCGAGCGGATCAGGGAGGACGCCGAGTGAGCGACTGGGGCCGGCTGGGCACGCCCACCCTCCGCGGGGCCCGTGAGACCCGCCGGAGGGCCAGTGAGCAGTAAACCCGGACCGAAGGGGAGGGCGGCCCGGCTCGCCCGGCTCCTGCCGGCCGGCCGCGCCCGGGCGGCCCGCACCCCGTTCGTGCTGCTCGTCGTCCTGCTCCTCGGCGGCGGCCTCATCGGCCTGCTGGTGCTCAACTCCGCGCTCAGCGAAGGCTCGTTCAGGCTGGACGACCTGCAGAAGCGGACGAAGAGCCTCACCGACGAGGAACAGGCCCTCCAGCGGGACATCGACGCCTACTCGTCCCCCGACGCCCTCCAGCGCCGGGCCCGCGAACTCGGCATGGTCCCCGGCGGCGACCCCGCCTTCCTCGGCCCCGGCGGCACCGTCAAGGGCGTCCCCAGCGCCGCCCCCGAGACCGCCGCCCTCACCGGCCCCGTCGCCCCCGAGGCGCTGACCCCCGGCCCCGCCACGGCCTCCGCGGCCTCCACCAGGATCCCGGCCACGGCTCCCGTGGCCGCTCCCACGACCGCCCCCGCCAGGCCCGCCGTCCCGGCTTCGGGCGTCCCGCGGGCCCAGCGGTCCGCCGCCCCCTCGACGCCGTTCGCGCCGCGCACCGCCCCGGCCCTGGCCCCGGCGGCGCCGCGCGCCACCCCCCAGCCCGCCTCCACCCCGACGATCCCCGGCAGGTGACGGAAGTGTCCGACAGGCAAGCGCCGCGCCGCCGCGTGCCCGGGCCCGCCCAGCCCCCCCGGCCGCGGGGTGCCGTGCGCCGGCAGCCCGGGCCGGGCGCCCGCCCCGCCCGCCGCCCGGCCGGGCCCCGGCCTCCGGCCCAGGGCGCCCTCCGGCTGGGCAGCCCCCGGCCCCGGCTGCGCCTGGTCGGCCTCGCACTCACCCTCGTCATGCTCGCCTTCGTCGTACGACTGCTCCAGGTCCAGGCCGTCGACGCGAGCACCTACGCGGCGAAGGCCGAGCAGAACCGCTACGTCGTCCACACCCTGACCGCCGAGCGCGGCGGGATCACCGACCGCGCCGGCGTCGCCCTCGCCGTCAGCGAGGACGCGTACGACATCACGGCCGACCCCATGATGTTCGCCCCCGGGCAGCTGAAGATCGGCGACGGGCCGGAGCAGGCCGCCGCGCTGCTCGCGCCGATCCTGGGCCAGGACCAGGCCGAGCTCGTCGCCAAGCTCAGGCCGGCGAACAAGGCCTCGCGCTACGCCAAGCTCGCCTCCCGGCAGACCCCCCAGGTCTGGAAGCAGATCAAGGACCTCAAGGCCGCGCTCGCCAAGAAGGCCGACACCGACCCCGGATCGGCCAACGTGCTCGCCGGGGTCTTCGCCGACCCCAGCAGCCAGCGCGTCTACCCCGGCGGCGACCTGGCCGCCGGACTGCTGGGCTGGGTCAACGCCGAGGGCCAGGGCGGCGGCGGCATCGAGCAGGAGCTGGACAAGCAGCTGTCCGGCAAGGACGGCAAGATCCGCTACGCCCAGTCCGGCGGCCGCGAGGTGCCCACCGTGGGCTCCACCGAGACGCCCGCCGTGCCCGGTTCGGACGTCGAACTGACCATCGACCGCGACATCCAGTGGGCCGCCCAGAGCGCCATCTCCGAGCAGGTGAAGAAGTCCAAGGCGGACCGCGGCTACGTCGTCGTCCAGGACACCCGCACCGGCCAGATCCTGGCCATGGCCAACTCGCCCGGCTTCGACCCCAACGACCTGACCAAGGCCCGTGCCGACGCCATGGGCAACGCGGCCCTGCAGGACGCCTACGAGCCCGGCTCCACCGCCAAGGTGATGTCGATGGCGGCCGTGCTGGAGGAGAACGCGGCCACCCCGCTCACCCACGTCGTCGTACCCAACCGGCTGCACCGCGGCGACCGGCTCTTCCAGGACGACGTCGACCACGGCACCTGGCACCTCACCCTCAACGGGGTGCTCGCCAAGTCCAGCAACATCGGCACCATCCTCGCCACCGGCCAGCTCGGCAAGAGCCAGCCCGAAGCCAACAAGGTCCTCCACTCGTACCTGCGCAAGTTCGGCATCGGCGGCTACACCGGGCTCCGCTTCCCCGGGGAGACGCCGGGCATCCTCGCCGCTCCGGGAAAGTGGTCCACCTCGCAGCAGTACACGATCCCTTTCGGCCAGGGCTTCTCCATCAACGCCATGCAGGCCGCGTCCGTCTACTCGACGATCGCCAACGGCGGCGTCCGCGTCGCACCGTCCCTGGTGCGTGGCACCAAGGGCGCCGACGGCCGCTTCACCCCCGCGCCGCGGCCCGGGGCCACCCGCGTGGTCAGCGAGAAGACCGCCAGGACCCTGGCCCAGATGCTGGAGTCCGTCGTGGACGACGAACAGGGCACCGGCATCAAGGCCCGCATCCCCGGTTACCGGGTCGCGGGCAAGACCGGCACCGCCAACCGAGTGGATCCGGCCACCGGCCGCTACCACGGCTACACCTCCTCGTTCGCCGGATTCGCGCCCGCGGACAAGCCCCGCGTCACCGTCTACTGCGCCATCCAGAACGCCACCAGCGGCAGCTACTACGGCGGCCAGATCTGCGGCCCGATCTACAAGCAGGTGATGGAGTTCGCGCTCAAGACCCTCCAGATCCCGCCGACCGGGGCGAAGGCCGCGAACCTCCCCGTCGCCTACAAGCCCTGATCAGCGCCCCCCTGAGAGACCCAGGAACGAACTCGTGACAACGATCACCCCGGACCCCGGGAATCAGGGCACCCCGAGCCCCTCGCTTCGCCCCGGAGCGGGTACGCCCGGTACGCTCACGGCCGTGCCACACGCTGATCAGTCCCAAACCACCCAGAAGGGCGCTTCCGTGACATATCCGGGACCGCCGCGACCGGTTCAGGTCTCCGCCACACCCCTCGCGGAGCTGGCCGATCAGCTGGGTGCCACCGCTCCGGCCGGCTCCGCCGAGGTCACGGGGATCACCCACGACTCGCGCGCCGTCCGCCCCGGCGACCTGTACGCCGCCCTCCCGGGCGCCCGCATGCACGGCGCCGACTTCGTCACCCAGGCCGCCGGCCTCGGCGCGGTCGCCGTGCTCACCGACCCGACGGGCGCCGAACGCGCCGCCGCGACCGGACTGCCGGTCCTCGTCGTCGGCGACCCGCGCGCGCTGATGGGCGAACTGGCGGCCACGATCTACGGCCGTCCCGGCAGGGACCTGCTCCAGATCGGCATCACCGGCACCTCCGGCAAGACCACCACCGCGTACCTGGTCGAGGGCGGACTGCGGACCACCCGCGAGACCGGCCTCATCGGCACCGTCGAGATGCGCGTCGGCGAGGAGCGCATCAAGTCCGAGCGCACCACCCCCGAAGCCACCGACCTGCAGGCCCTGTTCGCCGTCATGCGCGAGCGCGGAGTCGAGGCGGTCGCCATGGAGGTCTCCAGCCACGCGCTGGTCCTCGGCCGGGTCGACGGCTGCGTCTTCGACATCGCCGTGTTCAACAACCTCAGCCCGGAACACATGGAGTTTCACTCCGACATGGAGGACTACTTCCGGGCCAAGGCGCAGCTGTTCACCCCGCGGCGCAGCAGGCTCGGCGTCGTCAACGTCGACGACGAGTACGGCCGCCGGCTCGCGAAGGAGGCGACCGTACCCGTCGTCACCTTCTCCGCCGAGGGCCACCCCGACGCCGACTGGCGCGCCGAGGACGTCCAGATCGGGCCCATGGACTCGACGTTCACCGCCGTCGGCCCGAGCGGCGAGCGCGTGCACGCCAGGTCGCCGCTGGCGGGCCCCTTCAACGTGGCGAACACCCTCGCCGCCCTGGTCGCCCTCGCCGCGGCCGGCCTCGACCCGCAGACCGCCGCCGACGGCATCGCCGCCGTCCCGGGCGTCCCCGGCCGCCTGGAGCGCGTGGACGCCGGGCAGCCCTACCTCGCGGTCGTCGACTACGCCCACAAGACCGACGCGGTCGAGTCGGTGCTCAAGGCGCTGCGCAAGGTGACCAAGGGGCGCCTGCACATCGTCCTGGGCTGCGGCGGCGACCGCGACCAGACCAAGCGCGCCCCGATGGGCGCCGCCGCAGCCCGGCTCGCCGACACGGCCGTACTCACCTCCGACAACCCCCGCTCCGAGGACCCCCTCGCGATCCTCGCGACCATGCTCCAGGGCGCGGCCTCCGTGCCCGCGCACGAGCGTGGCGAGGTGCTCCTCTTCGAGGACCGGGCCGCCGCCATCGCCGCCGTCGTGGGCCGGGCCGCTCCCGGCGACACCGTGCTGGTCGCGGGCAAGGGCCACGAGCAGGGCCAGGACATCGCCGGCGTGGTCCGTCCCTTCGACGACCGCCAGGTGCTTTGCGAAGCTATCCAGAAGACCCAGGGATGAACTTGTGATCGCCCTCTCCCTCGCCGAGATCGCAGCAGTCGTCGGCGGGCAGACACACGACATACCGGATCCGTCCGCGCAGGTCACGGGACCCGTCGTCCGGGACTCACGTGAGGTGGTGCCCGGCAGCCTATTCGCCGCGTTCACCGGTGAGCGCGTGGACGGCCACGACTTCGCGCGGGCCGTCACGGACGCGGGCGCGGTCGCCGTACTGGCGTCGCGCCCCGTCGGCGTGCCCGCGATCGTCGTCGACGACGTGCAGACCGCGCTCGGCGCCCTCGCCCGCCATGTCGTCCAGCGGCTCGGCGCGACCCTCGTCGCGCTGACCGGCTCGGCCGGCAAGACCAGCACCAAGGACCTCATCGCCCAGGTGCTCCAGCGGCACGCGCCGACCGTGTTCACGCCCGGCTCGCTCAACAACGAGATCGGGCTGCCGCTGACCGCCCTGTCCGCCACCGAGGAGACGAAGTTCCTCGTGCTGGAGATGGGCGCCCGCGGCATCGGGCACATCCGCTACCTCACCGGCCTCACCCCGCCGAAGGTCGGCCTGGTCCTCAACGTCGGCAGCGCCCACATCGGCGAGTTCGGCGGCCGCGAGCAGATCGCCCAGGCCAAGGGTGAGCTCGTCGAGTCCCTGCCCGAGGACGGTGCCGCGATCCTCAACGCCGACGACCCGCTGGTCCGCGCCATGGCCACCCGTACCAAGGCGAAGGTGGTCCTTTTCGGAGAGTCGGCCGAAGCGGACGTACGTGCCGAGAACGTGCGACTCACGGACAGCGGACAGCCTTCCTTCAGGCTTCACACACCCTCCGGTGCAAGCGATGTGACCATGCGCCTGTACGGTGAGCACCACGTGTCGAACGCGCTCGCCGCGGCCGCCGTCGCCCATGAGCTGGGCATGCCCGTGGACGAGATCGCCACCGCGCTCTCCGAGGCGGGCTCCCTCTCCCGCTGGCGCATGGAGGTCACCGAGCGCCCGGACGGCGTGACCATCGTCAACGACGCCTACAACGCCAACCCCGAGTCCATGCGGGCCGCCCTCAGGGCACTCGCGGCCATGGGCAACGGGCGGCGTACGTGGGCCGTGCTCGGCAAGATGGCCGAGCTGGGGGACGAGGCGCTCGCCGAGCACGACGCCGTCGGACGGCTCGCCGTCCGGCTCAACGTCAGCAAGCTCGTCGCGGTCGGGGGGATTGAGGCCTCCTGGCTGCAACTGGGCGCATATAACGAGGGTTCGTGGGGTGAGGAGTCGGTGCACGTGTCCGACGCACAGGCGGCGGTCGACCTGTTGCGCAGCGAGTTGCGCCCGGGAGACGTCGTACTCGTGAAGGCGTCCCGGTCGATCGGGCTCGAAAGCGTGGCTCAGGCGCTGATCGAGAACGGCACCGAGGGTGAGGTCGCAGCCCGATGATGAAGCAGATCCTGTTCTCAGGAGTCATTGGCCTCTTCCTGACCCTGGTCGGCACTCCGCTGCTGATCAAGCTCCTGGCCCGCAAGGGCTACGGCCAGTACATCCGTGACGACGGCCCGCGCGAGCACGCCAGCAAGCGCGGTACGCCCACGATGGGCGGTATCGCCTTCATCCTGGCGACGATCGCCGCGTACTTCCTGAGCAAGCTCATCACCGGCTACCCGCCCACCTACTCCGGACTGCTGGTCCTGGGGCTGATGTTCGGCATGGGCCTGGTCGGCTTCCTGGACGACTACATCAAGATCGTCAAGCGGCGTTCGCTGGGTCTGCGGGCCAAGGCGAAGATGGCCGGCCAGCTCACCGTCGGCATCGCCTTCGCGGTGCTGTCGCTGATGTTCGCCGACAACCGGGGCAACACCCCGGCCTCCACCAAGCTGTCGTTCATCACGGACTTCGGCTGGTCGATCGGCCCGGTGCTCTTCGTCGTCTGGGCGCTCTTCATGATCCTGGCGATGTCGAACGGCGTGAACCTGACCGACGGTCTGGACGGCCTCGCCACCGGCGCCTCCGTCCTCGTCTTCGGCGCCTACACGTTCATCGGCGTCTGGCAGTTCCAGGAGTCCTGCGCCAACGCGATGACGCTGACCAACCCGGCCGCCTGTTACGAGGTGCGCGACCCGCTCGACCTCGCCGTGATCGCCTCCGCCCTGATGGGCTCCTGCCTGGGCTTCCTGTGGTGGAACACCTCGCCGGCGAAGATCTTCATGGGAGACACCGGTTCGCTCGCCCTCGGCGGTGTCCTCACCGGCCTGGCCATCCTCTCCCGCACGGAGCTGCTGGTGGCCATCATGGGCGGTCTGTTCGTCCTCATCACCATGTCGGTCGTCATCCAGGTCGGCTCCTTCCGGCTCACCGGCAAGCGCGTCTTCCGGATGGCACCACTCCAGCATCACTTCGAACTCAAGGGCTGGTCCGAGGTTCTCGTGGTGGTCCGTTTCTGGATCATCCAGGGCATCTGCGTGATCGTCGGACTGGGCCTCTTCTACGCGGGATGGGCAGCGGACAAGTGACCTCCTCGGTGCCTTCAGGGTCTTCGGAGTTCCACGGCAAGCACGTCACCGTCGCCGGGCTCGGCGTCTCCGGCGTCCCGGCGGCGAGAGCGCTGCACGAGCGCGGGGCGGTCGTCACGGTCGTCAACGACGGCGACGACGCCCGTGCGCGGGAGCAGGCCGCGGAGCTTCAGGCGCTCGGTGTCACCGTGCGCCTCGGCGACGGCGACACCCTGCCCGAGGGCACCGAGCTGATCGTCACCGCGCCCGGCTGGAAGCCCGACAAGCCGCTGTTCCTGGCGGCCGGGAAGGCGGGCGTGCCCATCTGGGGCGACGTCGAGCTGGCCTGGCGCCTCAGGGGGCCCGACGCGGCCCCCTGGCTGGCCGTCACGGGCACCAACGGCAAGACCACGACCGTGCGGATGCTCGCCTCCATCCTGAAGGCGGCGGGCCTGCGCACGGCCGCGGTCGGCAACATCGGCGTCTCCCTGCTGGACGCGGTCCTCGGCGAGGAGCGCTACGACGTGCTCGCCGTCGAACTGTCCAGCTACCAGCTGCACTGGGCCCCCTCGCTGCGCGCCTACTCCGGCGCCGTGCTCAACCTCGCGCCCGACCACCTCGACTGGCACGGCTCCATGGAGGCCTACGCGGCCGACAAGGGCCGCATCTACGAGGGCAACAAGGTCGCCTGCGTCTACAACGTGGCCGACAGCCTCACCGAGGACCTGGTGCGCGAGGCCGACGTCGAGGAGGGCTGCCGGGCCGTCGGGTTCACCCTCGGCACCCCCGGTCCCTCACAACTCGGCGTGGTGGAAGGTCTCCTGATCGACCGGGCCTTCGTGGAGATGCGGCACAAGAACGCGCAGGAGCTGGCCGAGGTCTGTGACGTCAACCCGCCGGTGCCGCACAACATCGCCAACGCCCTTGCCGCGGCGGCCCTCGCGCGCTCCTTCGGGGTGCCCGCCACTGCCGTACGCGACGGCCTGCGGGCCTTCCGGCCCGACCCCCACCGCATCGAGCACGTCGCCGACCTCGACGGCGTGGCGTACGTGGACGACTCCAAGGCGACCAACACCCACGCCGCGGAAGCCTCGTTGGCGGCATATGAGTCGATCGTATGGATTGCGGGCGGTCTGGCGAAGGGCGCCGTCTTCGACGAGCTGGTCGCCAAGTCCGCGAAGCGGCTGCGCGCCGCCGTCCTGATGGGCGCCGACCGCGAGCTGATCCGCGAGGCCCTCGCGCGACACGCCCCGGAAGTACCCGTCGTCGACCTCGACCGGACCGACACTGGGGCGATGCTCCAGGCGGTGACGGAGGCGAAGCGGCTGGCCCGGTCCGGCGACACGGTGCTGCTGGCCCCGGCCTGCGCTTCCATGGACATGTTCACCAACTACAACCAGCGCGGTGACGCGTTCGCGGCGGCGGTCCGCGAACTCGGCGCCTGACCCGGCCGCCCGCCGGGCGGATCTTGGGAGGGACGCGTGGGACGGTCGACGTTCACTGGAGGCGTTCATGGCCGGTAGCCGTACCGGCGGGCCACCCGTGCAGCGGGCGTCCCGCCGTCCCGCCGTAGCCCGGCAGGCGCGGGACAATCCCCTGCGACGGCTCCACACGCGTGCGCACAAGGCCTGGGACCGCCCGCTGACCGCCTACTACCTGATCCTCGGCGGCAGCCTGCTGATCACCGTGCTGGGCCTGGTGATGGTCTACTCGGCCTCCCAGATCACCGCGCTGCAGCTCTCCCTGCCCGGCTCCTTCTTCTTCCGCAAGCAGTTCCTGGCCGCGCTCATGGGCGGGACGCTGATGTTCGCCGCCGCCCGCATGCCGGTGAAGCTGCACCGGGCGCTGGCCTACCCGATCCTGGCCGGAGCCGTCTTCATGATGGCCCTGGTGCAGGTCCCCGGGATAGGCGTGTCGATCAACGGCAACCAGAACTGGATCTCCCTCGGCGGTTCCTTCCTGGTCCAGCCCAGCGAGTTCGGCAAGCTCGCGCTGGTGCTGTGGGGCGCGGACCTGATCGCCCGCAAGCAGGAGAAGCGGCTGCTGGCCCAGTGGAAGCACATGCTGGTTCCGCTCGTGCCGGTGGCCTTCCTGCTGCTCGGGCTGATCATGCTCGGCGGCGACATGGGTACGGCGATCATCCTCACCGCGATCCTGTTCGGCCTGCTGTGGCTGGCGGGAGCCCCGACCCGGCTGTTCGTCGGGGTGCTGTCGGTCGCCGGTGCGATCGGTGTGCTCCTCATCAAGACCAGCCCCAACCGGATGGCCCGCCTCGCCTGCATCGGCGCCACCGAGCCCAAGGCCGGCGTCACCGACTGCTGGCAGGCCGTGCACGGAATCTACGCGCTGGCCTCGGGCGGACTGTTCGGATCCGGGCTCGGTGCGAGTGTGGAAAAATGGGGCCAACTCCCCGAAGCCCACACCGACTTCATCTTCGCCGTCACCGGTGAGGAACTGGGCCTGGCGGGGACGCTGTCGGTGCTCGCCCTGTTCGCGGCTCTAGGCTATGCGGGTATCCGCGTGGCCGGACGCACGGAGGACCCCTTCGTGAGGTACGCCGCGGGAGGCGTGACCACCTGGATCACCGCCCAGGCGGTGATCAACATCGGTGCGGTGCTCGGCCTGCTGCCGATCGCCGGCGTCCCGCTCCCGCTGTTCTCCTACGGAGGGTCCGCCCTGCTGCCTGCCATGTTCGCCATCGGGCTGCTGATCGCCTTCGCACGCGACGAGCCCGCTGCGCGGGCGGCGCTTGCGATGCGGCAACCCCGCTTTGGTAGAAAGCGGACTGGAGGCCCCGGTGTCGAGCGGGGGTCTCGGAGATGGAACACGATGAGACGGCGTGCCTCGGTGGCGCGTACGTCCGGAGAGCGGTGAATTTCGGTGCATGTCGTACTCGCCGGCGGGGGAACCGCAGGCCACATCGAGCCCGCGCTCGCCCTCGCGGACGCCCTGCGCAGGCAGGACCCGACCATGGGGATCACAGCCCTGGGCACGGAACGGGGGCTGGAGACCAGGCTCGTCCCGGAACGTGGCTACGAGCTGGCGCTCATCCCCGCGGTGCCGCTGCCCCGCAAGCCCACCCCCGAGCTGATCACCGTCCCGGGCCGGCTGCGCGGCACGATCAAGGCCACCGAGCAGATCCTGGAGCGCACCAAGGCGGACGCCGTGGTCGGCTTCGGCGGGTACGTCGCCCTGCCCGCCTACCTGGCCGCCAAGCGCCTCGGTGTGCCCATCGTGATCCACGAGGCCAACGCCCGTCCCGGCCTGGCCAACAAGATCGGCTCGCGCTACGCAGCCCGGGTCGCCGTCTCCACCCCGGACAGCAAGCTGCGTGACGCCCGCTACATCGGCATCCCGCTGCGCCGCTCCATCGCCACCCTGGACCGCGCCGCGGTCCGTCCCGAGGCCCGCGCGCGCTTCGGTCTCGACCCCAACCTGCCCACGCTGCTCGTCTCCGGCGGCTCCCAGGGCGCCCGCCGCCTCAACGAGGTGGTCCAGCAGGTCGCCCCGTGGCTCCAGCAGGCCGGAATCCAGATCCTGCACGCGGTCGGCCCGAAGAACGAACTGCCGCAGGTGCACCAGATGCCGGGGATGCCCCCGTACATCCCGGTAAGTTACCTGGACCGGATGGACCTCGCGTACGCCGCGGCCGACATGATGCTCTGCCGCGCGGGCGCGATGACCGTGGCCGAGCTCTCCGCCGTCGGACTCCCGGCCGCCTACGTCCCGCTGCCCATCGGCAACGGCGAACAGCGGCTGAACGCCCAGCCGGTGGTCAAGGCCGGCGGCGGACTCCTCGTCGACGACGCGGAACTGACGCCCGAGTGGCTGCAGCAGAACGTGCTGCCCGTGCTCGCCGACCCGCACCGGCTGTACGAGATGTCCCGCGCCGCGGGCGAGTTCGGCCGCCGGGACGCCGACGACCTGCTCGTCGGCATGGTGTACGAGGCGATCGCCTCGAACCGTTAAGACCGTATGACGAAAGGGCAGTGAGCGTGGCCGGAGCGACGACCGCCGAGCGCGGTGCACGTCAGCAGGAGTCGTCCGGCCCGCCGCTCGTCCGGCGATGGAGAACACCGCGCTTTCGTAGGATCGTCATCCTGGCCGTGGCCCTGGTACTCCTCGGGGCGGGTGTCACCTGGGTGTTGTACGGCTCCGGGTGGCTGCGGGTGCGGCGCGTCCCGGTCTCGGGCACGCGCGTGCTGACCCCGGCCGAGGTGCGCACGGCCGCGGCCGTGCCGGTCGGAGCACCGCTGGTCTCCGTCGACACGGACGCCATCGAAGCCCGAATCCGCCGCAGGCTGCACCGGGTTGACACGGTCGACGTCGTCCGGTCCTGGCCGCGCGCCATCAGTCTGAACATCACCGAGCGCACCCCCGTGCTCCTCGTCCGCGAGGCCCGGGGCTTTGTCGAAGTCGACGACGACGGCGTCCGTTTCGCCACCGTCCACCGGGCGCCCAAGGGCGTTCCCACGCTGGAGATGACCGCGTCCCGCTCCGGTTCGGGCGCCGCCAGCTTCCGGCGCTTCGGCACCGGCCGGCTGGTGCGCGAGGCGGTGCGGGTGGCCGGGGACCTGCCGGCCGCAGTGGCGAAGGGCACACGGACCGTCAAAGTCCGCTCCTACGACGCCATCTCACTGGAGCTCGGCGACGGCCGCACGGTCGACTGGGGGAGCGGCGAGAACGGCCGTGCCAAGGCACGGGCCCTCACAGCTCTCATGAAAGCATCTCCCGACGCGCGGCACTTCGATGTCAGCATGCCCACCGCCCCTGCGTCAGCCGGGAGTTGACGCACATCAGCGCAGGCCAGCACCCTGGTTGGGCACCGCTATGGCTGATCACATAGGGTGAAAAGAAAAACGGGAGGTTCGGCGTGTTCGTTGAACGGGCGCCGCTTGTCGACTTAGTGTCCTGTTCAGAAGACTCCAGGGAACAGACACACTGGTAACCCTAAACTTCAGGGTTAGGGTTCGGGTCGGCGTTCGGACCGTCCCATTCGGCATCCGTCGTCCCGGTACGGGGAACCGTCCGGCGACGACAACGTAATTCGAGGCGAGAGGCCTTCGACGTGGCAGCACCGCAGAACTACCTCGCAGTCATCAAGGTCATCGGTGTCGGCGGCGGTGGTGTCAATGCCATCAACCGGATGATCGAAGTCGGACTCAAGGGCGTCGAGTTCATCGCCATCAACACCGACGCTCAGGCGTTGTTGATGAGCGACGCCGACGTCAAGCTCGACGTCGGCCGCGAACTCACCCGCGGACTCGGCGCCGGCGCCAACCCGGCCGTCGGCCGGAAGGCCGCAGAGGACCACCGCGAGGAGATCGAGGAGGTCCTCAAGGGGGCCGACATGGTCTTCGTGACGGCAGGCGAGGGCGGTGGCACCGGCACCGGCGGCGCCCCCGTCGTGGCCAACATCGCGCGCTCGCTGGGCGCCCTGACCATCGGCGTGGTCACGCGCCCGTTCACCTTCGAGGGACGGCGCCGCGCGAACCAGGCCGAGGACGGCATCGCCGAGCTGCGCGAAGAGGTCGACACCCTCATCGTCATCCCCAACGACCGGCTGCTGTCCATCTCGGACCGCCAGGTCTCGGTCCTGGACGCCTTCAAGTCCGCCGACCAGGTCCTGCTCTCCGGTGTCCAGGGCATCACCGACCTCATCACCACCCCCGGTCTGATCAACCTCGACTTCGCCGACGTCAAGTCGGTCATGTCCGAGGCCGGTTCGGCCCTGATGGGCATCGGCTCGGCCCGCGGCGACGACCGCGCGGTGGCCGCCGCCGAGATGGCGATCTCCTCGCCGCTGCTGGAGGCGTCCATCGACGGCGCCCGGGGCGTCCTGCTCTCCATCTCCGGCGGCTCCGACCTCGGCCTGTTCGAGATCAACGAGGCCGCCCAGCTGGTCAGCGAGGCCGCCCACCCCGAGGCCAACATCATCTTCGGCGCGGTCATCGACGACGCCCTCGGCGACGAGGTGCGGGTCACCGTGATCGCGGCCGGCTTCGACGGCGGCCAGCCGCCGGCCCGCCGGGACAACGTCCTCGGCTCCGCCTCCGGATCGTCGTCCTCCGCGCCCTCCCGGCGCGAGGAGCCCGCTCCGGCACGGCACCAGCAGGAGAGCCGCCCGTCCTTCGGTTCGCTCGGCAGCGTGACCCCGAAGGAGGAGCCGGCGCCGGCTCCCGAGCCGGTGGCCGAGATCCCGGTCGCCCCGCCGGTCCCGCAGTCCCGCTCCTACTCGGACAGCGGGATCGAGGAGCTGGACGTGCCGGACTTCCTGAAGTGATAGGACAGCGCGAGAGCGTGAGCGGCGCGCACTTCGCCTTCACCGACAGGTGGGGCGGGGTGAGCGCCGCTCCGTATGAGCAGCTCAACCTCGGCGGCGCGGTCGGCGACGACCCCGTCGCCGTGCGCGCCAACCGCGACATCGCGGCCAAGTCCCTGGGCCTGGACCCGGAGCGGGTCGTGTGGATGAACCAGGTGCACGGCGCCGACGTCGCCGTGGTGGACGAGCCCTGGGGCACGGGGGTCCCCCCGCTCGAACGAAGCGGGGAGGGTGGCAGGCCGGTGCCGGAGGTCGACGCGATCGTCACCACCCGCCGCGGACTTGCCCTCGCCGTCCTGACCGCCGACTGCGTACCGGTGCTCCTCGCGGACCCGGTCGCGGGCGTCGTCGCGGCGGCGCACGCCGGGCGGCCCGGGATGGTCAAGGGCGTCGTTCCCGCAGCCGTACGGGCCATGACCGAACTCGGCGCCGAACCGGACCGCATCGTCGCCCGGACCGGACCGGCCGTGTGCGGCCGTTGTTACGAGGTCCCGGAGCGGATGCGCGCCGAGGTGGCGGCAGTCGAGCCGGGCGCGCACGCCGTGACGAGCTGGGGCACACCGGCGGTCGACGTGAGCGCCGGAGTGCACGCGCAGCTCGAACGGCTCGGGGTGTGCGACCGGGCGCAGTCCCCGGTGTGCACGCTGGAGTCGGGCGACCATTTCTCGTACCGCCGCGACCGCGCCACGGGGCGGCTCGCCGGCTATGTGTGGCTGGACTGATGGGGCATGACGGACCGTAAGACCGAACTCGCCGCGAACCTGGCGAGAGTCGAGGAGCGCATCGCCGCCGCCTGCGCGGCGGCGGGGCGCGACCGGGGAGAGGTGACCCTGATCGTGGTCACCAAGACCTATCCGGCGAGTGATGTGCGGATCCTGTCGGAACTCGGTGTGAGCGATGTCGCCGAGAACCGGGACCAGGACGCGGCGCCCAAGGCCGCGGCGTGTGCGGATCTCTCTCTGAGCTGGCACTTCGTGGGGCAACTGCAGACCAACAAGGTCCGCTCCGTGGTCGGTTACACCGATGTCGTACAGTCCATCGACCGCGCGCGGCTCGTCTCGGCGCTGTCGAAGGAGGCGGTGCGGGCGGAGCGCGAGGTGGGGTGCCTCGTCCAGGTCGCGCTCGACGCGGGCGCGAGCGGACGTGGCGAGCGGGGTGGGGTGGCGCCCGCCGGAATCGAAGAGTTGGCCGACCTCGTCGCCGGCTCGCCCGGACTGCGGCTCGACGGGCTGATGACCGTGGCCCCGTTGACCGGAGAGTACGCGGGACATGAACGGGCGGCGTTCGAACGGCTCATGGATTTGTCGACTGACCTGCGCCGGACCCATCCGGCTGCAACCATGGTGTCGGCAGGGATGAGTGCGGACCTCGAGCAGGCCGTGGCGGCCGGAGCGACACATGTGCGCGTCGGCACTGCGGTACTCGGAGTCCGCCCCAGGCTCGGGTAACGTCGCCAAGAAGTCGGACCACAGCAGAAAATATGGTCAGTGCCGCCGAAGGCGGGCACAACGACCACGTGGATCGCGGGCACTTGGCAGTCGTCAGCCGATCCACCACAGAGCGGAGGACTCAGAGCATGGCCGGCGCGATGCGCAAGATGGCGGTCTACCTCGGCCTCGTGGAGGACGATGGGTACGACGGCCGGGGATTCGACCCCGACGACGACTTCGAGCCCGAACTGGACCCGGAGCCCGAGCGGGACCACCGGCGGCACGAGCCGTCACACCAGTCGCACAGTGCACATCAGCCCCAAAGGGACGAATCGGTGCGAGTGGTGCAGCCTCCGGCGCCTCGTGACCCGATCTCCCATTCCGCCTCGTTGGGTGGGGAATCGGGGCGCCCGGCGCGGATCGCACCCGTGGCGTCCATCACACAAGAACGTCAGCCCCTGGAGAAGAACGCGCCGGTGATCATGCCCAAGGTCGTGTCCGAACGAGAGCCTTACCGGATCACCACGCTCCACCCGCGGACCTACAACGAGGCCCGTACCATCGGGGAACACTTCCGCGAGGGCACTCCGGTGATCATGAATCTGACGGAGATGGATGACACCGACGCCAAGCGACTTGTCGACTTTGCGGCCGGTTTGGTCTTCGGTCTCCACGGCAGCATCGAGCGGGTGACGCAGAAGGTGTTCCTGTTGTCTCCTGCTAACGTCGATGTCACGGCGGAGGACAAGGCCCGCATCGCAGAGGGCGGGTTCTTCAACCAGAGCTGAGACGTACCACCGGCAGGAAGCATGAAACAGGGGAGAGGGAAGCGCAGACCATGAGCGTGTTCGCGCAGGTGATCTACATCGCGCTGATGGTGTTCCTCATCGTGCTCATCTTTCGGTTGGTCATGGACTACGTCTTCCAGTTCGCCCGCTCGTGGCAACCCGGCAAGGCGATGGTGGTCGTACTGGAGGCCACCTACACTGTCACCGATCCACCGTTGAAGCTTCTGCGGCGGTTCATCCCGCCGTTGCGTCTCGGGGGCGTGGCACTAGACCTGTCCTTCTTCGTACTGATGATCATCGTCTACATTCTCATCACCATTGCGCAGGGATTTGCGAGATGACAGTGGACGATACGGTCTTGCCGACTGCCGATGACTACGTTGAGGTGAAGAGATGCCGTTGACCCCCGAGGACGTGCGGAACAAGCAGTTCACGACCGTCCGCCTCCGAGAAGGCTATGACGAGGACGAGGTCGATGCCTTCCTCGACGAGGTCGAAGCCGAACTGACGCGACTGCTCCGCGAGAACGAGGACCTGCGCGCCAAGCTGGCCGCGGCCACGCGCGCTGCTGCCCAGAACCAGCAGAACATGCGCAAGCCCCCGGAGCAGCAGGACCAACAGCAGCAGCAGCAGGGCATGCGAGGTCCGGGCGCCCCGGTGCCCGCCGGCATATCGGGCCCGCCGCAGCAGCAGATGGGCGGCCCCATGGGCGGCCCGCCGCAGCTGCCGAGCGGCGCCCCGCAGCTGCCCGCCGGTCCCGGCGGCCAGGGTGGCCCGCAGGGTCCCGGTCCGATGGGTCAGGGGCAGATGGGTCAGGGGCAGATGGGCCAGGGCCAGATGGGCCAGGGCCAGATGGGCCAGGGCCCCATGGGTCCCGGTCCGATGGGTCAGGGTCAGATGGGTCAGGGCCCCATGGGTCAGGGCCAGATGGGCCAGGGTCCCGGTCCGATGGGCCAGGGTCCGATGGGCGGTCAGCCCCCCATGCCGCAGCAGATGGGTGGCCCGATGGGCGGCCCCATGGGCGGTCCGATGGGCGGCCCCATGGGTGGTCCCGGTCAGGGTCCCGGTGGCGACAGCGCCGCCCGCGTCCTCTCGCTGGCCCAGCAGACCGCCGACCAGGCGATCGCCGAGGCCCGCTCCGAGGCCAACAAGATCGTCGGCGAGGCCCGCAGCCGCGCCGAGGGTCTGGAGCGCGACGCCCGTGCCAAGGCCGACGCCCTGGAGCGGGACGCGCAGGAGAAGCACCGCGTCGCCATGGGCTCCCTGGAGTCCGCCCGCGCCACGCTGGAGCGCAAGGTCGAGGACCTGCGCGGCTTCGAGCGCGAGTACCGCACGCGTCTGAAGTCGTACCTCGAGTCCCAGCTGCGTCAGCTGGAGACCCAGGCCGACGACTCGCTCGCTCCGCCGCGCACCCCGGCCGCCGCGTCCCTGCCGCCGTCCCCGGCGCCCTCCATGGCTCCGGCCGGCGCGGGTGCCCCGTCCTACGGTGGCAACCAGGGCATGGGCGGCCCGCCGGCCCCGGCCGCCCCGTCCTACGGCGGTCAGCAGCAGATGACCCCGGCCATGACCCAGCCCATGGCCCCGGTCCGTCCGCAGGGTCCGTCGCCGATGGGCCAGGCTCCCTCGCCGATGCGCGGGTTCCTGATCGACGAGGACGACAACTGAGGTAACGCGCCATAGGCGTCGGCAGTAGTCAGGGCGAGGCCCCGGATCTTTGATCCGGGGCCTCGCCCTATTTACGCGTGTTGACAGGTGCAGGTGAGGGTTGTGCGCGGGGTGGGACGGGGCGGACGGGGGTGGTCGCGGCCGCCGACGGGGCGCGGGCCGGATCTACGGGCTCGGGGCGGTCCGAGGGGCGCGGGGGCAGCCTTGGAGGGGTGCGGGGCGGCCCGGAGTCGTAGGGCGCGGGCCGGCCTTGGAGGGGCGTCGGACGGTCCGGAGGCGGAGGGGCGCGGGGCGGACTCGGGGGCGCTGTGCGCACACGACAACGGCGGCTGTCCGCAGGCGTGATGCCGCGGACAGCCGCCGTTGTCGGGGCTGGGGGGTGTCGTTTGGATCAGGTCGGATCAGGCCGCGGCGTCCGGTGCGGTGCCTCGCAAGGCGGAGGATCTGCCGCGTACTGGACGTACTCGGCTGACCCGACAACGCGGCGAGGTGCCGTGCCGGGCGTCGCGGACCCGAGCTGATCCAAACGACACCCCCTAGGAGAAGTACTACGCCTTGCGCAGCCGGAACGTCAGCGACAGACCCTCGTCGGTGAAGGCGCCGCCGTAGGTACCGTCCGCCTCACCCTGGCCGAAGTCGGTCGCGAGGACCTCCTCGGCGATCAGGCCGGCGTGCTCGGACAGGGCCGCGACGACCGCCGGGTCCGTGGAGGTCCAGCGCAGCGCGATGCGGTCGGCGACGTCCAGGCCGCTGTTCTTGCGGGCCTCCTGGATCAGCCGGATCGCGTCACGGGCGAGGCCCGCCTGCCGCAGCTCCTCGGTGATCTCCAGGTCCAGTGCCACCGTGGCACCGGAGTCGGAGGCCACCGACCAGCCCTCGCGCGGGGTCTCCGTGATGATCACCTCGTCCGGGGCGAGGGTGACCGTCTCCCCGTCGACCTCGACCGACGCCGTGCCCTCGCGCAGCGCCAGGGAGAGCGCGGCCGCGTCCGCGGCGGCGACTGCCTTCGCCACGTCCTGCACCCGCTTGCCGAACCGCTTGCCCAGGGCACGGAAGTTGGCCTTGGCCGTCGTGTCCACCAGCGAGCCGCCGACCTCGGACAGCGACGCCAGCGCCTCGACGTTCAGCTCCTCCGTGATCTGCGCGTGCAGCTCCGGGTCCAGCGCGGCGAAGCCGCTCGCGGCGACGAGCGCGCGGGACAGCGGCTGACGCGTCTTGACGCCCGACTCCGCGCGCGTGGCGCGGCCCAGCTCCACCAGCCGGCGGACCAGGACCATCTGCTTCGACAGCTCCGGGTCGATCGCCGACAGGTCCGCCTCCGGCCAGGAGGCCAGGTGCACGGACTCCGGGGCGCCCGGGGTCACCGGGACCACCAGGTCCTGCCAGACCCGCTCGGCGATGAACGGGGTGATCGGGGCCATCAGCTTGGTGACCGTCTCCACGACCTCGTGCAGCGTGCGCAGCGCGGCCTTGTCGCCCTGCCAGAACCGGCGGCGCGAACGGCGCACGTACCAGTTCGACAGGTCGTCGACGAACGCGGACAGCAGCTTGCCGGCGCGCTGGGTGTCGTACGCCTCCAGGGCCTCGGTCACCTGGTCGGTGAGCGCGTGGAGTTCGGACAGCAGCCAGCGGTCGAGCACCGGGCGCTCGGCCGGGGCCGGGTCCGCCGCGCTGGGCGCCCAGTTCGCCGTACGGGCGTACAGCGCCTGGAACGCCACCGTGTTCCAGAACGTCAGCAGCGTCTTGCGCACGACCTCCTGGATGGTGCCGTGACCGACCCGGCGGGCCGCCCACGGGGAACCGCCGGCCGCCATGAACCAGCGCACCGCGTCCGCGCCGTGCTGGTCCATGAGCGGGATCGGCTCCAGGGTGTTGCCCAGGTGCTTGGACATCTTGCGGCCGTCCTCGGCGAGGATGTGGCCCAGGCAGACGACGTTCTCGTACGACGACTTGTCGAAGACGAGCGTGCCGACGGCCATCAGCGTGTAGAACCAGCCGCGGGTCTGGTCGATCGCCTCGGAGATGAACTGCGCCGGGTAGCGGCTCTCGAACAGCTCCTTGTTCTTGTGCGGGTAGCCCCACTGCGCGAACGGCATCGAACCCGAGTCGTACCAGGCGTCGATGACCTCCGGCACGCGCGTGGCGGTCTCGCCGCACTGCGGGCAGGGGAACGTCACGTCGTCGATGAACGGGCGGTGCGGGTCCAGCTCGGACTGGTCGGTGCCGGTCAGCTCGGACAGCTCCGCGCGGGAGCCGACGACGGTGAGGTGGTCCTCGGCGCAGCGCCAGATGGGCAGCGGGGTGCCCCAGTAGCGGTTGCGGGACAGCGCCCAGTCGATGTTGTTGCTCAGCCAGTCGCCGAAGCGGCCGTGCTTGACCGTCTCCGGGAACCAGTTGGTCTTCTCGTTCTCCGCGAGCATCCGGTCCTTGACGGCCGTGGTGCGGATGTACCAGGACGGCTGCGCGTAGTAGAGCAGCGCGGTGTGGCAGCGCCAGCAGTGCGGGTAGCTGTGCTCGTACGGCAGGTGCCGGAAGAGCAGGCCGCGCTGCTTGAGGTCCTCGGTGAGCTTTTCGTCGGCCTTCTTGAAGAAGACGCCGCCGACCAGCGGGACGTCCTCCTCGAAGGTGCCGTCGGGGCGGACCGGGTTGACCACGGGCAGGCCGTAGGCGCGGCAGACCAGGAGGTCGTCCGCACCGAAGGCGGGGGACTGGTGGACCAGACCCGTACCGTCCTCGGTGGTGACGTAGTCGGCGTTCACCACGTAGTGGGCCGGCTCGGGGAACTCGACCAGCTCGAACGGGCGCTGGTACGTCCAGCGCTCCATCTCGGCGCCGGTGAAGCTCTGGCCGGTGGTCTCCCAGCCCTCGCCGAGCGCCTTGCCGACCAGCGGCTCGGCGACGACGATCTTCTCCTCGCCGTCGGTCGCGACGACGTAGGTGACGTCCGGGTGCGCGGCGACCGCCGTGTTGGACACCAGGGTCCACGGGGTCGTCGTCCACACCAGGAGCGAGGCCTCGCCGGCCAGCGGGCCCGAGGTGAGCGGGAAGCGGACGTAGACCGAGGGGTCGACGACCGTCTCGTAGCCCTGCGCCAGCTCGTGGTCCGACAGGCCGGTGCCGCAGCGCGGGCACCAGGGGGCGACGCGGTGGTCCTGGACCAGCAGGCCCTTGTCGAAGATCTCCTTCAGCGACCACCAGACCGACTCGATGTACTCGGGGTCCATCGTGCGGTACGGGTCGTCGAGGTCGGTCCAGTAGCCCATGCGGGTCGTGAGCTCGGCGAAGGCGTCCGTGTGCCGGGTCACCGACTCGCGGCACTTGGCGTTGAACGCCGCGATGCCGTACTCCTCGATGTCCTGCTTGCCGGAGAAGCCCAGCTCCTTCTCGACCGCCAGCTCCACGGGCAGGCCGTGACAGTCCCAGCCGGCCTTGCGGCCCACGTGGTAGCCGCGCATGGTGCGGAAGCGCGGGAAGACGTCCTTGAAGACGCGCGCCTCGATGTGGTGGGCGCCGGGCATGCCGTTGGCGGTGGGCGGGCCCTCGTAGAACACCCACTCGGGGCGGCCCTCGGACTGCTCCAGGGTCTTGGCGAAGATCTTCTGGTCGCGCCAGAAGTCGAGCACCGCGTGCTCCAGCGCGGGCAGGTCGACCTGGGCGGGCACCTGGCGGTACGTCGGCTCTGTCATCTGCGAGCATCCTCCAACGGAACTGGCTGCCTTCCGTCGGAGGGACGAGAGCCTTCCATCTGTGGACGCCGTGTGCGGCGCGCTCCCGCGGTACCACCCTCCTTGGCCCTCCGGCGCGCCGTACACGCCGATGAGCCCCCTCATTGGGGTCGCGAATCCGGTTCTACTCGCCGCGGAGGTCCTCGCGGGTCCTCACGGCTTTCTTCCGGCACTCCGGGGTGATCTTCACACCGCGCTCGCCCCCGGGCTCACACCGTCCCCGGGTCGCTCTGGGCTGCGTACGACGCTACTCGTCCCCATCCATGCTTTTCGCTCCGCCCAGTGTACGGCGCCGCGCCGACAGCGGCCGACCGCATTTCGGGGCCGCGCGGAGCGGGCCCGGGAGGTGCGGGAGTGACCCGAATGGCGAGGGTGGCGGCGTGCGTGTCCGGGCACGGGGCTTCCCGGCGGATTACCCGGCGGGGAGTTGGGCACAACGGATGCAGGTCTGCGGCGCGGGGGGTGCGGGGCAGGCGGATCGGGCGGCGTGCCCCGTTGCCGCGGGACTCCAAGTCGATTTATCGTCCCAGCACGATTCGCGCGCAAGATCACAATATGTGAAGGGGCCGCGGCCATGGTGGCGAAGAAGACCGCCGTACAGCACCCGGCGACCGGCCGGTCCAGGGGCGCGGCCGCCTCTGTCCCTGCCTCCGCATCGGCCTCCGCATCGGCCTCCGGCGGTGAGGCCAAGGGGGCCGGCGGGAAGAAGAGCACACGCGCGGGTGCCGCTTCCGCGGGGCGGGCGGGGCCGGTCAAGACACTCGGGAAGCCGTCCGGGCAGGAGCCGCACCCTCCCGCGAAGCGGGTACGCGCCGAGAAGGCGGGTGGCAAGGGCGAGGCGGACGCCGGATCGCAGGCCAGGACGTCGGAGGCCAAGAAGGAGCCCGCGAAGGCTGAGACCGCGAAGACGAAGACCGCGAAGACGAAGACCGCGAAGACCGAGACCGCGAAGACCGAGACCGCGAAGGCTGAGACCGCCGCGAAGACCGAGAAAGCCGCGAAGAGCGCGAAGAACTTGAAGACGGCGGCCGAGACGAAGACAGCCGACAAGAAGGCGGTCGACAAGAAGGCGGGCGCCAGGAAGGCGGCCGATACCGCGGCCGCGAAGAAGACGGCCACCAAGGATGAGGCGTCCGAGGCGGCGGGAGCTGCCAAGGAGAAGGCGTCCGGGGAGTCTCCTACGAAGAAGCCGTCGTCGAAGCGGGCGGCCGCCAAGAAGACGGCTGCCGAGAAGGCGGCCGCCAAGGAGACGGCTGCCGCCAAGGAGACGGCTGCCGAGAAGGCGGTTGTCGTAGGGGCGGGTGCCGAGGAGGCGGTCCTTAGGGAACCGTCCTCCGCGGAGCCCTCCGCCAAGAAGTCCACCTCCCGGCGCGCGGCTGCGAAGAAGCCCGCCGGGAAGAGGCCGGTCCGGGAGGGGAAGGCCGTCGCGGAGAAGGCGGCCGCAGGCAAGAGCACGGCCAACAAGGCGGGCGCGGCGCGGGCCGCGAAGCAGACGGGAGCCACGACAGTGGTTGCGAAGAAGACTCCTGGCACGGCCACGGCGGCACAGACCGCCGTTCCCAAGGCGCGCCTAGCCGCGGTGGAGCCCGGCGAACTGGCGGTGCGCCCTGGCGAGGATCCCTGGACTCCGAAGGAGGTCGAGGAGGCCCGTGCGGAGCTGACGGCCGAGGCGGAGCGCCTGAGGAAGGAGATCAGCTCCTCCGAGGCCTCCCTGGTGGGCCTGATGCGGGACTCCGGGGACGGTGCCGGCGACGACCAGGCCGACACCGGGACCAAGAACATCACCCGCGAACACGAGATGGCGCTGGCCGCCAACGCGCGCGAGATGCTGATCCAGACCGAGCGCGCCCTGGAAAGGCTTGACGCGGGCACCTACGGCCTGTGCGAGAACTGCGGCAATCCCATCGGCAAGGCCCGCATGCAGGCGTTCCCGAGGGCCACCCTGTGCGTGGAGTGCAAACAGAAGCAGGAACGTCGCTCCTGAGCAGCGGGGACCGCCGGGGTGTGCCGTAGTCTCGTCCTCAGTCAGGCACCTAGGTTGAGGGACTCACGTGGCAGAGGCGGAGCGCACCATCGGTACGTCGGACATCCCGGGGGACAGTGGCGAGCGGACGGGGACGCCCGGAGCGCCCGCGGGGTCCGGCGCGCCCCACGGGCCCGGCGTGTCCGGTGCGGACGGGCAGGGTCCGGCCGACGAGCGGAAGACCGGGCGCAGGCGCCGGATCGCCGTGCTGTTCGCGGTGGCCGCGTTCGCGTACGCCCTCGACCTGGTCAGCAAGATGCTCGTGGTCGCCAAGCTGGAGAACCACGCGCCGATCAAGGTGATCGGCGACCTGCTGGAGCTGAACGCCATCCGCAACCCCGGCGCGGCCTTCGGCGTCGGCGCGGCCTTCACGATCATCTTCACCCTGATCGCGGCCATCGTGATCGTGGTGATCATCCGGCTGGCCCGCAAGCTCTACAGCCTGCCCTGGGCCGTCGCGCTGGGCCTGCTGCTCGGCGGCGCGCTCGGCAACCTCACCGACCGCGTCTTCCGGTCGCCCGGGCTCTTCGAGGGCAAGGTGGTGGACTTCATCGCGCCCAAGGGCTTCGCGGTGTTCAACCTGGCCGACTCGGCGATCGTCTGCGGCGGCATCCTGATCGTGCTGCTGTCCTTCCGCGGCCTGGACCCGGACGGCACGGTCCACAAGGACTGACGGCCCGGCGCGGGTCCGCGCCGGGCCCGGCGCGGACCCTGCGGCGGGGCGTTGTCCACAGGCTCGGTCGGCGGTGTCGGGGCCGTCCGTCATACTCGACGGGTGAGCACGATTCCCGAGATCCGAACCCTGCCCGTGCCGGACGGCCTGGAGGGCGAGCGCGTAGACGCCGCCATCTCCCGCATGTTCGGCTTCTCCCGCACGAAGGCTGCGGAGCTGGCCGCGGCCGGCAAGGTCCAGGTCGACGGCGCGGTGGTCGGCAAGTCGGAGCGGGTGCACGGCGGCGCGTGGCTCGAGGTCGAGATGCCGCAGGCGCCCGCGCCGGTCCAGGTGGTCGCCGAGCCGGTCGAGGGCATGGAGATCGTGTACGACGACGATGACGTGGTGGTTATCGTCAAGCCGGTCGGCGTGGCCGCGCACCCCTCGCCGGGCTGGACCGGCACGACCGTCATCGGCGGCCTCGCCGCCGCCGGGTACCGGATCTCCACCTCTGGCGCCGCCGAGCGCCAGGGCATCGTGCACCGCCTCGACGTCGGCACCTCCGGCCTGATGGTCGTCGCCAAGTCGGAGCGCGCGTACACCTCGCTCAAGCGCCAGTTCAAGGAGCGCACGGTCGACAAGCGCTACCACACCCTCGTCCAGGGCCACCCGGACCCGACGAGCGGCACGATCGACGCGCCCATCGGCCGTCACCCCCAGCACGACTACAAGTGGGCGGTCACCGCCGAGGGCAAGCCCTCCGTCACCCACTACGACCTCATCGAGGCCTTCCGCGCCGCCTCCCTGCTCGACGTGAAGCTGGAGACCGGCCGCACCCACCAGATCCGCGTCCACATGGCCGCCCACCGCCACCCCTGCGTCGGTGACCTGACCTACGGCGCCGACCCCACACTCTCCAAGCGGCTGGGCCTGCAGCGCCAGTGGCTGCACGCCGTCCGGCTCGGCTTCGAGCACCCCGCGGACGGGCAGTGGGTGGAGTTCGAGAGCGACTACCCGGAGGACCTGCGGCAGGCCCTCGACCGGGTCCGTGAGGAGACGTACGCGTGAGTGCGCCGTACACCGTCCGGATCGCCGAGGACCCTGCCGACCGCGAGGCCTGCTTCGCGGTGCGCAAGGAGGTCTTCGTCGCCGAGCAGGGCGTCCCGGAGGACCTGGAGTACGACGCCTACGATGCCGGCGCCGTGCATGTGCTGGCGGTCCGCGAGGACGGCGTACCGCTGGGCACCGGGCGGCTGCTGCACGGCGAGGCGGCGGCCGGACAGACCGGCGGGGACGCCCTTGCCGGCTCCCTGGGGCGGCTGGCCGTCGTCAAGGAGGCGCGCGGACTGGGTGTCGGCGTGGCCCTGGTGCGGGCCATCGAGGACGCGGCCCGCGCGCGGGGGCTGACGACGGTCGACCTGCATGCCCAGACGCACGCCCTGGGTTTCTACGAGCGGCTCGGCTACGAGGCGTACGGCCCGGAGTACGCCGAGGCCGGCATCCCGCATCAGGGGATGCGGCGCGCGCTGTAGACACGGCACAGGCGGCGGAGAAGATGCGGCGCGCTCTGCGGCCGGGTCGCAGAAAAGCTCGGTGAGCTGCGTCACATGGCAGGCTTGAGGCCCGCGTGTGATCGTCGTCGACTCCCGGAGTGCCGGCCGTGGACCAGTTGGGCCTGTTGTTCGTGCTGCTGCTCGGGGCCGTGCTGAGCGTCCCGGTCGGGGACCGGCTGGGACTGCCCGCGCCGGTGCTCATGACGCTGCTCGGGATCGTCCTCGCGCTGCTCGACTTCGTGCCGGACGTGAACATCCCGCCCGAGCTGATCCTGCCCGCGCTGCTCCCGCCGCTGCTGTACGCCGTGGTGCGGCGCACGTCGTGGCGGCAGTTCGCGGCCAACAAACGGCCGATCTTCCTGCTGGCCGTGGCCTTGGTGTTCGTCACCACCGTGTGTGTGGCCGCGGTCGCCCACGCGATCGTGCCCGGACTGCCGGCCGCCGCCGCCGTGGCGCTCGGCGCGCTGATCGCCCCGCCCGACCCGGTCGCCGCCACCGCCGTCGCCGGGCAGCTCGGGCTGCCGCGCCGGCTGGTGTCGATCCTGGAGGGCGAGGGGCTGTTCAACGACGTGACGGCCATCGTGCTGTACCACGTGGCGATCGCCGCCGTCGTCAGCGGGAGCTTCTCACCGTGGCGGGCCGGGCTCGACCTGATCCTGTCCGCCGTGGTCGCGGTCGCCGTGGGGCTCGCGCTGGGCTGGTGCGCGAACCGGCTGCTGGACATCCTCGGGGACGCGACGCTGCAGATCGGGCTGACGCTGCTGGTGCCGTACGCGTCCTATCTGCTCGCCGAGCGGCTGCACGGATCCGGCGTGCTCGCCGTCCTCACCACCGCGCTGTACCTCGCCGAGTACGCCACCGACGCCGACGACGTGACGAGGCGGCTCACCGGGCACGCCTTCTGGGGCGTCGTCGAAACGCTCGTCACCGGTGTCGCGTTCGGGTTGATCGGGCTCGAACTGCACAGCGCGATCCGGACGGCGGCCGGGCGGTGGGGTCAACTGCTCGGCTGGGCGGCCGCGGTGACGGCGGTGGTCGTGATCGTACGACTGCTGTGGCTGCTGCCCGCCGCCACGCTGACCAAGCGGCTGCACGCCACCCGGGGCCGCGACGAGGACATCCCGATGACGTGGCGGGAGACCGTCGTCATGTGGTGGTCGGGGATGCGGGGGGTGGCGTCGGTGGCGCTGGCGCTGGCCGTGCCGCTGACGATCCATGACGGTTCGCCGTTTCCCGACCGCGACGAGATCGTGTTCATCGCGTTCGGGGTGATCATGGCGACGCTGGTGCTGCAGGGGCTGACCCTGCCGTGGCTGGTGAAGCGGCTGGGGGTGCGGGCCGACACGGACCGGGAGAAGGAGTTCGAGGAGGAACTGGCGACGCGGGCGACGAGAGCGGCGAAAATGCGGCTGCGGGAGATCGAGGCGGCGGAGGAACTCCCGGAGGAGCTGTCCGAGCAGTTGCTGCGGCGGGCCTTCGACATCGGGCTGCGGATCAGTCCGGGCATCGGGGACGAGGAGCGGCGCGCGGGGTACGAGCAGCGCGGGCGGCGGCTGAAACGCGCGCGGCTCATCCAGTCGGAGATGCTCAGCGCCGCACGCCATGAGGTGCTGGCGGCACGGAGCGAGCCGGGCGCGGACCCGGAGATCGTGGACCGGGTGCTCCGACATCTCGACGTGCGGAGCCTGCGCTGACCCCTTGCGCCTCGCGGTTCGACACGCCGGCGGTGGTGGGGCCGAGGTGCCTGGTTGTCAGAGGCTGCTGGCACCATGGGCTCATGAACATCATGCTCTTTCACTCGGTCTACGGGCTCACGCCTGCCGTGCGCGAGGCCGCTGAGCGGCTGCGGGCGGCCGGGCACGAGGTGTGGACGCCGGACCTCTTCGAGGGGCGCACCTTCGACACGGTCGAGGAGGGCATGGAGTTCAAGGAGCAGCTCGGCAAGGAGGAGCTGCTGAAGCGGGCGGTGCTGGCCTCCGCGCCCTACTCGGAGCGGGGCCTGGTGTACGCGGGACTCTCGCTCGGCGCCTCCGTCGCGCAGACCCTGGCGCTCGGCGACGAGAAGGCGAAGGGGCTGCTGCTCCTGCACGGCACGTCGGACATCGCGCCGAACGCGACGGCGGAGGACCTGCCGGTGCAGCTGCACGTGGCGGAGCCGGACCCGTTCGAGACGGACGACTGGCTCAGCGCCTGGTACCTGCAGATGGGCCGCACCGGCGCCGACGTGGAGGTCTACCGCTACCCCGGGGCCGGTCACGTCTACACCGACCCCGAGCTGCCGGACTACGACGAGGAGGCCGCCGAGGCCACCTGGCGGGTGGCACTCGGCTTCCTCGACTCCCTGGACTGAGGCGTCACACCGGGTCGTAGGCCCGCTCGACCCGCTGGCTGCCGCTGGGGGTGCGGTACGAACGCACCCACGTGGAGGTCGCGTCGGGGTCCGTGCGGTCGGACAGCACGTAGTAGTCCATCTGCGCGCGGTCGGCCGTGATGTCCAGGACGCCGTAGCCGTGGCGGTCGGTGTCCACCCAGTGCACGTGCCGGTTGGCGGCACGCAGGACCGGTGAGGCGATCGCCGAGACGGTTCCCTCGGGGACCTTGACGATGTCGTCGAGGTTGTCGGAGGTGACCGAGGTGACCACGAACTCGGTGGCCGCCGACGCCGACAGCGGGTAGGTGCCCGCGTCGTGGGGCACGTCGTTGGCCCACGCCATGTGGATGTCACCGGTCAGGAAGACGGTGTTGCCGATGGCGTTGGCGCGCAGGTGGTCCAGCAGTTCGCGGCGGTCGTCGGTGTAGCCGTCCCACTGGTCGGTGTTGACGGCGATGCCCTCCTGCGGCAGCCCCAGCAGCTTGGCGAGCGGCTTGAGCAGGTCCGCGGACAGGGAACCGAAGGAGACCGGCGAGATCATCACCGAGTTGCCGACCAGCCGCCACCTGGTGTCGGAGGCCTTCAGCCCCGCCTTGAGCCAGTCGAGCTGGGCGCGCCCGGTGAGCGTACGGTCCGGGTCGTCCACCGCGCCGCTGGCCGTGGCGGCCTGCTGGGAGCGGAAGGAGCGCAGGTCCAGCAGGGACAGGTCGGCGAGCTTGCCGAAGCGCAGCCGGCGGTAGGTGGTGCCGGCGATCGCGGGGCGGACCGGCATCCACTCGAAGTAGGCCTGCTTGGCGGCGGCCTGACGGGCCGACCAGGTGCCCTCGGCGCCCTCCGTGTGGTTGACCGCGCCGCCCGACCAGGCGTTGTCGGCGAACTCGTGGTCGTCCCAGATCGCGATGACCGGGGCCTTCAGGTGCAGCGCCTGGAGGTCGGGGTCGGTCTTGTGGTTGGCGTGCCGGATCCGGTAGTCGGCGAGCGTGAGGATCTCGTTGGCCGGTGCGTGCGGGCGGACGACCGTGCCCCGGGCCGCGTACTCGCCGGACTTGTACTCGTAGATGTAGTCGCCCAGGTGCAGCCACGCGTCGAGGTCGGCGCGGGCGGCGAGGTGCCGGTAGGCGGAGAACCAGCCCGCCTCCCAGTTGGCGCAGGAGACCACGCCGAAGCGCAGGCCGGGCACGGCGGCGTCGGCGGCCGGCGCGGTGCGGGTGCGTGCCACGGGGGAGACGGTGCTGCCGGCCGAGAAGCGGAACCAGTAGTCGGTGGCCGGTTCGAGGCCGCGTATGTCGGCCTTCACGGTGTGGTCGGAGGCGGCCGTGGCGGTGGTGGAGCCCCGGGCGACGACGTTCGTCAGCGCCTTGTCCCTGGCGACGGTCCAGCTCACCTCGGTGTCCGGGCCGAGCCCGGAGCCGGGTGTCGCGTCGGGGGCGGGGGTCACGCGCGTCCACAGCAGGACGCCGTCGGGGAGGGGGTCGCCGGAGGCGACACCGTGCAGGAAGGCGGGGGCGTCCGCGGCGGCGCGGGCCGGGAGGGCGGCGGCCAGCGGGCCGGCCAGGACCGCGGTGGCCGCCGCGGCCTTCACGACCGTACGGCGGCTGGGGGCAAGGGAGTTGAGGCCCTTGAGGCCCTTGAGGGCGGCGAGTGATGGGTGTCGACTGGTCACGACCGATCAGGTTACTGATCGGTACACGTCAGAGCGGGCGAACTCCGAAAGTTCGCCCGCTCTTCACGCGGTGATCGGTTTTTCGTGGGGTCCGTCAGCCCTTGAGGGCCGCATCCACCACCCGGTTGAAGTCGGCCACCGTCATGGGCGGGTTGCCCTGGGCGTCGGCCGTGACCTTCTTGCCGTCCATGACGAAGCTCGGCGTGCCGCTCACGCCGTCCTTGTTGTCGTCGAAGGTCTTCGACATGGCCATCGCCCAGGCGTCGTAGGTGCCCTTCTCGACCGCGTCGCGGAACTTCGCGTTGCTCTTCAGCGCGGGCACCGTGTCGGCGACCTTGAGGAGGTAGCCGTCGTCCTTGAACTTGTCGGTGGTCTCGTCCGGGTGCCACTTCGTCGAGTACAGCGCGCTCTTGTACTCCAGGAACGCCTCGGGGCTGACGTCCAGCGCGGCACCGAGGGCGCTCAGCGCGTTCTTGGAACCCTCGCCGTTGTCGTGGCTGTCGATGAACGTGGCGCCGACGTACTGCATCTTGAACTTGCCGTCGTCGACGTCCTTCTTCAGCGCCGAGCCGGCCGTCTGCTCGAACTGGGCGCAGACCGGGCAGCGCGGGTCCTCGTAGACCTTGAGGGTCTTCTTGGCGGTGTCCTTGCCGATGACGACGGTGGTGCCCTTGTCGTCCGTGGTGTGGGCCGGGGCGACGACCGTGTCCTTCTTCACGGCCTCCCAGTGGCTGGGCTTGTTCGCCTGGACGACGAAGTAGCCGATGCCGCCGGCCGCGGCCAGCACGGCCACGACCGAGGCGGCCACGACGAGCTGCCTCTTGGCCTTGTCGCGCTTGGCCTGCCGCTCGCGCTCCTCGCGCAGCCGCTCCCGGGCCGCCGTCTTCGCCGACTGGGTGTTCCGCTGGCTCATGTGGGTGATCTCCCTGTGGGACGCGTACCTGTCGTACGCGGAATACGTGTGGGGGCTGGTCGTCGTGCTCGGGTGCCGCCGCCGGGCGAGGGCCGGTGCCGTCGGTCAGGCGAGGGCGAGGCCGGCCGAGCACGGCGGTCCACGCCGTCCCAGGGAGTGCGTGCGCAGAAGCTCGCGGACGGCGGCCGGACGCGGGGCCGGACGCGGCAGCCGGCGGGCCGGGGCCAGCCGTACGGCCACGGCGGCCACGGCCACCAGCAGCGGCCGGAACGTGGTCGCGGCGACCGCGCGCAGCAGCTCGGCCAGGGCCCGCTCGCCCCGGCGCAGCCAGGCCGCGGCCAGCAGCCCCACCGCGACGTGCGCGGCGAGCAGCAGCCAGGCGGTGGCCGGGCTCGCGTGCGCGAGCAGGACGCCGGCGCGGCCGGGCCCCGCGGCCACCTGCGCGAGCGGGGCGCCCACGGGGCCGCCCTGGCACAGCACGTCCAGGCCGACCGCGTGCAGTGGTCCGGCCACGGGGCCGCCCGCCCGGCCGTAGCAGGCGTGCTGGCCGGTGGTGAACACCGTGTCCGCGGCCAGCTCCAGCGGGATCAGCAGGGCCGCGATCCGGCCGAAGCCGCGCTCGCGGCCCGCCAGCGCGTACGCGGTGACGAACACCCCGGCGGCGACCGCGAGCACGGCCGCGACCGGCAGCGGGGCCCGGGACAGCAGCACGTGCGACGCGGTGCCTATCGTCACGACGAAGGCCGTGAACAGCGCCGCGCGCGCGGCTCTGAGCTGGGTCCCGGATATGTCCATAGCGAAGGCAGAGTCTGTCACGTCCGCGAGTAAAGGACCCTTAAAGGGTGGCTGTGAGTCCGGGGACGGTCACAGCCCCGGGATGCGGCCGTTGCGGAACAGGTCCACGAAGATCTGGTGGTCGGCACGCGCGCGTGCGCCGTAGGCGTGCGCGAAGTCCACCAGCAGGGGCGCGAAGCCCTCCTCGTCGGCCGCGAGTGCCGCGTCGATGGCCCGCTCGGTGGAGAACGGCACCAGGGACTCGCCGGAGGTGTCGTCGGCGGCCGCGTGCATCGTGGCCGTGGCCCGGCCGAGGTCGGCGACGACCGCCGCGATCTCCTCCGGGTCGTCGATGTCGCTCCAGTCCAGGTCGACGGCGTACGGCGAGACCTCGGCGACCAGCTGGCCGGCGCCGTCCAGCTCGGTCCAGCCCAGCCACGGGTCGGCGTGCGCCTGCAGGGCGCGCTGGGAGATCACCGTGCGGTGGCCCTCGTGCTGGAAGTACCCGCCGATCTCCGCGTCGGTGACGTGCCGGGAGACGGCCGGGGTCTGGGCCTGCTTGATGTAGATCACGACATCGTTCTCCAGGGCGTCGCTGTGACCCTCCAGGAGGATGTTGTACGACGGCAGACCGGCCGAGCCGATGCCGATGCCCCGGCGGCCGACGACGTCCTTGACCCGGTAGGAGTCCGGGCGGGCCAGCGAGGAGTCCGGCAGCGTCTCCAGGTAGCCGTCGAAGGCCGCCAGCACCTTGTAGCGGGTGGCCGCGTCCAGCTCGATGGAACCGCCGCCGGCCGCGAAACGGCGCTCGAAGTCGCGGATCTCGGTCATCGAGTCCAGCAGCTCGAAGCGGGTGAGCGCGCGGGCGTCACGCAGCGCGTCCAGCAGCGGACCCTGCGCGGTGTCCAGCGTGAAGGGCGGAACCTCGTCGCGTTTGGCGCCCGTGGCCAGGGAGTGGACGCGCTCGCGGTAGGCCGCCGCGTACACCGTCACCAGCTCGGTGATCTGCTCGTCGCTGAGCGCCTTCGCGTACCCGATCAGGGCGACGGAGGCGGCGAAGCGCTTGAGGTCCCAGGTGAACGGGCCGACGTAGGCCTCGTCGAAGTCGTTGACGTTGAAGACCAGGCGGCCGTTGGAGTCCATGTAGGTGCCGAAGTTCTCGGCGTGCAGGTCGCCGTGGATCCACACCCGCGAGGTGCGCTCGTCCAGGTACGGGCCGCCGCGCTTCGAGCCGAACTGGGCGTTCGCGGTGAGGTCGTGGTAGAAGAGGCCCGCCGTGCCCCGGTAGAACGCGAACGCCGAGGCCGCCATCTTGCGGAACTTCACCCGGAAGGCGGCGGGGTCGGCGGCCAGGAGCCGGCCGAAGGCGGTGTCGAAGACGGCGAGGATCTCCTCGCCGCGCTGCTCGTCGCTGAGCTGGGGGACCGGCATCGCGGGGTGCCTCCTGGTGCTGTGGGGTGGTGCGTGCATGTGCGGGAACGCGCACGGCGGCGCTTCCGCCGTCTCCAACGGGCGACGCCACGCGGGAGTGCCCGGTTCCCGCACGAAGGTACGCGGCCGATCCCGCCCGTCTCCCGGCCGCCGCCCCTCATCGAGGCGCTTCGCGCCACAGAATTCATTCCGGTGTCAGTGGCGGGGCATAGACTTCCGAGCTGTCCCCCCGTCCGTCCGCAGACGGTCCGCAGCCGGTCGCGAGACCGACGCCCCCCGTTTCCCCTGGAGGCCGAAACCGTGTCCAAGCCGCCCTTCACGCACCTGCACGTCCACACCCAGTACTCGCTGCTGGACGGTGCCGCGCGGCTCAAGGACATGTTCAACGCCTGCAATGAAATGGGCATGACGCACATCGCCATGTCCGACCACGGCAACCTCCACGGGGCGTACGACTTCTTCCACACCGCGAAGAACGCCGGAGTCACCCCGATCATCGGGATCGAGGCGTATGTCGCTCCCGAGTCCCGGCGCAACAAGCGCAAGATCCAGTGGGGCCAGCCGCACCAGAAGCGCGACGACGTCTCCGGCTCCGGCGGTTACACCCACAAGACGATGTGGGCCGTGAACAGCACCGGTCTGCACAACCTCTTCCGGCTCTCCTCCGACGCCTACGCCGAGGGCTGGCTGCAGAAGTGGCCCCGGATGGACAAGGAGACCATCTCCCAGTGGTCCGAGGGCATCGTCGCCTCCACCGGCTGCCCCTCGGGCGAGGTGCAGACCCGGCTGCGCCTGGGCCAGGAGGAGGAGGCGCTGAAGGCGGCCGCCGACTACCAGGACATCTTCGGCAAGGACCGGTACTTCCTGGAGCTGATGGACCACGGCATCGAGATCGAGAGCCGGGTCCGCCAGGGCCTCCTCGACATCGGCAAGAAGCTCGGCATCCCCCCGCTGGTCACCAACGACTCGCACTACACCTACGCGCACGAGGCCGGCGCCCACGACGCGCTGCTGTGCATCCAGACGGGCAAGAACCTCTCCGACCCCGACCGCTTCAGGTTCGACGGCACCGGCTACTACCTGAAGTCCACGGACGAGATGTACGCCATCGACTCCTCGGACGCCTGGCAGGAGGGCTGCGCCAACACGCTCCTCGTCGCCGAGATGGTCGACACCACCGGCATGTTCGAGAAGCGCGACCTCATGCCGAAGTTCGACATCCCCGAGGGCTACACGGAGATCACCTGGTTCAAGGAGGAGGTGCGCCTCGGCATGGAGCGCCGCTTCCCCGGCGGCGTCCCCGACGACCGCCAGAAGCAGGTCGAGTACGAGATGGACGTCATCATCCAGATGGGGTTCCCGGGCTACTTCCTCGTCGTCGCCGACTTCATCATGTGGGCCAAGAACAACGGCATCGCCGTCGGCCCCGGCCGAGGCTCCGCGGCCGGCTCGATCGTCGCCTACGCCATGGGCATCACCGACCTCGACCCGATCCCGCACGGCCTGATCTTCGAGCGGTTCCTCAACCCCGAGCGCGTCTCCATGCCCGATGTCGACATCGACTTCGACGAGCGCAGGCGCGTCGAGGTGATCCGGTACGTCACCGAGAAGTACGGCGCCGACAAGGTCGCCATGATCGGCACGTACGGCAAGATCAAGGCGAAGAACGCCATCAAGGACTCCGCGCGCGTGCTGGGCTACCCGTACGCCATGGGCGACCGCCTCACCAAGGCGATGCCCGCCGACGTCCTCGGCAAGGGCATCGACCTGAACGGCATCACCGACCCCTCGCACCCGCGCTACAGCGAGGCGGGCGAGATCCGCGCGATGTACGAGAACGAGCCGGACGTGAAGAAGGTCATCGACACCGCGCGCGGTGTGGAGGGCCTGGTGCGGCAGATGGGCGTGCACGCCGCCGGCGTGATCATGTCCAGCGAGCCCATCGTCGACCACGCCCCGATCTGGGTGCGGCACACGGACGGCGTGACCATCACACAGTGGGACTACCCGCAGTGCGAGTCGCTCGGCCTGCTGAAGATGGACTTCCTCGGCCTGCGCAACCTGACGATCATGGACGACGCCGTCAAGATGGTGAAGTCCAACAAGGGGATCGACATCGATCTCCTGAGCCTCCCGCTGGACGACCCCAAGACCTTCGAACTGCTCCAGCGCGGCGACACCCTGGGCGTCTTCCAGTTCGACGGCGGCCCCATGCGTTCGCTGCTGCGCCTGATGAAGCCCGACAACTTCGAAGACATCTCCGCCGTCTCGGCGCTCTACCGTCCGGGCCCGATGGGCATGGACTCGCACACGAACTACGCCCTGCGCAAGAACAAGCTGCAGGAGATCACGCCGATCCACAAGGAGCTGGAGGAGCCTCTCGAGGAGGTCCTCTCGGTCACCTACGGCCTGATCGTCTACCAGGAGCAGGTGCAGAAGGCCGCCCAGATCATCGCCGGCTACTCGCTCGGCGAGGCCGACATCCTCCGCCGCGTCATGGGCAAGAAGAAGCCCGACGAGCTGGCCAAGAACTTCGTCCTCTTCCAGAAGGGCGCGCGGGACAAGGGCTACAGCGACGAGGCCATCCAGGCGCTGTGGGACGTGCTGGTCCCCTTCGCCGGCTACGCCTTCAACAAGGCGCACTCGGCCGCGTACGGCCTGGTCTCGTACTGGACCGCCTACCTGAAGGCGAACTACCCGGCCGAGTACATGGCCGGACTGCTCACCTCCGTCAAGGACGACAAGGACAAGTCGGCGGTCTACCTCAACGAGTGCCGCCGCATGGGCATCAAGGTGCTCCCGCCGAACGTCAACGAGTCCCAGTCGAACTTCGCCGCCCAGGGCGACGACGTGATCCTCTTCGGCCTCTCCGCCGTCCGCAACGTCGGCACCAACGTCGTCGAGTCGATCATCAAGTGCCGCAAGGCCAAGGGGAAGTACGCCTCCTTCCCCGACTACCTCGACAAGGTCGAGGCCGTGGTCTGCAACAAGCGCACCACGGAATCACTGATCAAGGCCGGCGCCTTCGACACCATGGGGCACACCCGCAAGGGCCTCACCGCGCAGTACGAGCCGATGATCGACAACGTGGTCGCGGTCAAGCGCAAGGAGGCCGAGGGACAGTTCGACCTCTTCGGCGGCATGGGCGAGGAGGCCGGCGACGAGCCCGGTTTCGGCCTCGACGTGGAGTTCACCACCGAGGAGTGGGACAAGACCTATCTGCTCGCCCAGGAGCGCGAGATGCTCGGTCTGTACGTCTCCGACCACCCGCTCTTCGGCCTGGAGCACGTCCTGTCCGACAAGGCGGACGCGGGCATCTCCCAGCTCACCGGCGGCGAGCACGCCGACGGGGCGGTCGTCACCATCGGCGGCATCATCTCGGGCCTCCAGCGCAAGATGACCAAGCAGGGCAACGCCTGGGCCATCGCCACGGTCGAGGACCTCGCCGGCTCCATCGAGTGCATGTTCTTCCCGGCCAGCTACCAGCTGGTGTCGACCCAACTCGTCGAGGACGCCGTCGTGTTCGTCAAGGGACGCCTCGACAAGCGCGAGGACGTGCCCCGGCTCGTCGCCATGGAGCTGATGGTCCCGGACCTGTCCAACGCGGGCACCAACGCGCCGGTGATCCTCACCATCCCGGCCACCAGGGTCACCCCGCCCATGATCAGCCGCCTCGGCGAGATCCTCAGCCACCACAAGGGCGACAGCGAGGTCCGGATCAGGCTCCAGGGCCCGAGCAAGACGACCGTGCTGCGCCTGGACCGGCACCGCGTCAAGCCCGACCCGGCACTCTTCGGCGACTTGAAGGTGCTGCTCGGCCCGTCCTGCCTGGCGGGCTGAGCCGGTGAGGCGGGAAGGGGCGCACCCAAGGCGGGTGCGCCCCTTCCGTGTGCCTGGGCTTCAACTGCCCTTTAGTTGTGGCCGAAGCGCTTCTGCTGCTTACGGGCAACATCGGCGGGGCTGCCCGGCACGTGCACCGGGGACTCGTGCGCCTCCGAGGACGACCGCTGCGCGTGCTCCTGGGCCTGCTCGGACTGCGAAGCGCGGGTCTGCGCGCCACCCTGCTTGCGGTTCTTGTTCTTGGCCATGGTGATCTGCCTCCTGAGGGGGATCTAGGGGCCAGGGCCGGATTCAGATTCACATAGGCTGACAACAGGCGCATGTCGGATAATTACCGTGTGTGACAGGGCAACTGGGCACGCGGAACGCGCAAACGCCACGCCGAAGATCGAGTTCGGGCCGTTAACCCCCGCGCGGTCGGGCAGACTCGAAGGAAGTCCGAAGCAAAACCTCCCGGGAAGAGGGTGAGTCGCGTGGACCGTTGCATCGTCCTGGTGGACGCCGGATATCTGCTGGGGGCCGCCGCCAGCCTCCTCGCCGGTGAGCCCTCGCGGTCCCGGATCACCGTCGACCACGCCGCGCTGATCCAGGCCCTGCGCGAACGCGCCGAGTCGGACACCGAGCGCCCGCTGCTGCGCATCTACTGGTTCGACGGCGCCCCCGACCGCGTCCCCCAGCCGGAGCACCGCCGGCTGCGCGTGATGCCCCGGGTCACCGTCCGGCTCGGCGCCCTCACGCGAAGCGACGGACGCTGGGCGCAGAAGGGCGTGGACGCCGCCATGCACGCCGAGCTGACCGAGCTGGCCCGCAACCGCGCCTGCTCCGACGTCGTCCTGGTCACCGGCGACGGCGACCTGCTGCCGGGCATGATGGCCGCCAAGGAGCACGGCGTCGCCGTCCACCTGTGGGCTGTACAGGCCGCCGACGGCGACTACAACCAGTCCGAGGACCTGGTCGCCGAGGCCGACGAACGGCGCGTGCTGGACCGGGCCTGGATCACCCAGGCCGTCCGCGCCAAGGAACTGACCGGCGTCTGCGCGCCGCCGCCCGTGACCCGCCCCGACATCGCGGCGATCCTCTCCGCGCCGCTGCCCGACTCCTCGCTCGCCCCGGCCGCCGAGCGCGGTGGCGAGGAGGGCCCGCGGCCGGTGGCCGCACCCGCCGAGGACGGCGCCCCGGAGCGGCTGCCCGCGTCCAAGGGCGTACCGACCCCCAAGGACCTCGCCGCACTGCGCGCACCCGGCGCGCCGGCCGTCCAGCACCCCGCGACGGCGACCCTGCGCTGGTCCTCCGACAAGGGCTGGGTCGACCGCCCCGGCGCGGTCGCCGAGCCGCCCGAGGTCGCCTCCATGCCGACGCTGGCCCAGCTCACCACCGCCGAGCAACGGTGGGCCGACCGCGAGGAGGACATCACCACCGTCGGCGGCGACCCCTACGAGGTGGGGCAGGTCTTCGCCCGCCGCTGGATCGCCCGGCTCGGCGACCAGACCCATGTGCAGCGGCTGTCCACGATGTACCCGCGCATCCCGCACCGCATCGACGGCGAGCTGCTGCGGTACGCCGCGCGCTTCGGACTGCTGGCCCACAAGGACGACCAGATCGACGAGCACGACCGTTACGCCATCCGGGCGGGGTTCTGGCGTGAGATCGACGTACCGGCGGCCGCGGAGAACGTCTCGGCGGGGGAGTGAGGCCGCAGAACGCCCCGGCCCGGACCGTACCGCCGTCACCGGCCGGCGGTGCGGCGGGTGCCCGTCGCGGGCCGTTTCCGGGGTGCGGGACGAGAAGCGGCCCCAAAGGCGAGTAAAGGGTTCGCACCCCGTACCCTCGTCCCTTGTGAGTACGGGCGCGGGACAGGCACTTCGGCAGAGTGAGGCCGTACGCGTACGCGGACTCACCAAGACCTATCCGCCCGTCAGGGAGCGGAGGGGCGCGCCGGGCACACCCGCCGTGCGGGCCACCGACGAGGTGGCGCTGGAGGTGCGGCGCGGGGAGATCTTCGGGCTGCTCGGGCCGAACGGCGCCGGCAAGTCCACCCTCGTACGCCAGCTCACCGGGCTGCTGCGCCCGGACTCCGGCAGCGTCGAGATCCTCGGCCACGACATCGTGCGCCATCCCGAGCGGGCCGCACGGCTGCTGGCCTACCTGGGCCAGGAGTCCTCCGCCCTGGACGAGCTGACCGTGGCGCTCGCCGCCGAGACCACCGGACGCCTGCGCGGCCTGGACGTGCGCCGGGCGCGGGCCGAGCGGGACGCCGTACTCGAGGAGTTGGGGCTCACGCCGATCGCCGGGCGGGCGCTGCGGCTGCTGTCCGGCGGACAGCGGCGGCTCGCCTGCTTCGCCGCCGCGCTCGTCGGGCAGCGTCCGCTGCTCGTGCTGGACGAGCCGACCACCGGCATGGACCCGGTGGCCCGGCGCGCGGTCTGGGCGGCCGTGGACCGCAGGCGGGCCGAGCACGGGACGACCGTGCTGCTGGTCACCCACAACGTCATCGAGGCCGAGACGGTCCTCGACCGGGTCGCCGTCCTCGACCAGGGCCGGGTCATCGCCTGCGACACCCCGGCGGGACTGAAGGAACAGGTCTCCGGCGAGGTGCGGGTGGAACTGGTCTGGCGGGAGCGGGCGCCGCTGGAGGTGCCCGAGGTCGCCGCCCTGCGCGAGCGGGCCGCGGAGTCCGGCCGGCGCTGGACGCTCCGGCTCGCGCCCGAGGAGGCACGGGCCGCCGTCGCCACGGTGACCGGCGGGGCCGCGTTCGCCGCCCTGGACGACTTCACGCTCACCACGCCCAGCCTGGAGGACGTCTACCTGGCGCTGGGCGGCGCGGCACGGCAGGGGCTGGTGAAGGCGTGAACGGGTGGTGCGCCGCATCCGTACGGTCCTCGTGGGCCCCGCGCGTCCGGTCCCCTCGGTCCCCGCGCGTCCGGTCCCCTCGGTCCCCGCGCGTCCGGTCCCCTCGGTCCCCGCGCGTCCGGTCCCCTCGGTCCCCGCGCGTTCGGGACCCGTGGTCCCCGTGGTCCCTGGTCGACGGTGGCCCGGCTGCCGTCGGGAAGAGGAGCAGCTCGTCGTGAGTGTCGTATCCGTGCAGGTCGTGCCGGAAGGTGCCCGGACCGTGCCGGAGCAGGCCCGGGTCGCGGCCGAACTCGGGCCGCCCGCGCGGCTGTGGCCGTCCCTGGTGGCCGTCTACCGGGCCCAGCTGTCCCGGGCCCGGGTGTCGCGCATCCCGCTGCTGTTCGTGGCGACCTTCCAGTCCGTCGGCATCTCCGTGATGATGCGGGGCGTCGTCGACAGCGGCGGCGAGGCCCGGTCCGTGGTGGCCGGATCCTCGGTGCTGGTCGTCGCGTACGTCGCGCTGAACCTGCTGTCCCAGTACTTCGGGCAGCTGCGGGCCAGCGGCGGGCTCGACCACTACGCCACTCTCCCGGTACCCCCGGCGGCGGTGGTGCTGGGCGCGGCGGCGGCGTACGCCTCCTTCACCGTGCCGGGGACCCTCGTGACCGCCGTCTTCGGGTGCGTGCTGTTCGGTCTGCCGCTGACCAACCTGTGGGTCCTGCTGGCCGTGATCCCGCTCGCCGGGGCCGCGCTGTCCGGGCTCGGCGCCGCCTTCGGGCTGCTCGCGCCCCGGCCCGAACTGGCCACGCTGCTCGGGCAGCTGGGCATGTCGGCGGCGCTGCTGCTGGGGGTGCTGCCGGCCGACCGGATGCCGGGGATCGTCCGGCTGGCGCGGGATCTGCTGCCTTCGACGTACGGCGTGGAGGCGTACGCCCGGACCTTCGTGGCGCACCCCGACTGGGCCGCCGTCCTCGGTGACCTGGGGGTCTGCGCCGGTGTCGGGGTGATCTCGCTGGCCGCGGCCACCCGGGCGTACCGCAGGGCCGCCGTCCGGTGACGCGGCGCGCGGCACGACCTGGCACGATGTCAGGGTGACCGCACCGCTGACGCCGCCCCCGCCGCCGCACGACGACTCCGCGCACCAGGTCCGGCAGGTTCCGCCTGCCGGGGAGGCCGCGGACGGTTACGAAGCGGACAGCTACGGACAGGACGGCCCTGGGATGAAGACCGAACTGCGTGAGGCCGCCGTGATCACGGTCGGCCTGGCGCTGGCCGGGCTGCTGCTCGGGCTGCTGTGGTGGTGGCTGGCGCCGCATGTGCCGCTGGTGGGGGACGAGGTCGACCGGAGCTGGGTCGTGTACCTCAAGGACTCCGAGGGCGAGCAGTCGGCCGGCGTGGACGGAACGTTCACCCTGCTGGGGCTGGCCTTCGGGCTCGTCAGCGCGGTGGGGGCGTTTCTGTGGCGGCGGCGCGGGGGCGTGCCGCTGGTCGTGGCGCTGGGGGTCGGCGGCCTGCTCGGCTCGCTGCTGGCGTGGCGGCTCGGGGTGTGGCTGGGACCCACGTCGGACGTGATCGCGCACGCCAGGGCCGTGGGCAAGGGGGTCACCTTCTCGGCGCCGCTGAAGCTGGGGGCCAAGGGTGCGCTGCTGGCGTGGCCGCTGGCCGGGTTGCTGGTGCATCTCGGGCTCACGGCGATGTTCGGGCCGCGGGACCCCGAGGAGTACCCGCACGATCCCCTGTCCAAGGACGGCTACGGCGCACCGCTGACCTGACCCCGGGGCTCGCCCTCGGGCCCCGTTCGCCCACCCGCCCCCGGATCCGCCTGCCGCGACGCGCGGGCGGCGAACCGGGGGCTCGCCGTGTCAGCCCCGGCCGATCGGGGCCAGTACCGCGTCCGTGAGCTTTCGCAGGTCCTCCGGGGCCACCTCGACCTCCAGGCCCCGGCGTCCCGCCGAGACACAGATCGTGGGGTGGGCGTCGGCCGAGTCGTCGAGGACGGTGCGGAGCTTCTTGCGCTGGCCGAGGGGGGAGATGCCGCCGCGGACGTAGCCCGTGGTGCGTTCGGCGAGGGCGGGGTCGGCCATGGCGGCCCGCTTGCCGCCCACCGCGGCGGCGAGGGCCTTGAGGTCGAGGGTGCCGGAGACGGGGACCACCGCGACCGTCAGGGCGCCGTCGACGTCGGCGACGAGGGTCTTGAAGACGCGGTCGGGGGAGACGCCCATCGCCTCGGCGGCCTCCTCGCCGTAGGACGGGTGGGCGGGGTCGTGCTCGTAGGCGTGCACCGTGTAGTCCACGCCCGCCGCCGTGAGGGCGACGGTCGCGGGCGTGCCGCCCGCCCGTCGCGCACCACCCTTGTTCGCGTGCGCTTCGCGCGCCCCTGTCTCGTGCTGCTTCTTGCTGGACTTCTTCGCCATCGCGGGTGTCCGCCTCGGTTCCCTCAGTTGAGACTGGTCGGAGTCCGCGTCAGTTCGAACGCGGGCACCGACGGCAGGCTACGGATGATGGACGACTCCGAGCGAAGGAGTTTCAGCTCGTCGCGCAGGCGGGAGGCGGTGTCCGGGGCCTGCAGCAGCCGCTGCTTGGTCGGGGTGTCCAGGACCATGGCCGCCGCGACCAGGTAGGAGACCACACTGGGGTCGTCCGGCAGGTCCGCGCCGGTGGACAGGGAACGCTCGCGGGCGCCCGCGAGCCGCTTCTGGTACTGGCGGAAGGAGCGCAGGACACCCTCCGCGAGCGTGCCCGCCTCGTCGCCGGGCTCCTCCGTCAGCTCCTCCACCTCCGCCGTCAGGAACGGCCCCGAGGCGTCCACGGACACCAGCCGTACCCGCGTCGTCCCGGTCGCCAGCACCTCGAACGTGCCGTCGGCGCGCTCCCGGATGGACGCCGCGTCCGCCACGCAGCCCACCCCGTGGAAGGCCTTGCGGGGGTCGGGGCCGAAACCGGCGGCCGGGCCCTGCTCGGGCTGTGCCGTCAGGTCCGGCATGCCCGGGGCGCTCGGCGCCACCTCATGGCCGTCACGGATCGCCACGACGGCGAAGCGGCGGGGCTCGTCCTCGGGGGTCTTCAGGAGCTCGCGCATCATGGCGCGATAGCGCTCCTCGAAGATGTTCAGGGGCAGCACGAGGCCCGGGAACAGCGCCGAGTTCAGCGGGAAGAGGGGCAGATGGACGGTGGTCACGGCGCCCCAGCCTAATGGTCGGGGGCGGTACCGCGCCCGCGGCGCTCGCTGCCGGGCCGTGGCGAGGTCGGCAGCAGCCGGGTCACGGCGGCCCCCGCGGCGTCCGCCCGGAGCTCCTCGCGAAGCCGCAGGAAGAGGCCCAGCGGGTCCTCGGACACCCGGTTCCAGGGGAAGGACGTGGCGTAGGGGCCTATCAGGGGCAGCTGGGCGCGGGCGTCCTCCCAGCGTTCCAGGCGCAGCAGGACGTAGAGCAGCTTGTTGCGGAACTCGGCGGGCCCGGGGTCGGCCGCCGGGAGCCGGCCGGAGAGCGCCACGGCCCGGTCGGCCGCCGCGTCCAGCCGCTCGCGCGGCACCTCGGGACCGCAGGTGTCCGTCAGGTAGCCGAAGGCCGCCCGGACCGGCAGGGCCTGGACGAGTGACGCGGGCGCGGCGTCCTGCGCGGCCAGCTCGGCGAAGTCGAAGCACTCGTGGTGCGAGCCGTGCCAGAAGGTGGCCAGGTAGCGCAGGGCGGCGACATGGCAGCCGTAGTGGTGCGGGGCGCGGCGGACCGCCGCCTCCCACAGCTCCTCGAAGTACCGGTGGCCGGCCTGCGAGCCGCGCGCGTGGTCCAGCGCGATCCGCCAGGGCACCGGGTCCCGGTCGTCGGCGCGGGCGGCGGCCGTGATCAGCGGGCTCACCTCGCGCAGCAGCTCGGTCCGGGCCGGGGAGGGCCAGGCGCGGTCCACCGCCAGCTGGGCCCCCACGAGCAGCGCGTCCGGGTCGTGCGGGGAGGCCGCGTGCCAGCGGTCGAACCACTCGGGGCGCGACCGGGCGAAGGCGGCCAGACGTCCCACGTACCGGTCGCGGTCCTCCCACTCGGCCGCCGCGCGGGTGGCGGCGAGCAGGGCGGAGGCGACGGCGTACTCGCCGCGGGCGGCCGCGACCAGCGCCGGGGCCAGCCGGTCGTCGGGCGCGTCGAGTACGGCCTCGTCGTCGGCCGGTGCGGGCGTGGACGCGGCGGTGAGCGAGGCGCGTCGTGTCATCCGGGCGGTGCGGAGGAGCGCGGACAGCAATGCCATGGTGTTGACCATTGAAAGACCGCAGGTCGGGAGTGCGCCAGAGGGTCCGGGCAAGTTGTGGAAAGTTGTACGGCCGGTGGTCAAGGTACCGTAAAGCTTGATTGTTCAAATATGTCCGGCGGCAGCCACCAGTCGGGCATCGACGATCAGACGTGACACCCGCCCCGCGGCCGGACGGGACACTCGCGACCGGACGGGGTACTTGCGACCGGACGGGGCATCCCGCCGCCGCGCCCCGCCCTCGCCTCACCCGCGCCGCAGCAGGCGGGTCGCGCCCGCCGCCACCGTCGTGGCGAGTATCCAGCCGAGCAGGACCATCGTCGCCGCGAGCCACTGCCAGCCCCCGCGCAGCTGCCACTGGCCGACCTGGCCCAGGTCGATCACCGGCAGCAGGAGGTCCAGGGTGAACAGGCCCGGACTCCAGTTCGGATGGCCGCCGGTGTTCATCGGCGGATGGGCGGCGTGCGCGAACGCCAGCGTGCCCGCCGCCCACAGCACCGCCATCCACACCGCGGCCCGCCCCGGCCGGTAGCCGTAGGCGACCGTCCAGTCCTGCACGTACCCCCAGAACTTGGCGGCCAGTGGCAGGGTCTCGCGGCGCCGCCGCTGCTTGGCGAGCAGTACCTCGCGGGCGTCCTCGTCCTCCCCGGCCGCGCGCAGCACGGCGGCCAGCCGCTCGTACGGCTCCGGGTTGTACTCGGCGGTGGCCGCCGCGATCCAGTCCAGGCGCCGGGTCAGCGGGAACGGCCCCTGCGGCACCAGGCTCTCGTACGCGAAGCCGCCCATGTGCAGGTTGCCGGGCTCCGGCCAGCTGCCCGCGTGGTCCACCAGGTTGACGATCCGGGCCCCGGACAGCACGACCTTGCCGCGCTGCGGCCGGTCCCCGAGGAAGCGCAGCTCCGGGGTCTGGATGCGGCGCAGGGACAGCTCCTGGTCGTCCGAGAACGTGAACCGGGCCCGCTCCAGGTCGACGGCGTCCCCGAACCGCCCGTCGTCCAGCCGCATCCCGCCCCGGCACTCGAAGCGCTGGATCCGCGTCCCGCGCGCGGGGGTGGTCCCGCTCAGCAGCGGGCTGCCCACGCCGGCCGGGGTCAGGTACAGGGTGCGCCCCACCGTCAGCTGGGGGGCGTTGAGGGCGAGGCGCGCGTAGGGGTTGGCCAGCCGCGCGCCGCGCAGGCTGAGCGAGACCCCGACCTTGGCGCTGCGCAGGCTCAGCTCGCCGTGCGACTCCAGCAGCTCCGCCTGCAGGTCCTGGCCGACGGTCAGGCCGTCCGCGGCGATCGAGCGACCGCTGCGGTCCCGGTACACGACCGCCTGGTTGAGCAGCAGGTCCGTGCCGATGTGCGCGTCGGTCAGCCGTACCCCGTTCTGGAAGCGGCAGCGCGGCAGATGCAGGTCACCCTCCGTGTGCACCCGGGCCGCCTCCAGGCGCGGCACCGCGCAGTCCACCAGGCGCAGGGTCGTGAAGCGGGCCTCCGGCACCAGGACCTGCTCGTCGAAGCGGCAGCCGCGCAGCTCCACGTACGGCGTGACCGCGCCGCCGGCCAGGTCCAGCGTGCCGGTGATCCGCACGCCGGCCAGCTTCAGCGCAGGCACCCGGCCCGCGAGCGCGGGCGGCCCGTCCAGCAGCAGCCAGCAGACGACACGGGCCCGGACACTTCGCCCGGGCCCCCAGGGGTGCCCGCCGTGCGGATCGTCCACGACCCGGTCCCCGCTGCTCAGGTCGTACACGCTGCCGTTGCGGAAGGCCTGCCACATGCCCGCCTCGGCCGCGGTCAGGTCGTCCGGCAGGTCCCCGGCGTGAAGGCCGGTTTCCTCGGTCACCGCAGTTCCTTCTCTCTCGACCCTTCGGATACTCGCGACTCGGCTACTCGCGAGTCACGTCTTCCGTCACAGCCGGTCATGCCCGCTGAGTGACACTCGCAACACAAGATGTGAAGGCGATCTTCCGGGTTTTGGCCACTCTCTGTAGCGTCCGTTGTCCCACGCTCTGTATCAGCCATTGATACGCGCGGACGGGTCCCGGTGCCGGTCTGAGAGAATTGGGACTGTGATCTCCCGAATCGATCTGCGCGGCGACGCCCTCCCCGAGGGCCCCGCCCTGCGCGACCTGCTGCCCCGAGCCGACTTCGACGTCTCGGCCGCCCTGGAGAAGGTGCGTCCGATCTGCGAGGCCGTGCATCATCGTGGCGACGCGGCACTGATCGACTTCGCGGAGAAGTTCGACGGGGTACGGCTGGAATCCGTCCGTGTCCCGGCGCAGGCGCTCACCGACGCGCTGGAGACCCTGGACCCGGCCGTCCGCGCCGCCTTGGAGGAGTCCATCCGCCGGGCCCGCCTCGTCCACCGCGAGCAGCGCCGCACCACGCACACCACCCAGGTCGTACCCGGCGGCTCGGTGACCGAGAAGTGGGTGCCGGTCGAACGGGTCGGGCTGTACGCGCCCGGCGGCCGTTCGGTCTACCCCTCGTCCGTGATCATGAACGTGGTGCCCGCGCAGGAGGCCGGCGTCGAGTCGATCGCCCTCGCCTCCCCGGCGCAGGCCGAGTTCGGTGGGCTGCCGCACCCGACGATCCTCGCCGCGTGCGCCCTGCTCGGCGTGGACGAGGTCTACGCGGCCGGCGGCGCCACTGCCGTCGCGATGTTCGCCCACGGCACCGAGTCCTGCCCGCCCGTGAACATGGTCACCGGCCCCGGCAACATCTGGGTGGCCGCCGCCAAGCGCTACTTCACCGGCAAGATCGGCATCGACGCCGAGGCCGGCCCCACCGAGATCGCGGTCCTCGCCGACGACACCGCCGACCCGGTGCACATCGCCGCCGACCTGATCAGCCAGGCCGAGCACGACCCGCTCGCGGCGGCCGTCCTCGTCACCGACTCGGCCGAACTGGCCGACTCGGTGGAGAAGGAACTGGAGCCGCAGGTCGCGGCCACCAAGCACATCGAGGACCGCGTCCGCCCGGCGCTGGCCGGCAAGCAGTCCGCGATCGTCCTCGTGGACGGCATCGACGAGGGCCTCAGGGTCGTCGACGCGTACGGCGCCGAGCACCTGGAGATCCAGACCGCCGACGCCGCCGCCGTAGCCGACCGCGTGAAGAACGCGGGCGCGATCTTCGTCGGCCCCTGGGCGCCCGTCTCGCTGGGCGACTACGCGGCCGGATCCAACCACGTGCTGCCCACCGGCGGCTGCGCGTGCCACTCCTCGGGCCTGTCCGTGCAGTCCTTCCTGCGGGGCATCCACATCGTCGACTACACCAAGGACGCGCTGGCCGACGTCGCGCACCACGTGGTCACGCTGGCGGAGGCGGAGGACCTGCCCGCGCACGGCGCGGCGATCAAGGCACGTTTTGCCGAAGGCGAACCATGGAAGCGCGGCTGGAAGGTACCGACGAGCAAGTGACCGGCAACCCCTCCCTGTCCCCCTGGGACGAGCTCCCCATCCGCGACGAGCTGCGCGGCAAGTCCCCCTACGGCGCGCCCCAGCTCGACGTCCCCGTACGGCTGAACACCAACGAGAACCCCTACCCGCTGCCCGAACCGCTGGTCGAGCGGATCGTGGAGCGGGTGCGCGAGGCCGCCCGCGACCTGAACCGCTACCCCGACCGGGACGCGGTCCAGCTGCGCACCGAGCTGGCCAAGTACCTGACGAAGACCGGCAAGTACCCGCTCGGCATCGAGAACGTCTGGGCGGCCAACGGCTCCAACGAGGTCATCCAGCAGCTGCTGCAGACCTTCGGCGGACCGGGCCGCAGCGCCATCGGCTTCGAGCCGTCGTACTCGATGCACGCGCTCATCGCGCGCGGCACGGGGACGCGCTGGATCTCCGGCCCCCGCGGCGAGGACTTCACCATCGACCTCGCCGCCGCCGAGCGGGCGATCGCCGAGAACAGGCCCGACGTCGTCTTCATCACCACCCCCAACAACCCCACGGGCAACGCGGTCCCGCCCGAGACGGTCCTCGCGCTGTACGACGCCGCCCAGGCGGCGGGGCCGTCCATGGTGATCGTGGACGAGGCCTACGTCGAGTTCAGCCACGGCGACTCGCTGCTGCCGCTGCTCGAAGGCCGGCCGCATCTGGTGATCTCGCGGACCATGTCTAAGGCCTTCGGCGCGGCCGGCCTGCGCCTGGGCTACCTCGCCGCGGACCCCGCGGTCGTGGACGCCGTCCAGCTCGTACGGCTGCCGTACCACCTGTCCGCGATCACCCAGGCGACCGCCCTGGCCGCCCTGGAGCACACCGACACGCTGCTGAAGTACGTCGAGCAGCTGAAGGCGGAGCGGGACCGGCTGGTCACCGAGCTGCGCGCGATCGGCTACGACGTCACCGAGTCCGACGCGAACTTCGTCCAGTTCGGACGGTTCGAGGACTCCCACGCGGCCTGGCAGCGGATCCTCGACCGGGGCGTGCTGGTCCGGGACAACGGCGTGCCCGGACGGCTGCGGGTGTCCGCCGGAACCCCCGAGGAGAACGACGCGTTCCTGGACGCGGTACGCGAACTGAAGAAGGAGCTTGACGCATGAACCGCGTAGGGCGCGTGGAGCGCACCACCAAGGAGACCTCGGTCCTGGTCGAGATCGACCTCGACGGCACCGGCAAGACCGACATCGCCACCGGCGTCGGCTTCTACGACCACATGCTCGACCAGCTCGGCCGGCACGGTCTGTTCGACCTCACCGTGAAGACCGACGGCGACCTGCACATCGACTCCCACCACACCATCGAGGACACCGCCCTCGCGCTCGGCGCCGCCTTCAAGCAGGCGCTCGGCGACAAGGTGGGCATCTACCGCTTCGGCAACTGCACGGTCCCGCTGGACGAGTCCCTCGCCCAGGTCACCGTCGACCTCTCCGGCCGCCCCTACCTCGTGCACACCGAGCCCGAGAAGATGGCGCCGATGATCGGCGAGTACGACACCACGATGACCCGGCACATCCTGGAGTCCTTCGTCGCCCAGGCGCAGATCGCGCTGCACGTGCACGTCCCCTACGGGCGCAACGCGCACCACATCGTGGAATGCCAGTTCAAGGCGCTCGCCCGGGCGCTGCGCTATGCCAGCGAGCGCGACCCGCGCGCCGTCGGCATCCTCCCGTCCACGAAGGGCGCGCTGTAAACCCATGACCGGTCTGTCCACCGTCCTGATCGTCGTCGGCCTCTTCCTCGTCGGCGGCATCATCTCCTTCGTCAAGCAGGACATGCCGAGGAGCCTCGTCGTCCTGCTCTCCATCGGCGCCGGCATGTGTCTGGTCGCGGGCGTCATGCGGCTGGGGGTGTGGAGTTGAGCGACCCCAAGAAGGTCGTGGTCTTCGACTACGGCTTCGGCAACGTCCGCTCCGCCGAACGCGCCCTCGCGCGCGTGGGGGCCGACGTCGAGATCACCCGTGACTTCGACAAGGCGATGAACGCCGACGGCCTGCTGGTGCCGGGCGTGGGCGCGTTCGCCGCCTGCATGGAGGGCCTGCGCGCCGCCCGCGGCGACTGGGTCGTGGACCGCCGGCTGTCCGGCGGACGGCCTGTGATGGGCATCTGCGTCGGCATGCAGATCCTCTTCGCACGCGGCATCGAGCACGGCGTGGAGACCGAGGGCCTGGACGAGTGGCCCGGCACGGTCGGCCCGCTCGACGCCCCCGTCGTCCCGCACATGGGCTGGAACACCGTGGACGCCCCGGCCGACTCGGAACTGTTCGCCGGCCTCGACCCGGACGACCGCTTCTACTTCGTGCACTCCTACGCCGTGCAGGACTGGACCTTCGAGCAGCTCAACGCCGCCATGGTGCCGCCGAAGGTGACCTGGTCGACCTACGGCGGGCCCTTCGTGGCCGCGGTGGAGAACGGTGCCCTGTCGGCCACCCAGTTCCACCCCGAGAAGTCCGGCGACGCCGGCGCCCAGCTCCTCACCAACTGGATCGGAACCCTGTAGACCATGGCCAAGCTCGAACTGCTCCCCGCCGTCGACGTCCGCGACGGCCAGGCCGTCCGCCTCGTGCACGGCGAGTCCGGGAGCGAGACGTCGTACGGCTCCCCGCTGGAGGCCGCTCTCGCCTGGCAGCGCGCCGGCGCCGAATGGCTGCACCTGGTCGACCTGGACGCCGCGTTCGGCACCGGTGACAACCGGGACCTGATCGCCGAGGTGGCCGGGGCGATGGACATCAAGGTGGAGCTGTCCGGCGGCATTCGCGACGACGACACGCTCGCCGCCGCCCTGGCCACCGGCTGCACCCGCGTCAACCTCGGCACCGCCGCCCTGGAGACCCCGGAGTGGGTCGCCAAGGTCATCGCCGAGCACGGCGACAAGATCGCGGTCGGCCTGGACGTGCGCGGCACCACCCTGCGCGGCCGCGGCTGGACCCGCGACGGCGGCGACCTCTACGAGACGCTGGCGCGCCTCGACAAGGAGGGCTGCGCCCGCTACGTCGTCACCGACATCGCCAAGGACGGCACCCTCCAGGGCCCCAACCTGGAGCTGCTGCGGGGCGTCTGCGCCGTCACCGACCGGCCGGTCGTGGCGTCCGGCGGCGTGTCGTCGCTGGACGACCTCCGGGCCATCGCCGACCTGGTACCCCTCGGTGTGGAGGGCTCCATCGTCGGCAAGGCCCTGTACGCCAAGGCGTTCACGCTGGAAGAGGCACTGGAGGCTGTGGCCCGGTGAGCGACGTACGACGTGTGAGCACGGGTGCGCCCTGGGAGGAGCAGTTCGGCTACTCCCGTGCGGTGGAACTGCCCAGCGGCCTGGTGCTGGTCTCGGGATGCACGTCCATCGTGGACGGGCAGATCGCCGGGGGCGGCCCGTACGAGCAGGCGGTCAACGCCTTCAATGTCGCCCTGGCCGCGCTGGAGCGGCTGGGGCTCGGCCGTGACGACGTCGTGCGCACCCGCATGTACATCACCCATGCGCGGGACGTAGACGAGGTCGGGCGCGCCCACAAGGAGCTGTTCGACACCGTCCGGCCCGCCGCAACCATGATCATCGTCTCCGGTTTCGTGGACCCCAGCCTGGTCGTCGAGATCGAGGTGGAGGCGTTCCGAGGAGTTCCCGCATGACCCTGGCCGTACGAGTCATCCCCTGCCTGGACGTGGACAACGGCCGGGTCGTCAAGGGCGTCAACTTCCAGAACCTGCGCGACGCGGGCGACCCCGTCGAGATGGCCAAGGTGTACGACGCCGAGGGCGCCGACGAGCTGACCTTCCTGGACATCACCGCGTCCTCGGGCAACCGGGAGACGACCTACGACGTGGTGCGGCGCACCGCCGAGCAGGTGTTCATCCCGCTCACGGTCGGCGGCGGCGTCCGCACGGCCGAGGACGTGGACAAGCTGCTGCGCGCGGGCGCCGACAAGGTCGGCGTGAACACCGCGGCCATCGCCCGCCCGGAGCTGATCCAGGAGATCGCCGAGCGCTTCGGCCGGCAGGTGCTGGTGCTGTCGGTGGACGCGCGCCGCACGGCGTCGGGTTCGTTCGAGGTGACGACCCACGGCGGCCGCAAGGGCACCGGCATCGACGCCGTGGAGTGGGCGCACCGCGCCGCCGAGCTGGGCGCCGGGGAGATCCTGCTGAACTCCATGGACGCCGACGGCACCAAGGACGGCTACGACCTGGAGATGATCGCCGCCGTCCGCAAGCACGTGTCCGTGCCGGTGATCGCCTCCGGCGGCGCGGGCCGGCTGACCGACTTCCCGCCGGCCGTCGACGCCGGCGCGGACGCGGTGCTGGCCGCCTCCGTCTTCCACTTCGGCGACCTGCGCATCGGCGACGTGAAGCGGACGCTGCGGGAGGCGGGGCACCCGGTGCGGTGACCTCGCACCGAGCCGCGACAGATGCGAAAGGAAAGTTGCGCAAGATTTGTTGTGCAACTTTCCTTTCCTGTCTAGTGTTCGGTTCATGACATCCGGGGGGAACCGTCCCATCACCGATGTGGGCACACTGAAGGCGCTCGCACACCCGCTGCGCATGAGGCTGTACCGAGCCCTCTGCGTGGGTGGCGAGGCGACCGCCTCGCACCTGGCCGACCAGGTCGACGAGGCCGTCTCGCTGGTCAGTTACCACCTGCGCAAGCTCGCCTCGCACGGCCTGATCGAAGAGGCCGAGGCGCAGAGCGCCGACGGCCGGGAACGCTGGTGGCAGCCCTCCTCGCAGGGGGTCAGCATCCGCGGCGAGGACTTCCGGGACGCTCCCGAGAAGGCGGCCGCGCACCTGGCGGCGACCCGGCTCTTCCACGAACAGCGCGCCGACATGCACCGCCGCTACCTCGACGAGCGCGCCACCTGGGGCGCCGAGTGGAACGCCGCCGCACCGGACACCGAGTCCCTGCTGCGCCTCACCGCGGCCGAACTGGGCGAGCTGCGTGAGGAACTGATCGCTCTGGCGAGGAAGTACGACGAGAAGGGCCGGCGTGCCGAGGCCGCCGGCGACACCGAAGGGCGCGAGAACGTCGCGCTGCATGCGTACGGCTTCCCGTTCCGTGTCTGAGAAGGACTGCTGACTTGACCACCGTCACCGCCGTACCCGTCGCGCAGCGGCACGCCCACCGCGACCCCAACGTCCTGCGCTGGCTGGGTGCCTACACCTCCTCGATGCTCGGCGACAACGTCTACTACCTCGCCCTGTCCTGGGCCGCCGTCCAGGCGGGCACCCCCGCCCAGGCCGGGCTCGTGATGTCGGTCAGCGCGCTGCCGAGGGCCGTGCTGATGCTGGGCGGAGGCGTGATCGCCGACCGCTTCGGCCCGCGCCGGGTCGTCATAGGCAGCGACGCCGTGCGCTGCGCGGCGGTGCTCGCGGTGGCCGCCCTGCTCTTCCTCACCAGCCCCGGGCTGTGGCCGCTCGCGCTGCTGGCGCTGCTCTTCGGCACCGTCGACGCCGTGTTCATGCCCGCGGTGGGCGCGCTGCCCGCCCGGATCACCGGCCGGGACCAGCTCACCCGGGTCCAGGGCATGCGGGGCCTCGCCATCCGCTTCGCCAGTGTGGTCGGCGCCCCGCTCGGTGGACTCGGTGTGGCGGTCGGCGGCGCGGCGGCCGCGTTCGGCCTGGCCGGGCTGCTCATCGCGGTGTCGGTGCCGCTGCTGATCTCCGTACGGATGCGGGAGCTGCCCGGCGAGCAGGTCTCCGAGGAGGGCTCCGACTCCGAGCAGGTCTCGGAGCGGGTTTCCGAGAAGGTCTCCGCGGGCGCCTGGCAGGACCTCAAGGCCGGACTCGCCTACATCCGCGGCCACCGCGTCCTCGCCCCGCTGATGCTGGCCATAGCCCTCGGCGACCTCGGCTTCGTCGGCCCCCTCAACGTCGGCCTGACCCTGCTCGCCGACCGCCGCGGCTGGGGAGCCTCCGGGATGGGCTGGGTGCTCGCCGGGTTCGGGGTCGGCGCGGCCACGGTCTCGCTGCTGCTGACCGTGCGGGGCCGCCTGCCGCGCGCCGGACTGGTGGCCGGGTGCGCCTGCACCGCCGGCGCCGTCGCCGTGGGCTCCCTCGGCCAGGCCTCCAGCCTCCCCGTCGCCGTCGGCATCGCCCTGCTCATCGGGCTGGTCAGCGGGCTCAGCGGCGCCATGTGCGGCGCCCTGCTCCAGACCCAGGGCGACCCCTCCTACCTCGGCCGGGTCACCTCCGTCGCCAGCCTGGTCAGCCTCGGCTTCGCCCCGCTGAGCATGCCGTTCGCCGCCGCCGCGATCGGCGCCTGGGGCCTCGGCCCGGTCTACCTGGTCAGCGCGGCCGTCTGCGGGCTCGGCGGAGTCGTCTTCCTCTGCTTCCCGGCCCTGCGCCGCGCGGAACTCCCGGCCTGACGGACCGCACGGGGACCCGGCCTGACGGATCGTACGGGCCCGGCCCGGCGGCTGTCCCGGACTCCCCGCCCGGCCGCCGGTGTTCAGCCCAGCGGCTCTGTCAGCTGCACCAGGTTGCCGACCGTGTCGTCGAACACCGCCGCCAGTACCGGCCCCTGCTCCTGCGGCGGATGCGTGAAGCGGACGCCCAGGGCGCGCAGGCGGTCGTACTCCGCCGGCAGGTCGGTCACGGAGAACACGATGCAGGGGATCCCGGCGTCGTACAGCGCCGTGCGGTACGGGTCGGCGATGGGGTTGCGGCCCGGCTCCAGCAGTAACTGCACATCCCGCTGGGCCCCGTGGGGCGCGCCGACCGTGACGAAGAGCGCGCCGTCGCCGAGGTCCATGTGCAGCCGGGTCTCGAACCCCAGGACCTCGGTGTAGAAGGCGTGCGCCTTCGCCACGTCCTCCACGTACACGTGCGTCATCGCGACCTTGATCATGGCGGCGGCGCCCCCGGTCTCAGATGCCCAGCTGCCTGGACTCGTGCACCTTCTCGATCGCGTCCGCGTCCCCCTCCAGGGCCACGGCGGCGACACCCTGCCGGCCGTACGCGAACATCAGCAGCTCCGAGGGCTCACCGGTCACCGTGACCACCGGAGTGCCCCGGTGCGCCACCGTCGTCCGGCCGTCCGGGCAGCGCAGCACCAGGCCGGTCGGCGCGCCCCGGTCCATCAGCCGGGCCGAACGCTCCAGGTTCGACCACAGCGTGTCCTGGAACACCGGGTCCAGCTCGCGCGGGCTCCAGTCGGGCTGCGCGCGGCGGACGTCCTCGGTGTGGACGTAGAACTCGACCGTGTTCGCCGCCTCGTCGACCTGCTTCAGCGCGAACGGCGAGAACCGCGGCGGCCCCGTGCGGATCAGCTGGAGCAGCTCCTCGTACGGCTTCGCCGCGTACTCAGCCGTCACCCGCTCCAGGCGCGGCGCGAGCTGCTTGATGACAAGGCCCCCGGCCGCGTCCGGGCGCCGCTCGCGCACCACCACGTGCGCGGCCAGATCCCGGGCCCGCCACCCCTCGCACAGTGTCGGGGCATCCGGTCCGACGGTTTCCAAAAGGTCGGCGAGCAGCAGCCGTTCACGCTTGGCGAAGGTCGACATGGAGCCAGCGTACGACCATACAAAACGCCTGCCCACCGGACACGCGCAGTGACTGTCCGTGCCAGGCGGCACAATGGCACCCATGACCAGTACGACCGGCGGCCCCCGCCCCACCAGCCTCGATCCAGCGATCGCCGCCCGCCTCAAGCGCGACGCCGACGGCCTCGTCCCCGCCGTCGCCCAGCAGTACGACACCGGCGAGGTGCTGATGCTCGGCTGGATGGACGACGAGGCGCTGCACCGCACCCTGACCACCGGCCGCTGCACGTACTGGTCCCGCAGCCGGCAGGAGTACTGGGTCAAGGGCGACACCTCCGGCCACTACCAGTGGGTCAAGTCCGTCGCCCTGGACTGCGACGCCGACACACTGCTGGTCCGGGTGGACCAGGTGGGCGCCGCCTGCCACACCGGCGACCGCACCTGCTTCGACGCCGACGTCCTGCTGAGGGACGACGTCTCCGGCACGCCCGCCTCGGATCAGTAAGGTCTGCCGCCATGGATCTCGAGACCTTCCGCAAGCTCGCCACCGACCGGCGTGTCGTCCCGGTCACCCGCAAGCTCCTCGCCGACGGCGACACCCCGGTCGCCCTCTACCGCAAGCTCGCCGCCGAGCGAACCGGAACATTCCTGCTGGAATCCGCCGAGAACGGCCGATCCTGGTCCCGCTACTCCTTCGTCGGTGTCCGGTCCGCCGGGACACTGACGGAGCGCGACGGACAGGCGCACTGGCTCGGTACCCCGCCGGTCGGCGTCCCCGTCGACGGCGACCCGCTCGCCGCCCTGCGCGCCACCCTCCAGGCCCTGCACACCCCGCACCAGGAGGGCATGCCGCCCTTCACCGGCGGCATGGTCGGCTACCTCGGCTACGACATCGTCCGCCGCCTGGAGAAGATCGGCCCCGGCGAGCGCGACGACCTGAAGCTGCCCGAGCTGACCATGCTCCTCACCAGCGACCTCGCCGTGATGGACCACTGGGAGGGCTCGGTCCTGCTGATCGCCAACGCGATCAACCACAACGACCTCGACACCGGCATCGACGACGCCTACGCCGACGCCGTCGCCCGCCTGGACGCCATGGAGGCCGACCTGGCCCGGCCGGTCGCCCAGCCTCCGGCTGTCCTGCCGCCCTCCGAACTGCCCGAGTACACCGCGCTGTGGGGCGGCCCCGACTTCCAGGAAGCCGTCGAGGACGTCAAGGAGCGCATCCGCGCGGGCGAGGCCTTCCAGGTCGTGCCCTCCCAGCGCTTCGAGACCCCGGTCACGGCGAGCGCGCTGGACGTCTACCGGGTCCTCAGGGCCACCAACCCCTCGCCGTACATGTACCTGTTCCGCTTCGACGGCTTCGACGTCGTCGGCTCCTCGCCCGAGGCGCTGGTGAAGGTCGAGGACGGGCGCGCGATGGTCCACCCCATCGCCGGCACCCGGCACCGCGGCGCCACCCTGCAGGAGGACCAGGCGCTCGGCGAGGAACTGCTCGCCGACCCCAAGGAGCGTGCCGAGCACCTGATGCTCGTCGACCTCGGCCGCAACGACCTCGGACGGGTCTGCGAACCCGGCTCGGTGGAGGTCGTCGACTTCATGTCGATCGAGCGCTACTCGCACGTCATGCACATCGTCTCCACGGTGACCGGCAAGGTGTCCGAGGGCCGCACCGCCTTCGACGTGCTCACCGCGTGCTTCCCGGCGGGCACCCTCTCCGGCGCCCCCAAGCCCCGCGCGATGCAGATCATCGACGAACTCGAGCCCTCCCGCCGCGGCCTGTACGGCGGGTGCGTCGGCTACCTCGACTTCGCCGGCGACTCCGACACCGCCATCGCCATCCGCACCGCCCTGCTCCGGGACGGCACCGCCTACGTCCAGGCCGGCGCCGGCATCGTCGCCGACTCCGATCCGGTCGCGGAGGACAACGAGTGCCGCAACAAGGCGGCGGCCGTGCTGCGGGCGGTGCACACCGCCAACCGGCTGGGACGGGCCTGAGCGGATCCGGGACCAACCCCGGGTGACGGTTCGCCCGGGGTTCAGGCGATAGTGGATGACGTGACTACTGCCGTACCCCACCCCCGTTCCGACTCCTCGACGGCCTCCGCACCCGTCCGGTCCGGCCGGCGGAGCCTCGCCATGGCCCTGATGTTCGGTGCGCTCGGCGCGGCCGTCGCGTTGCTCTCCACCCGGCAGCGCTGGTCGGAGGGCACCGCGACGGTGGCCGGCGGCGCCTTCCCGCTGGTCGCCAAGGGCAGCGACGTCACCGGCGTCCCCGCCGCCCTCGCCGTCGTGGGCCTCGCCGCGCTCGTCGCCGTGTTCGCCGTCCGCCGGGCCGGCCGTCTCCTCGTCGCCGCCCTGCTCGCGCTCTCCGGCGCCGGCATCGTCGTGGCCGCGCTCTCCGGCGCCTCGGACGACTCCGCGCTGGACGACAAGGCAGCCGAGGCCACCGGAGACGCCTCCGCCACCGTCGCCTCCCTCACCCACACCGGCTGGCCCTACGTCGCGGCCGCCGGCGGCGTCCTGATCCTGCTCGCCGGGCTGCTCGCCCTGCGCTACGGCGGCCTGTGGCCCGCCATGTCCGGCCGCTACGAGCGCGGCGGCGAGCGCCCCCGGCGCACGGCCCGCCCGGTCGACCCAGAGCGCCCCGAGGAGATCTGGAAGGCCCTGGACCGCGGCGAGGACCCCACCGGAGCCTGAGCCGCGTCCCTTCCCCGGCCCACGCCGCCGACTGTGGCGAACCAGACGGCACCCCCGCGTCCGGCACGCGCACGCGTACGGGACAATGGAGGGCGAGTGTCCGGCTCGGACAGTTCCGGGTCGGACGGTTCCGGCCCTGACGGTGACGGGCGGGCCCGGAAACGTACGACACGAACGTCGCGAACTACGACACGTACAGCAACGAGGAGCAAGTCATGGCGGGCAGCAGCCACGGTCACACCCCGGCCGCCTGGACCGGCGTCACCATCGCCTTCATCGGTTTCTGCGTCGCGGGCGCCTTCATGGTGATGGCCCAGCCGGTCGGCTTCTGGGCCGGCATGGCGATCGTGGTCCTCGGTGGCGTCGTGGGCGCCGTCATGCGGGCCATGGGGCTCGGCATGCCCAAGCAGGCCACCGCCCTCACCTACCAGGCCGCCCCGGCCGCGACCCGCGAGCCGGCCGGCGCCCAGAGCTGAGCGCCGCCCCGCACGTCCCGCGAGGGGCGGCCCGCGCACCCCACCGGTGCCGGGCCGCCCCTCGCGCGCGTTCCGGGGGCCCGCCGGGCAGAATGCCAGGGTGAACGCCGACCGCCGTCTCGCCCCGGGCCCGACCCCGCTCACCGCACCGCGCCCGGCGGACCCGCCCGGCCCCCTGTGGCAGCGCCTCGCCGCCCCGGCCGGGGCCCTCGCGGCCGTGGCCACGGCCTTCGCCTACGTCGGCGCCGTCGACCCCGGCGAGCCCGGCCACTACCCCGTCTGCCCGCTGTACCGGTTCACGGGCCTGTACTGCCCCGGCTGCGGCGGACTGCGCAGCGCGCACGCCTTCATCCACGGCGACCTCCTCGCCGCCCTGCGGGACAACGCGGCGGGCGTGGCGGCCTACCTCGGCTTCGCCGTGCTGTGGACCGCCTGGGTGGTCCGGGCCGCGCGCGGGAGACCGGTGCGGATCGATCCGGGCCCGGCCCCGCTGTGGATCGCCGGCACATTGCTGCTGGCCTTCACCGTTGTCCGGAACCTGCCGTTCGGTGGCTGGTTGCACCCTTGATCGAACAGGGGGTGTCCAGGTAATGGAACCGGAGGGCACCGGATGCGAGCCCTCGGCCCTCCTGCGGATACCATCGAAGTGACCATGGGTTCACGAACCCATCAGGAACCACCGTAGGTACCACCGTCTGAAAGGGGGCCGCTCGCGTGAGTGTGCTCGACGAGATCATCGACGGAGTCCGGGCCGACCTCGCGGAGCGGCAGGCACGCGTCAGCCTCGACGAGCTCAAGGAGCGCGCGGCCAAGGCGCCCGCCGCCAAGGACGGCGTCGCCGCCCTCAAGGGCGACGGCGTCAAGGTGATCTGCGAGGTCAAGCGCTCCAGCCCGTCCAAGGGCGCGCTGGCCGCGATCGCCGACCCGGCCGGGCTCGCCGCCGACTACGAGGCCGGCGGCGCCGCCGTCATCTCCGTCCTCACCGAACAGCGCCGCTTCGGCGGCTCGCTGGCCGACCTGGAGGCCGTCCGCGCCCGCGTCGACATCCCGGTGCTGCGCAAGGACTTCATCGTCACGTCGTACCAGCTGTGGGAGGCCCGCGCGTACGGCGCCGACCTCGCGCTGCTGATCGTGGCGGCCCTGGACCAGCCGGCCCTGGAGTCGCTGATCGAGCGTGCCGTCTCCATCGGCCTCACCCCGCTCGTCGAGGTGCACGACGAGGACGAGGTCGAGCGTGCCGTGGACGCGGGCGCCAAGATCATCGGCGTCAACGCGCGCAACCTGAAGACCCTGGAGGTCGACCGCGCCACGTTCGAGCGGGTCGCCCCGGAGATCCCCGACCACATCGTCAAGATCGCCGAGTCCGGCGTGCGCGGACCGCACGACCTGATCGCCTACGCCAACGCGGGCGCCGACGCGGTACTGGTCGGCGAGTCCCTCGTCACCGGCCGCGACCCCAAGACGGCCGTAGCCGACCTGGTCGCGGCGGGCGAGCACCCCGCACTGCGGCACGGCCGGAACTGAACCTTCGCTAAGCTGGGCGTCGAGATGCTTCCGATCACCTTCGCGACGCGGGACCCCCATGCCCGCCTCGCCCGCGGCTGCCGGCCCCGAGGCTGCCGTGCCCCCGCGCGGCGGGTGCACGGGCGGCGGGTCCGCTATGTGATCGGCGACGAACCCGGCCAGGTCAACGGCATGCGATGGCAGCACGCTGTGCGCGTGTCCCCCGCGGTGAGCTGAACCGCCCCCTCCAGACGGAACACCGGCCGCCTTCACCGGCTCGTGACACCCCACACCCCCTGGGTTCGTGGTGCACGAGGCCCGGCTCATGGTGCGCGAAGTCCGGCTCGTGATGTACGAAGCCCAGCTCGTGACGCACGATGAAGCCGCGGACGGTCCGGCACCACCGGTCCGCGACGCCGCGGCCGGGCGCCCTCGCGGCGGACCGGCCGGGACCGTTCCGGACCGGCCGCCCCCGATGGCACCGGATTCTGTGAGATCTTTGCCCGGCCCCGCCGAGAACGCGGCCGTCGGGCAGGTGGGTCAGCACGCCCGAAACACAGCGCGCGCACCAGCACGTACCCCAAGTCCGAGCAACCCGGGGCCCTGCCCCTGCGAGGTATCCGCATGCCCAGCCAGTTCTTCATTCCCGACCCCGAGGGTCACGTCCCCACCGCCGAGGGCTACTTCGGCGCGTTCGGCGGCAAGTTCATCCCGGAGGCCCTGGTCGCCGCCGTGGACGAGGTCGCCGTCGAGTACGACAAGGCCAAGGCCGACCCCGAGTTCGCCCGCGAGCTCGACGACCTGCTGGTGAACTACACCGGCCGCCCCAGCTCCCTCACCGAGGTGCCGCGGTTCGCCGAACACGCCGGTGGCGCACGGGTGTTCCTCAAGCGCGAGGACCTCAACCACACCGGCTCGCACAAGATCAACAACGTGCTCGGGCAGGCCCTGCTCACCAAGCGCATGGGCAAGACCCGCGTCATCGCGGAGACCGGCGCCGGCCAGCACGGCGTCGCCACCGCCACCGCCTGCGCCCTGTTCGGCCTCGAGTGCACCATCTACATGGGCGAGATCGACACCCAGCGCCAGGCCCTCAACGTGGCCCGCATGCGCATGCTGGGCGCCGAGGTCGTCGCGGTGAAGTCCGGCAGCCGCACGCTGAAGGACGCCATCAACGAGGCCTTCCGCGACTGGGTCGCCAACGTCGACAACACCCACTACCTCTTCGGCACCGTCGCGGGACCCCACCCCTTCCCGGCGATGGTCCGCGACTTCCACCGCGTCATCGGCGTGGAGGCCCGCCGGCAGATCCTGGAGCAGGCCGGCCGGCTGCCCGACGCCGCCATCGCCTGCGTCGGCGGCGGCTCCAACGCCATCGGCCTCTTCCACGCCTTCATCCCCGACGCGGACGTCCGCCTGATCGGCTGCGAGCCCGCCGGACACGGCGTGGAGACCGGCGAGCACGCGGCCACCCTGACCGCGGGCGAGCCCGGCATCCTGCACGGCTCCCGCTCCTACGTCCTGCAGGACGAGGAGGGCCAGATCACCGAGCCGTACTCGATCTCCGCCGGCCTCGACTACCCCGGCATCGGCCCCGAGCACGCCTACCTCAAGGACTCCGGCCGCGCCGAGTACCGCGCGGTCACCGACGACGCGGCCATGCAGGCCCTGCGCCTGCTGTCGCGCACCGAGGGCATCATCCCGGCCATCGAGAGCGCCCACGCCCTCGCCGGCGCCCTGGAGGTCGGCAAGGAGCTGGGCCCGGACGGGCTGATCATCGTCAACCTCTCCGGCCGCGGCGACAAGGACATGGACACCGCCGCCCGCTACTTCGGCCTCTACGAAGCCGACGCCGAGGTTGCCGCCAACGAAGCCGACACCGCCGAGATCGAGGGGGACGCCAAGTGAGCGGCAACATCCACCTGCTGTCCGACACCCTCGCCGCCGCCAGGGCCGAGGGGCGCGCCGCGCTCATCGCCTACCTCCCGGCCGGGTTCCCGACCGTGGACGGCGGCATCGAGGCGATCAAGGCCGTCTTCGACGGCGGCGCCGACATCGTCGAGGTCGGCCTGCCGCACAGCGACCCCGTCCTGGACGGTCCGGTCATCCAGACCGCCGACGACATCGCCCTGCGCGGCGGCGTGAAGATCGCCGACGTCATGCGCACGGTCCGCGAGGCCCACGAGGCCACCGGCAAGCCGGTGCTCGTCATGACGTACTGGAACCCCATCGACCGTTACGGCGTGGAGCGGTTCACCGCCGAGCTGGCCGAGGCGGGCGGCGCGGGCTGCATCCTGCCCGACCTGCCGGTCCAGGAGTCGGCGCTGTGGCGCGAGCACGCCGAGAAGCACGGCCTCGGCACGGTCTTCGTCGTGGCTCCCAGCAGCAAGGACGAGCGGCTCGCCGAGATCACCGCTGCTGGCAGCGGCTTCGTCTACGCCGCCTCGCTGATGGGCGTCACCGGCACCCGTGAGTCCGTCGGCGCGCAGGCCCATGACCTGGTGGAGCGCACCCGGGCCACCGGCAGCGGCCTCCCGGTCTGCGTCGGCCTCGGCGTCTCCAACGCCACCCAGGCCGCCGAGGTCGCCGGCTTCGCCGACGGTGTCATCGTCGGCTCGGCGTTCGTGAAGCGGATGCTGGACGCCGCCGACCACGCCTCCGGGATCGACGCGGTCCGCGAGCTGGCCGGCGACCTGGCCAAGGGCGTGCGCCGACAGGCGTAGCCACACCGGAGCGCGCGACGCGCTTCACATGGGCGCCCATCAGGCGACAACGGAATATTTCGGTCACTCGAACGGGTGGACCTCCGGCCGGGGAGGCGCGCTGCGCCTCCCCGGTTCGTTCTGGGGGTGTGAGCGAGAAGAACCGTGACGGAAAGCGGACCGCCCGCGAGCGGCTGGTGGTCGAGCGCGAGAAGCAGAAGTCCGCGGAGAAGCGCCGGCGCGCCCTGATCGTGGGCGCGAGTGTCGTCTGCGTCCTCGGGCTGGCGGCGGTGATCGGCGTGATCGCCGCGAACGCGGGAAAGAAGAAGGGAAGCAGCGCCGGCCCGGTCGTGGCGCCCTCCGGCGCGCAGGGCAAGGACAGCCTCGCGATCCCGGTCGGCAAGGACGGCGCCAAGTCCACGCTCACGGTCTGGGAGGACTTCCGCTGCCCGGCCTGCCAGGACTTCGAGACGCGCTACCGCCCGGTCCTGCACGAGCTGGCCGACGCGGGCAAGCTCAGAATCGACTACCACCTGGTCCGGCTGATCGACGGCAACATGGGCGGCACCGGCTCGCTGCGCGCGGCCAACGCGGCGGCCTGCGCCCAGGACGCCGGAAAGTTCCGCGACTACCACGACGTGCTGTACGCGAACCAGCCTCCGGAGAGCAGCGACGCCTTCGACGACGCGAAGCTGATCGAGCTGGCCGGCAAGGTGCCGGGCCTGGACACCCCCGCGTTCCGCAAGTGCGTCAAGGACGGCACCCACAACAGCTGGGTGAACAAGTCCCACCAGGCCTTCCAGACCGGCGGCTTCACCGGGACGCCCACGGTGCTGTTCGACGGCAAGAACATCTACCAGGACCAGACGATGACCCCGGCGAAGCTCAAGCAGATGGTGGAGGCGGCGGACCGAGGGTAAGCGTGTTTCTCACGCGCCCGTTATGGAGCCGTAGCCGGTCCGCCTGCCGCCCACGCGGCCCGGCACGGTAGCGTCGACCTTGCCATGGAACTTGCCTACATTCCCAGCCCGTCGCACGGGGTGCTGTACCTCGGCCCCGTTCCGCTGCGCGGTTACGCCTTCTGCATCATCATCGGTGTCTTCGTCGCCGTCTGGCTCGGCAACAAGCGCTGGATCGCCCGCGGCGGGCGGCCCGGCACGGTGGCCGACATCGCGGTCTGGGCCGTGCCCTTCGGCCTCGTCGGCGGCCGGCTCTACCACGTGATCACGGACTACGAGCTGTACTTCAGCGACGGCCGTGACTGGGTGAACGCCTTCAAGGTGTGGGAGGGCGGCCTGGGCATCTGGGGCGCGATCGCGCTCGGCGCGGTCGGCGCGTGGATCGGCTGCCGTCGCCGCGGGATCCCGCTGCCCGCCTACGCCGACGCCATCGCCCCCGGTATCGCCTTCGCGCAGGCCATCGGCCGCTGGGGCAACTGGTTCAACCAGGAGCTGTACGGCCACGCGACCCACGTTCCGTGGGCCCTGCACATCACCTCCTCCGAGGGCGGCCGGGTCCCGGGCTACTACCACCCGACCTTCCTCTACGAGTCCCTGTGGTGCGTCGGCGTCGGATTCCTGGCCATCTGGGCCGGCCGCCGCTTCGCGCTCGGTCACGGGCGGACCTTCGCGCTGTACGTCGCCGCGTACTGCGTGGGCCGCGGCTGGATCGAGTACATGCGGGTCGACGACGCCCACCACATCCTGGGCCTGCGCCTCAACGACTGGACCGCCCTGATCGTCTTCCTGCTGGCGGTCACGTACATCGTGCTCTCCGCGAAGCTGCGACCGGGACAGGAGGCCGTGGTGGAACCGGCCGCCCCCGACGGCCCGGCTGAAGAAGGCGCCGCCGAAGACGCGGAGGCCGACGCCGAGCCGGATGCCGGCGCGGACGCCAAGGCCGGGACCGACGCGGACGCGAAGGCCGACGCCGTGACCATGACCAAGGCGGAAGCCAAGGGCAAGGCGGAGGCCAAGGGCAAGGAGACCGCGGGCAAGGCCGACGTCGAGCCCGACGCCGAGGCCGAGCCGGAACCGGTGGAGGCGAAGGACACGGCGGAGTCGGCGAAGAAGGGCTGACGACCGCTCGCACGCCGACGAGGGCGCCCGGAACTCTCCGGGCGCCCTCGTCGTGTGCGGGGGTGGTCACGGCGCGATCGGCCCCCGCCGTTCGCGTGGCGGCGCGGTGCCGGCCCGGTCTCAGTTCCTGCGGGTCAGGGACAGCGTCCGGTGGGCCAGCGCCACGGCCGCCGCGTCGATGAACCGGCCGTCGGGCAGCGCCTGGGCGCCCTGGTCGGTGGCCGCCGCCTTGAGGACCGTCTCGGCCTCCTCGATCTCGTAGGGGGTGGGGAGGTAGACCCGCTCGATCACCGGGAGCTGGCGGGGGTGGATCGCGGCGCGTCCCAGGAAGCCGAGGGCGCGGCCGCGGGCGCAGGACGCGGCGAGACCGTCCAGGTCGCGGATGTCGGGGTGGACGGACTGGGACGGTGGGGCCAGACCGGCCGCACGGGCGGCGACGACCACGCGGGAGCGGGACCAGTCGAGGCCGGCGTCGGCCCGCAGGCCCAGGTCGGCCCGGAGGTCGGCCTCACCGAGGGAGATGCCCCGCAGGGAGGGGTGGGCGGTGGCGATCGCGTAGGCGTGCTCGATGCCGAGGGCCGACTCCAGCAGCGCGTACAGCGGCAGCGGGGTGGCCACGGCGATCTGCCGGATCTCGGATGCCGACGTCACCTTCGGCAGCCGCAGCCCGGACACCCCCGGCAGGCCGGCCAGCGCGGCCAGGTCCGCCGCCGCCCGGTCGGTGTCCAGGGCGTTGACGCGGACGTGCACCGGGACCTGCTGCGGCTCGGCCAGGCGCTCGGCGGTGGCGGCGCGGGCGTACTCCTTGCGGTCGGGGCCGACCGCGTCCTCCAGGTCGATCACCACCACGTCGGCGCCCGCGGCCAGCGCCTTGGTGACGACGTGCGGGCGGTCTCCGGGGACGTAGAGCCAGGTGAGCGGGCACCTCGGAAACTCGGTCACAGGGCACCTTCCTCGCGCAGGGCGTGCAGGTCGGACGGGGTGAGGCCCAGTTCGGTGAGGACGGCCTCCGTGTCGGCGCCGTGCGGGCGGCCCGCCCAGCGGATCGCGCCGGGGGTCGCGGAGAGCCGGAAGAGGACGTTCTGCATGCGCAGCGGTCCCAGCTCCGGGTCGGGCACGGTGGTGACCGTGTCCAGCGCCTGGTACTGGGGGTCGTCCAGCACACCGCGGACGTCCTGGACGGGAGCCACCGCGGCCTCCGCCTTCTCGAAGGCCGCCAGGACCTCGTCGCGGGTGCGGGCGGCGATCCACGGGGCGACCGCCGCGTCCAGGACGTCCGCGTGCGCGGCGCGCTCCGCGCCCGTGGCGAACCACGGCTCCTCGGCCAGCTCGGGGCGGCCAACCAGCCGTACGACCCGCTCGGCCACCGACTGCGCGGAGGTGGAGACGGCGACCCAGGAGCCGTCGGCGGTGCGGTAGGTGTTGCGCGGGGCGTTGTTCGCCGACCGGTTGCCGGCGCGTTCCTGCACGTAGCCGAGCTGGTCGTACCAGGTCGGCTGGGGGCCGACGACCGCGAGCATCGGCTCGATGATCGCCATGTCCACGACCTGGCCCTCGCCGGTCCGCTCGCGGGCGGCCAGCGCCGTCATGACCGCGTACGCCGTCGCCAGGCCCGCGACCGCGTCCGCGAGCCCGAACGGCGGGAGCGTCGGCGGCGCGTCCGGTTCGCCGGTGAGGGCCGCGAAGCCGCTCATCGCCTCGGCGAGGGTGCCGAAGCCGGGCCGGTGCGCGTACGGACCGAACTGGCCGAAGGCGGTGACCCGGGCGAGGACCAGCCGCGGGTTGGCGGCGGACAGCTCCGCCCAGCCCAGGTCCCACTTCTCCAGGGTGCCGGGGCGGAAGTTCTCGATCACCACGTCGGCGGTGGCGGCGAGGCGCAGCAGCGTGGTCCGGCCGCCGGGTCTGGACAGGTCGAGGGTGATCGTCCGTTTGTTGCGGCCGAGCACCTTCCACCACAGGCCCACCCCGTCCTTCGACGGGCCGTGCCCGCGCGAGGGGTCGGGCCGCCCCGGATGCTCCACCTTGATCACCTCGGCGCCGAAGTCACCGAGGTGCGTGGCGGCCATGGGCCCGGCGAAGAGCGTGGCCAGGTCGAGCACCCGCAGCCCGTCGAGAGGGCGGCCGCGCGGGGGCCCGGAAGAGGCCGGGGAAGGAGACGGGGAGCGGGGCGGGGCGGGGGACCGGGAAGGGGCCGCGGACCGGGACGGACCCGGGGACGGGGCCGGGGAGGGGTCCGCGGCAGGGGGTGCGGGTGTGCGGGACGTGTTCCCGGGGCGTGTGGGGCGTGTGGGTGTGTTCATGCGGTGTACTGCGCCTCGATCTCCGGGCGGTACGGCATCGACACCGACGCCCCCTCCCGCTGCACGGACAGCGCCGCCGCCGCTGCCGCCCAGGACAGCGCCTCGCGCACCGGCTTCTCCTCGGCGAGGGCGACCGCGAGCGCGCCCGCGAACGTGTCGCCCGCACCGGTCGTGTCCACCGCGGTGACCCGCGGCGCGGGCACGAGCAGTGGCTCCGTGCCTCGCGCGACGTACAGGCTGCCGACCGCGCCCAGGGTGACGACGACCTCCGGCACCACCTCCAGCAGGGCGATGGCCGCCTCGCGCGGATCGGTACGGCCGGTGAGGGTCACCGCCTCGTACTCGTTCGGCACCAGCAGGTCGGTAGCGGCGAAGAGTTCGGGCGGCAGCGGCTGGGCCGGGGCCGGGGTGAGGATCGTACGGACCCCGTGCCGGCGGGCCGCCTCCGCGCCCGCGATGACCGCGTCGAGCGGAATCTCCAGTTGCAGCAGCAGGGCGTCGGCGGAGGCGATGACGCCCTCGTCACCGGGGGAGAGGTGGTCGACGGTGCCGTTCGCGCCGGGGATGACGACGATCGCGTTGCCGCCCTCGTCGTCCACGACGATGTGCGCGGTGCCGGACTGGCCCTCGACCGTACGCAGGGAGTCGGTGTCCGCGCCGGAGTGTTCGAGGGTGTCGCGCAGCCGCGCGCCGAAGTCGTCGTTGCCGACGGCCCCGATCATCGACACGGTGGCGCCGGCGCGGGCGGCGGCGATCGCCTGGTTGGCGCCCTTGCCGCCGGGGATCGTGCGGAACTCCCGTCCCGTCACCGTCTCGCCGCGCTGCGGGGCCTTGGCGACATAGGTGACGAGGTCCATGTTCGTGCTGCCGAGCACGGCGATGTGGATCATGGGCGGGTCGCCTCCAGGTGGGTGAGATGGGCGAGCGTGTCGAAGCCGGTGCCGTCGAAGTCGGCGACGGTGGTGGCGAGCCGGTTCTTCAGCGGGGCCCGCCAGCGCTCGGGCAGTGCGTCGGGGGAGCCCGCGAGGAGACCGGCGACGCTGCCGGCGGCCGCGCCGTTGGAGTCCGTGTCCCAGCCGCCCGACACCGCACGGCAGACGGAGCCGGTGAAGTCGCCGTCCGCGTGGGCGAGGGCGGCGGTGATCAGGGCGGTGTTGGGGAGGGCGTGGACCCAGTGGTGGGTGGGGGAGTAGAGGGCGTGGAGCTCGTCCACCACGTCGTCGAAGTCCGCGTGCCGTACGGCCAGTTCGAGGGCGTGGTCGACCGCCCGGGCCAGCCGGGAGCGGGACGGGATCACCGCGCGGCCGGTGCGCAGGCAGGCGTGGACGTCCTCGGTGCCGGTGGCCGCGGCGGCGATGACGGCGGCCGTGAACATCGCCGCGTACACGCCGTTGGCGGTGTGGGTGAGGGTCGCGTCGCGGTACGCCTGCTCGGCGGCGGCCGCCGGGGCGCCCGGGTTCGTCCAGCCGTGCAGGTCGGCGCGGATCAGGGCGCCGATCCACTCCCGGAACGGGTTGCGGTGACGCGCGGTGTGCGGGGGTTCGATACCGGTGAGGAGGTTGCGGTGGGCGACGCGCTCGGCGGTGAAGGTGCGGCCGGGCGGGAGTTCGTCGAGCCACAGCCGTGCCACCTCGTCGGTGGTGAAGGCCCTGCCGTGACGCTGGAGCAGGAGGAGGTTCAGCAGGGGGTAGTTGAGGTCGTCGTCCTCGGGCATGCCGTCGATGTTCTCGGCGAGGGAGGTGGCGGCCGAGCGGCGGTTCCACGGATGCCGGGCGAGCAGGTCCTCGGGGACGCCCTTCGCGGTGAACCAGGTGGTGAGGGGCCAGTTGCCGGTCGACCGGGCCAGGGCGCGGATGGCGTCCAGGGGGAGTTTCTCCACCGGTTTGCCCAGCAGGCAGCCGACGGCCCGGCCGAGCCAGGCGGCCTCCAGCGCGTGCGGGACCGTTCGCGCGGCACGGTTCGCCGCGGGCCAGTCGGGACAGGCGGCCCTGATCCGCGCCAGGTCGGTCGGCTCGTCCTCCGCCAACGTGCTGGGGAGGTCGGCGAGTTCGTCGAGGAGGTCCTCCGCCAGCAGGCGCAGGTAGCGCGAGGCACGGTCGGTGGAGGCGCCGGCCCGTTCGGGGGCGTCCAGGCCGCCGGCCGCGCGCCAGCGCGCCGCGATCCGCGACGGCTCCCGGCCGTCCAGCAGCGCCTGGCGGAGTTCGTGGCCGAGCAGGTCCTCGGGCTGGACCCAGGTCAGTCGGAGCATGCCACGCCTCCCAGTGCGGCGAAGGCCCGCTCGTGGGCGCGGTGGCGCCGCACGTCCCGGGCGAAGATCTCGACGGTCACCCCGGCCAGTTCACGGGCCGGTGCCCACAGGTCCAGCCGGCTCGCCTCGGCCACCGTCTTCGACCAGTCCTCCGGGACGGGCGAGCCGAGGGCACCCGCGAGGGCTCCGGACATCGTGGCGATGGAGTCGCAGTCGCGGCCGTAGTTGACCGAGCCGAGGACCGCGTGGCGGTAGTCGCCGCCGGACACCAGCAGCATGCCGAGCGCGACGGGCAGTTCCTCGATGGAGTGCAGGCGGGAGGGGCGGCGGGCGCCGAGCGAGGGGGCGCGGTAGTCGGGGCCGACCGTGTCGTACGGGGCCACCGCCGCCCTGAGCGGGCGCAGCGCCGACTCGAAGTCACTGAAGGAGGCGGCCACTTCGCAGACCTTCTCGATCGCCTCACGCGTGCCGTCCTTGGCCAGGGCGAGGCAGGCCGTCACGACCGAGTCCGGGGTCGCGCCGGGCGTGGTGGCGGCGGCCACGGCCGCGGCGAAGACCCCGGCGGCCTCCCTGCCGTACGACGACTGGTGCGCCCCGGCGATGTCCAGCGCCTCGGCGTACGCGGCGGCCGGGTTCGCCGCGTTGACCAGGCCGACGGGGGCCATGTACATCGCCGCGCCACAGTTGACGATGTTTCCGGTGCCCGCCTCCCGGGGGTCGGCGTGGCCGTAGGCCAGCCGGGCCACCAGCCACTTCTCGGCGAGGAAGAGGCGCTGCAGCGGCAGGGCCTCGGCCTCCAGCTCGGGGATCCAGCGCGGCGTGGTCATCAGGTCCGGGACCAGGTGGTCCGCGACGGCGTAGGCGTCGAGGTGGTCGCGGACACGGGCGTAGACCCGGACCAGCGCGTGGGTCATCAAGGTGTCGTCGGTGACGTGGCCGTCGCCCTTGTGGTACGGGGCGATGGGCCGGGCGGTGCGCCAGTCGTCGCCGTGCCAGGGGCCGACGACGCCGTGGACGCGGCCGCCGTGCCGCTCGGTGATCTGCTCGGGGGAGTACCCCTCGACGGGGCCGCCGAGCGCGTCGCCGACGGCGGCTCCGACCAGGGCTCCGGTGATCCGGTCATCGAGACCGTTCGAGCAGGATTCGCCGCTTTCTTCTCTTGTGGGCGTCATGCCCCGAATCATCCTCCTGGTCGGGCCCGTTGCGCGGTTTCCAGGAGTCCGGCGAGTTCCACCAGATCGGTGCCGGTGAGGCGGGGCAGCGTGCAGCCGGACAGGGTGCGGCAGGCCTCCCGCCAGGCGGCCGGGACGGACGCGCCGCCGCCCAGGGCGCCGGTGAGCGCGCCGGCGAGGGCGGGGGCGGAGTCGGCGACCCGGGACAGGCAGGCGGCGGCCGGGACCGCCTCCGCGATGCGGCCGCGGGCGGCGACGGTCAGGGCGAGCGCGACGGGGACGGTTTCGGCGGCGGCGATGCCGTAGCTGTAGACGTGGTCGACGATCTGGTGTTCCAGGAGGGGGACCAGGGCGAACGCGGGGCCGGTGTGCTCGGCCAGGGCGAGTGCGTGGCGGGCGTTGCGGCCGATCTCCGTCTCCGCGGGGAGTTCGGCGAGCGCGGCCGTCACGCAGGCGTCCGTGTCCGCTCCGTCGAGGGCCAGCGACAGGGCCGCCGCCATGGCGCGGGCGCCGTGCACGCCGTCGCCGTCCTGGGTGTAGCGGGCGTCGAACTCGGCGAGGTCCGCGGCGCGGCGGGGGTCGCCGGGGTGCGCCACCGCGAGGACGCAGGCGCGGACGCAGGCGGCGTCGTCGAAGTAGTGCGGGTTGTCGTGGCCGGTGGCGGGCGGGCGCAGGCCGGCGGCGAGATTGCCGAGGCCGGCGCGGACCGAGATGCGGGCGCGCAGCGGGAGTACGGCGGACTCGATCTCCGGGGCGCGGTCCGCTGCCGCGGAGACCTCGGCGGCGACCGCGGTCCAGGTGAGGTCGATCGCGGCGCGCATACGGCGGTCCCGGCTGAGGTCGCCGAGTACGTCGTCGTCGCCGGCCCGCAGCACCGCCTCCGCGGCGAACGCCGCCCACTCGGCGTCGTCCGAGGGGCCGAGGCGCAGGGGTTCGGGGGGCTGGTTCAGGGCGATCGGCACGGGGAGCGTCGTGGTCGCGTTCTGCTCCGCGAAGGTGTCCAGTTCGCGGGTGAGGCGGCGGGTCCACTCGGGCATGCGGGCGGCTCGGTGGCGGGCGGCGGGCCAGCCGGCGGCGTCTCCCGCGGCGAGTCCGAGGAGCAGCCCCTCGATACGGCGGGTCACCGCCGGTCCTCGCGGTTCCCGTGCCCGGTGCTTGCCGCGCTCACCAGTGTGCCTGTGCTTTCTCGCCCTGCGTCTGCCTCGCTCACCGGTGTGCCTGTGCTGTCTTCGTGCCCTGTGCTTGCCTCGCTCACCAGCGTGCCTGTGCTGTTCTGGCGCCCGGGGTTCCCCGTCTCCGTCGGTGAGCCTGTGCTGTCCTCGTGCCCTGCGCTTGCCGCGCTCACCAGTGAGCCTGTGCTGTCCTCGTGCCCGGTGTCCGCCGCGCCCACCAGGGGGCTCCGCCCCCTGGACCCCCGTTCCTCCGCCCACCCACCACCCGAATCGGTGGGCTGTGAAGTGCTCGGAGGGGGTGTGGGCTCGGTGGGCTGCGAAGTGGAGGGTGAGGGTGCGATCGGCTCGGTGGGCCGGGTGGCGGGTGGTGGGGGTGCGATCGGTTCGGTGGGCTGGGCGGCGAGTGGCTGGGGTGCGGGTGGTTCGGCGGGTCCGGCGGTGAAGGGGAGCGCGGTGGTTGGTTCGGTGGGTCCGGCGTCGAGCGGTAGCGCGGTGGTTGGCTCTGCGGGTCCAGCGGTGAGGGGCAGGGGTGAGGGCGGTTCGGTGGGCCGGGGGCTGAGCGGTAGTGGGGTGGTTGGTTCGGTGGGGCCGGCGGCGAGGGGCAGCGGCGAAGGCTGCTCGGTGGGCTGGGCGGTGAGGGGGAGCGGCTCCGCGGGGACCGTGGTGAGTGGTGTGGGTGTGGGCGGTTCTGTTGGGGTGGAGGTGGGGGCCGGGGGGCTGGGGAGTTGGGCCGGTTGGGTTGGATGGAGGGTTCTCGTCGTGAGTGGCAGGAAGTCCGGCGTGACCACGCCCTCTCCCCATTTGCCTCCCTCCTCCGGGACCAGGAGTTCCGCCACGTCGAGGATGTGGTGGCCGGTCATGGCGGGGAGGCAGCGGCCGCGGGCGGGGCCGATCGCGGACGCCCACTCCGGTGGGATCGCGCCGGCGCCCCGTGTCGCGCCGGCGAGGGCGCCCGCGACCGCCGCCGTCGTGTCCGCGTCGCGGCCCATGTTGACGGCGGTGAGGACGGCCTCGCGGAAGTCGCCGTCGGCCGCCGCGTACGCGCCGAAGGCGAGGGCGACGGCTTCGGGGGCGAGGTCGGTCCAGGGGTAGCCGCCGATGACCACCGCGGAGCGCACCGCGCGTTCGCCGCGGTGGGCGACGGTGACCGCGCGGCGCAGGGAGCGGGCGGTCCAGGAGTCGTCGGGGACGGCGGCGAGGGCCGCGGCGATGACCACCGGGGGCGCCGCGCCCGCCATCGCCGCCGCCACTCCCGCCGCGACCGCCTGACCGCCGTAGATGCCCTCGCCCTCGTGGCTGACCGAGCCGTCGATCGCCACCAGGCGGGCCGCCTCGGTGGGGCGCCCCGCGGCGAAGACCCCGAAGGGCGCCGCGCGCATCGCCAGGCCGTCGCTCCAGGCGTGCCGGTGCTGGGCGGAGATGGGGGCCGCGAGGCCGCGGCGGAGGTTCTCCAGCGTGCCGCGCTCGCTGAAGCCTGCCCCGCGGAAGGGGCCCTCGGCATGGCCGGCGATCCACTGGTGCCAGGCCGCCTCGACGTGCGCCGGGGTGAGCGCCGAGCCGTGCCGGGCCAGCAGGAGTCCCGAGAAGATCGCGTACTCGGTGTCGTCCGTGCCCGACGGGTTCTCGGCGACGTACCCGGTGATGCGGCCCCAGCGGGCGCGGATCTCGGAGGGCTTGAGGTTCTCCGCGGGTGCCCCGAGCGCGTCGCCGACAGCCAGGCCGAGCAGCGCGCCGCGCGCCCGCTCGCGGAGTCCGGCGGAGCCCCCGGGCGCCGGAGCCGGGGAAGTGCGGGCGATCGATGCCATGGGGCCTCTCCTTCAGCGGGGCACAGCGGGGCGGCACAGCAGGCACGGCGGGTACAGCAGGCGGGGGTGGGCGGCGGGTACAGCAGGTGTGGTGATGCGGCGGGTACAGGAGGCGTGGTGGGTGCGGCGGGTACGGCAGGGCCCCCGCGGAGCCCCCTTTGCGGATGTGTCCCACGGGACGGCCCCGCACCAGCCTGCGGAGGCTCAGCATCACCCGCTCGGCATTTGAGCGGAAGGGTGCGCGAATGAGCAAGGGAAGGTAAAGCCGCAGGTTAGCCCAGCCTTTCCTTGCTGGCAGGAGGCAGGCTTTCGGCGTACGTTTAGATCTGTCGAAAAGTAGAACTCGTCCAAAGTTAGCTTTGGCTAAGCTTCCCGGGGGTCCATATGGCCATCATCGAAACCGAGGCCGCGCTGCACGAGGCGCACCGCGACAACCACACGCACCGCGACGTGAACGGCGGCTGGCTGCGCCCCGCGGTCTTCGGCGCGATGGACGGCCTGGTCTCCAACCTCGCCCTGATGACCGGTGTCGCGGGCGGGTCGGTCGGCCACCAGACGATCGTGATCACCGGGCTCGCCGGGCTCGCGGCCGGCGCCTTCTCCATGGCGGCCGGCGAGTACACCTCGGTCGCCTCGCAGCGCGAACTCGTCGAGGCCGAGCTGGACGTCGAGCGCCGTGAGCTGCGCAAACACCCGCAGGACGAGGAGAACGAGCTGGCGGCCCTGTATACGACCCGCGGTGTCGAGCCCGCGCTGGCCCGGGAGGTCGCACGGCAGCTGTCCAGGGACCCCGAGCAGGCCCTGGAGATCCACGCCCGTGAGGAGCTCGGCATCGACCCCGGCGATCTGCCGTCGCCGCTGGTCGCCGCCGTGTCCTCGTTCGCGTCCTTCGCGCTGGGCGCCCTGCTGCCCGTCCTGCCGTTCCTGCTCGGCGCGACCGCCCTGTGGCCGGCCCTGCTCCTCGCGCTCGCCGGGCTCTTCGGCTGCGGTGCCGTCGTGGCCAAGGTGACCGCGCGGACCTGGTGGTTCAGCGGGCTCCGGCAGCTCGCGCTGGGCGGTGCGGCGGCCGGTGTGACGTACGCCCTGGGCAGCCTGTTCGGAACCGCCATAGGATGACCGGGCGGTCCGTAACTTATGCGTCACGTGGCATAAGTAGCCGTTACTCGCTGGTTTCGAACGCCTGACGAACGGGCATGAGCCGTAAGCGCTGCGGGCAATGACGCCTGTGGCGTACCCGCGGGGTGGGCGAAGACGCTTTCCCCCGCCCCCCTCCCTCCACAGGCCGACGGACGCCGATCCGACCGATCGTCTCCGGCTCGGGCCCCCATACTTTTCAGCCACCGGTGAGCGGCCCCGCCGTCCCCCCGGGGCGCCCGCCGCACCCCCCGCGGTGTCCGCATGTTGGAACGCTGTATCCAGTTTCCGAGAACCGCCCCATCATGTAACCTGCTCGAAATTTTGCACCCCGCAGAGGGCCAGCGTCGTCCCTCGGCACCCCCAAATGCCACTAGTTGACGACGACGGGAGAGCCGATGCGTACGACGCGCCAGCCGTCCCAGCATTCCGCGAATGGCCAGAACTGGTCGTTCATGGATGCTCGCCCTGCCGCGCAGGGTATGTACGACCCCCGCGACGAGCACGACGCCTGTGGCGTCGGCTTCGTGGCCACCCTCACCGGTGAGGCGAGCCATGCGCTGGTCGAGCAGGCGCTGACCGTTCTGCGCAACCTCGAACACCGCGGCGCCACCGGCTCAGAGCCCGACTCCGGAGACGGCGCAGGCCTCCTCTCCCAGGTCCCCGACACCTTCTTCCGCGAGGTCGCCGGATTCGACCTCCCGGCGGCGGGTTCGTACGCCGCCGGCATCGCCTTCCTGCCCACCCGGGAGACCGGGGAAGCCGTCTCGCGGATCGAGACGATCGCGGCAGAGGAAGGACTGACGGTCCTCGGCTGGCGTGAGGTTCCGGTCGCCCCGGAACTGCTCGGCGCCACCGCCCGCTCCACCATGCCGGCCTTCCGGCAGATCTTCGTCACGGACAACCGGAGCGAGGGCATCGCCCTCGACCGCAAGGCCTTCGTCCTGCGCAAGCGCGCCGAGCGCGAGGCCGGCGTCTACTTCCCCTCGCTGTCCGCCCGCACGATCGTCTACAAGGGCATGCTGACCACCGGCCAGCTGGAGCCCTTCTTCCCGGACCTGTCCGACCGCCGCTTCGCCTCCGCGATCGCGCTCGTGCACTCCCGGTTCTCCACCAACACCTTCCCGTCGTGGCCCCTCGCGCACCCCTACCGCTTCGTCGCCCACAACGGTGAGATCAACACCGTCAAGGGCAACCGCAACTGGATGAGCGCCCGCGAGTCCCAGCTCGCCTCCGGCCTCTTCGCCGAGGGCTCCCTGGAGCGGACCTTCCCGGTCTGCACGCCGGACGCCTCCGACTCCGCCTCCTTCGACGAGGTCCTCGAACTCCTGCACCTGGGCGGCCGCTCCCTGCCGCACTCCGTGCTGATGATGATCCCGGAGGCCTGGGAGAACCACGAGTCCATGAGCTCCAAGGACTCCGCCCGGCGCGCCTTCTACCAGTTCCACTCCACGATGATCGAGCCGTGGGACGGCCCCGCCTGCGTCACCTTCACCGACGGCACCCAGGTCGGCGCCGTCCTCGACCGCAACGGACTGCGCCCCGGCCGCTACTGGGTCACCGACGACGGCCTCGTCGTCCTCGGCTCCGAGGTCGGCGTCCTCGACATCGACCCCGCCAGGGTCGTCCGCAAGGGCCGCCTCCAGCCCGGCAAGATGTTCCTCGTCGACACCGCCGAGGGCCGCATCATCGAGGACGACGAGATCAAGGCGTCCCTCGCCGCCGAGCAGCCGTACGCCGAATGGCTGGAAGCCGGCGAGATCGAGCTGAGCGACCTGCCCGAGCGCGAGCACATCGTCCACACCCACGCCTCGGTCACCCGCCGCCAGCAGACCTTCGGCTACACCGAGGAAGAGCTGCGCGTCATCCTCGCCCCGATGGCCAAGTCCGCCACCGAACCCATCGGCTCGATGGGCACCGACTCGCCGATCGCCGCCCTCTCCGAGCGCCCCCGCCTGCTCTTCGACTACTTCACCCAGCTGTTCGCACAGGTCACCAACCCGCCGCTGGACGCCATCCGCGAGGAACTGGTCACCTCCCTGCGCAGCTCGCTGGGCCCGCAGGGCAACCTGCTCGACCCCAGCGCCGCCTCCTGCCGCTCCGTCGTCCTGCCCTTCCCGGTCATCGACAACGACGAGCTGGCCAAGCTCATCCACATCAACGCCGACGGCGACATGCCCGGAATGAAGGCCGCGACCCTCTCCGGCCTGTACCGGGTCGGCGGTGGCGGCGACGCCCTCGCCGCCCGCATCGAGGAGATCTGCGCCGAGGCGGACGCGGCCATCGGCAACGGCGCCCGCCTGATCGTCCTGTCCGACCGGCACTCCGACGCCGAGCACGCGCCGATCCCCTCGCTGCTGCTCACCGCCGCCGTCCACCACCACCTCATCCGCACCAGGCAGCGCACCCACGTGGGCCTGCTCGTCGAGGCCGGCGACGTCCGCGAGGTCCACCACGTCGCCCTGCTCATCGGCTTCGGCGCCGCCGCCGTCAACCCCTACCTGGCCATGGAGTCCGCCGAGGACCTGCTGCGCGCCGGCACCTTCATCAGCGGCATCGAACCCGAGCAGGCCATCCGCAACCTGATCTACGCCCTCGGCAAGGGCGTCCTGAAGGTCATGTCGAAGATGGGCATCTCCACCGTCGCCTCCTACCGCGGCGCCCAGGTCTTCGAGGCCGTCGGCCTGGACGGCGCCTTCGTCGAGAAGTACTTCAACGGCACCACCACCAAGATCGGCGGCGTCGGCATCGACGTCATCGCCCGCGAGGTCGCCGCCCGCCACGCCAAGGCCTACCCGGCCAGCGGCATCGCCCCCGCGCACCGCACCCTCGACATCGGCGGCGAGTACCAGTGGCGCCGCGAGGGCGAGCCGCACCTGTTCGACCCGGAGACGGTCTTCCGCCTCCAGCACTCCACCCGCTCCGGCCGCTTCGACATCTTCAAGAAGTACACCGAACGCGTGAACGAGCAGTCCGAGCGCCTGATGACGCTGCGCGGCCTGTTCGGCCTCACGTCCGGCCGGCAGCCGGTCCCGGTGGAGGAGGTCGAGCCGGTCTCCGAGATCGTCAAGCGGTTCTCGACCGGCGCCATGTCGTACGGCTCCATCTCCCAGGAGGCGCACGAGACCCTCGCCATCGCCATGAACCAGCTGGGCGGCAAGTCCAACACCGGCGAGGGCGGCGAGGACCCCGAGCGCCTCTACGACCCCGCGCGCCGCTCGGCGATCAAGCAGGTCGCCTCCGGCCGCTTCGGCGTCACGAGCGAGTACCTCGTCAACGCGGACGACATCCAGATCAAGATGGCCCAGGGCGCCAAGCCAGGCGAAGGCGGCCAGCTGCCCGGCCCCAAGGTCTACCCGTGGATCGCCCAGACGCGTCACTCGACTCCGGGCGTCGGCCTCATCTCCCCACCGCCGCACCACGACATCTACTCCATCGAAGACCTCGCCCAGCTGATCCACGACCTCAAGAACGCCAACCCCGGCGCCCGCATCCACGTGAAGCTGGTGTCCGAGGTCGGCGTCGGCACGGTCGCCGCCGGCGTCTCCAAGGCACACGCCGACGTCGTCCTGATCTCCGGCCACGACGGCGGCACCGGCGCCTCCCCGCTGACCAGCCTCAAGCACGCCGGCGGCCCCTGGGAACTGGGCCTGGCCGAGACCCAGCAGACCCTGCTCCTCAACGGCCTGCGCGACCGGATCGTCGTCCAGACCGACGGCCAGCTCAAGACCGGACGCGACGTCGTCATCGCCGCGCTCCTCGGCGCCGAGGAGTTCGGCTTCGCCACCGCGCCGCTCGTCGTCTCCGGCTGCGTCATGATGCGCGTCTGCCACCTGGACACCTGCCCGGTCGGCATCGCCACCCAGAACCCGGTCCTGCGCGAACGCTTCACCGGCAAGGCCGAGCACATCGTGAACTTCTTCCGGTTCATCGCCGAAGAGGTCCGCGAACTCCTCGCCGAACTGGGCTTCCGCTCCATCGAGGAGGCCGTCGGCCACGCCGAGGTCCTCGACGTGACCCGCGCCGTCGACCACTGGAAGGCACAGGGCCTGGACCTGGAGCCGCTGCTCCACGTGCCCGAACTGCCCGCCGGCGCCGTCCGCCACCAGAACGTCTCCCAGGACCACGGCCTGGAGAAGGCCCTGGACAACGAGCTGATCAAGCTCGCCGCCGACGCCCTGGCCGCCTCCGACGCCACCGAGGCCCACCCGGTGCGCGCCCAGGTCGCCATCCGCAACATCAACCGCACGGTCGGCACCATGCTCGGCCACGAGGTGACCCGGAAGTTCGGCGGCGCCGGCCTGCCCGACGACACCATCGACATCACCTTCACCGGCTCCGCCGGCCAGTCCTTCGGCGCGTTCCTCCCGCGAGGCATCACCCTGCGCCTGGAGGGCGACGCCAACGACTACGTCGGCAAGGGCCTGTCCGGCGGCCGCATCGCCGTCCGCCCCGACCGCGCCGCCGACCACCTCGCCGAGTACTCGACGATCGCGGGCAACACCATCGCCTACGGCGCCACCGGCGGCGAACTGTTCCTGCGCGGCCGCACCGGAGAGCGGTTCTGCGTCCGCAACTCCGGCGCGACGGTCGTCTCCGAAGGCGTGGGCGACCACGGCTGCGAGTACATGACCGGCGGCCGCGCGGTCGTCCTCGGCCCGACCGGCCGCAACTTCGCGGCCGGCATGTCCGGCGGCATCGCGTACGTCATCGACCTCGACCGCGACAACGTCAACGCCGGCAACGCCGCGGCCGTCCAGACCCTGGACGAGACCGACCGGCAGTGGCTGCACGACGTGGTGCGCCGCCACGCCGAGGAGACCGGCTCCACCGTCGCCGAGAAGCTGCTCGCCGACTGGGACGCGGCCGTGCAGCGCTTCAGCAAGATCATCCCCAGCACCTACCAGGCAGTGCTCGCCGCCAAGGACGCCGCCGAGCGAGCCGGTCTCTCCGAGACCGAGATCACCGAGAAGATGATGGAGGCGGCGATCAATGGCTGACCCGAAGGGCTTCCTCAACAACGGCCGCGAGGTCGCCAAGACCCGTCCCGTCGCCGAGCGCGTCAAGGACTGGAACGAGGTCTACGTCCCCGGCTCCCTGCTGCCCGTCATCAGCAAGCAGGCCGGCCGGTGCATGGACTGCGGCATCCCCTTCTGCCACAACGGCTGTCCGCTCGGCAACCTCATCCCCGAGTGGAACGACTACGCCTACCGCGAGGACTGGGCGGCCGCCTCCGAACGCCTGCACGCGACCAACAACTTCCCCGAGTTCACCGGCCGCCTGTGCCCCGCCCCCTGCGAGTCGGCGTGCGTGCTCGGCATCAGCCAGCCCGCGGTCACCATCAAGAACGTCGAGGTCTCGATCACCGACAAGGCGTGGGAGACCGGGGACGTCGCCCCGCGCATCCCCGAGCGGCTGTCCGGCAAGACCGTCGCGGTCGTCGGCTCCGGCCCCGCGGGCCTGGCCGCCGCCCAGCAGCTGACCCGCGCCGGTCACACGGTCGCCGTCTACGAGCGCGCCGACCGCGTCGGCGGCCTGCTGCGCTACGGCATCCCCGAGTTCAAGATGGAGAAGCGGCACATCAACCGCCGCATCGAGCAGATGCGCGCGGAGGGCACCCGCTTCCGCACCGGCATCGAGATCGGCCGCGACCTGAAGGCGACGGACCTGAAGAAGCGGTACGACGCCGTGGTCCTGGCCGTCGGAGCCACCACCGCCCGCGACCTCCCGGTCCCCGGGCGCGAGCTGTCCGGCATCCACCAGGCGATGGAGTACCTGCCGCTGGCCAACAAGGTCCAGGAGGGCGACTACGTGGCCCCGCCCATCTCGGCCGAGGGCAAGCACGTCGTCGTCATCGGCGGCGGCGACACCGGCGCCGACTGCGTGGGCACCGCCCACCGCCAGGGCGCGGCCTCCGTCACCCAGCTGGAGATCATGCCCCGCCCGAACGACGAGCGGCACCCGGTGAACCAGCCCTGGCCCACCTTCCCCATGCTGTACAAGGTGACCAGCGCCCACGAGGAGGGCGGCGAGCGGGTCTACTCCGTCTCCACCACCCACTTCGAGGGCGACGAGGACGGCAACGTCCAGTCGCTGCACCTCACCGAGGTCGAGTTCGTCGACGGCAAGCTGACCCAGAAGCCCGGCACCGAGCGCAGGATCCCGGCCCAGCTGGTCACCCTCGCCATGGGCTTCACCGGCACCGACCGCGACAACGGCCTGGTCGAGCAGTTCGGCCTGGACCTGGACGAGCGCGGCAACATCGCCCGCGACGCCGACTTCCGCACCAGCGTCCCCGGCGTGTACGTCGCCGGCGACGCCGGACGCGGCCAGTCCCTCATCGTCTGGGCGATCGCCGAAGGCCGCTCGGCCGCCCGCGGCGTCGACCGCCACCTGACCGGAGCCAGCGACCTGCCGGCCCCGATCCGCCCCACCGACCGCTCCCTGGCGGTCTGACAGGGCGGCAAGAGACGTTCCGTACAACGGCGTACGGACGGAACACCGACGGCGCCTGCCCACCTGTCCCCGACCGGACGCCCGGGCAGGCGCCGTCGTACACCCCCGACCGGACGCCCGCCCCGCGCGACGCTCTACGCGACGGCCCCGCCCGTGAAACCCGACACCTTCACCCAGACCAGGACCAGCAACAGCGCCAGCAGCGCCACACAGGCCCCCGCCTGGATCAGCGTGCGGCGCCCGTCCCGGGGCGCGTAGGCGTAGGCCAGCGTGACGACCCCGCCCGCCAGCAGACCGCCGAGGTGCCCCTGCCAGGACGTCATCCACGCCGAGATCACCAGCCACAACAGCAGGCCCGTCATGTACTGGTTGACCGCCCGCATGTCGTACCCGAGCCGACGCCCCATGACCCAGTAGGCGGCACCCAGACCGAACACGGCCCCGGACGCGCCGAGCGTCAGCTCGTCCGGCGCGATCAGCAGCACGAGGACCGAACCGCCGAGCGCCGACAGCAGGTACAGCGCGAGATAGCGCACGCGGCCCAACTGCGTCTCCACCACCCGGCCGATGCTCAGCAGCGACGCCATGTTCATCACGATGTGCAGCACCCCGATGCCCTCGGTCGGCGGCATGTGCAGGAACGCGCCGGTCAGCAACCGCTCCCACTCGCCTCCCGCCAGGCCCTCGGGCCGCAGCACCGGGTCGTACGGGTACTGCCACAAGTAGTGCCCGCCGTCAGGGCCCTTGAGCCCCGCGCCCAGCATCGCGAACCGGTCCGTGACCGACGGCCGGGCCAGCTGCGCCAGATAGGCGAGCACGTTCAGCCCGACCAGGACGTACGTCACCAGCGGCAGTGTCGTGATCCGGCCCCCGAACGCCGTCCGCGCCTGCCGGATCGACCGCGCCCCCTCCTTCACGCACTCCACGCACTGGTGGCCGACGGAGGCCTCACGCATGCAGTCGGGGCATATGTAGCGGTCACAGCGGGTGCAGCGGACGTGCGACTCCACCTTGGGATGACGGAAACACGTGGTCACGGCGGACTCGGCGGTCACGGCCGGCTCCTCTGAATGTTGCGAGACACGGGACAGGGTGAGCCGGTGGGGGACGGCGGCGAACAAAATATCGAACCCCGGTGACAGGAGGGAGAGGCGGGCCTCCGGCCACCTGCCCCCGTGTCGACCACTGCCCCCGTGCCGACCGCGCATCCCGTGCAGGCCGTGCATCCCGTGCCGGCCGCGTATTCCGTGCAGGCCGTGCACGCCGCGTCCGCGGTCACGGTCCTAGGTGTCGCACTCCAGGACGGTCCGGCACAGGGCGCACCTCGCCCGGACCCGCCCCTTCACCGGCACCCTGATCCGCTGGTGGCAGACGGGACAGGGGAAGGTGACCCGCAGCAGGCCACCGGGCCCGGAAGAGAAGGCATAGGCGGAACCGGCCGCCGAGGCCGCGGAACCGGACGCGGAACCCGCCGGGGAGTCGGCGGCGCGCCGGCGGTCGTGGGCGTACCGGCGCCGCCCCGCCCAGCCCGCCGCCGTCAGCGGAGGCTGCTGCCCGTCCCGCCGGGCCCGGTCCATGCCCTTGCCGTACGCCGTGTAGGCCTGCGGACTGGTGAACCACACAGAAGGATCCTCACCGAAGAACAGGGAGCGCTTGGCGAGGACGTACCCGAACTCCTCCGGGGTGAGATAGCCCAGCTTCTGCGACGCGCCCCCGTGCTCACGGTAGGCGTCCAGCAACAGCCAGCCCGCACCGAGATAGGCCGTCACCGTGTCCGTGAGGATCTCGTTCTCCGCCGTCGTGGGGAACGCCAGCCCCAGCCGGTGCAGGTAGACATGGGCCACCTCATGCGCCAGCGCCGCGCCGATGTCCCCGCGATGCGTACGGAACCGGTCGTTCAGCTCGACGAAGTACTCGGGACCCGCGGCCAGTTCCACGTTCGCCGCATGGGTCATCTCCCGGAAACCGACGATCAGCCGCGCGTCCGGCAGCCGGAAGTGCCCCACGATCTCACGGGCCACCCGCTGCGCACCCAGATGAAGGTCGTCCGTGTCGCAGAACGCCACATCGGCTGGGACCACACTGGTCGAGAAGGTCCGCACGACGTCGTACGACAGCCGCCGGTACAGCGCCGTGACGGCGGCTTGCACCGTCTCCAGATGCGGGTAGCCGTGCTCGACCGGTCCGCCGTTCGCCACACCCGTACCCCCAAAGACGCCGGAGTCCCCGTCCACTCTATGACTGCCCCGGCCCGCCCGGGAAAGACGCCGCCCTGGTGAACCGGACGCGCCGCGCCCCTTAGGGTTGAGGCCCATGACCCTCAGCAACACCGGTACCGGTGACGTCGACCCCGCCGTCCGCGAGGAGCTGGAGCGGCTGCGCGCGAGCATCGACAACATCGACGCGGCCGTCGTCCACATGCTGGCCGAACGGTTCAAGGCCACCCAGCAGGTCGGCCGCCTCAAGGCCCTCCACCAGCTCCCGCCCGCCGACCCCGCGCGCGAGGCCCGCCAGATCGCCCGCCTGCGCGACCTCGCCGAAAGCGCCCGCCTCGACCCCGCCTTCGCCGAGAAGTTCCTGAACTTCATCGTCGCCGAGGTGATCCGGCACCACGAGCGCATCGCCGAGGACACCGCCAACGGACAGCCCGCGCCGACCGACTGACCCACCGGCCCGCCACATCGGCCCGCCACATCGGCCCGACGGCCGGCCCGACGGCCGGCCCGGGGGCCAGCCCGACGGCCGGCCCGCCACATCGGCCCTGCGGCCGGCCCGGCCACCGGCCGACCACCGGCCCGGCCACCCGCCCCGAGAACGCGCGGGACCGGACATAAGCCGTGTACCGGGCCACCCCTGTCCGCTGCCCACACCATCAGGCAGCATGGCTCGCATGTCCGTACTCACGCGCGACGAAGCGCAGCTCCGAGCACAGCTCCTCGACGTCCACCACTACTCCGTCGAACTCGACCTCACCACCGGGGACGACACCTTCGACTCCCGCACCGAGATCCGGTTCACCGCACGGGCCGACGGGGACACGTTCGTCGAGCTGAAGCCGGCCGAGCTGCGCACCGTCACGCTCGACGGACAGCCCCTCGACCCGGCCGACCTCCACGACGGCCGCCTCCCGCTGAAGAACCTCGACCCCGGCGAACACGAACTGCGCGTCGACGCCACCATGCGCTACTCCCGCACCGGCGAAGGCATGCACCGCTTCACCGACCCCACCGACGGCGAGACCTACGTCTACACCCAGATGTTCATGGACGACGTCCAGCGCATCTTCGCCGCCTTCGACCAGCCCGACCTCAAGGCCGTCTTCGACCTCACCGTGACCGCCCCCGAAGGCTGGACCGTCCTCGCCAACGGCGTCACCGAACACCTCGGACAGGGCCGCTGGCGCGCCGCCACCACCCCCCTCATCTCCACCTACCTCGTCGCCGTCGCCGCCGGCCCCTGGCACTCCGTCACCACCGAACACCGCGGCCTGCCCTTCGGCATCCACTGCCGCCGCTCACTGGCCCCCCACCTCGATGCCGACGCCGACGAGATCCTCGACATCACCCGCGCCTGCTTCGACCGCTACCACGAGAAGTTCGAGGAGCCCTACCCCTTCGACTCCTACGACCAGGCGTTCGTCCCCGAGTTCAACGCCGGCGCCATGGAGAACCCCGGCCTCGTCACCTTCCGCGACGACTTCGTCTACCGCTCCGCCGTCACCGACACCGAACGCCAGACCCGCGCCATGGTCATCGCCCACGAGATGGCCCACATGTGGTTCGGCGACCTCGTCACCCTCCAGTGGTGGGACGACATCTGGCTCAACGAGTCCTTCGCCGAGTACATGGGCTACCAGACCACCCTCGAAGCCACCCGCTTCACCCAGCCCTGGGTCGAGTTCGGCGTCACCCGCAAGGCCTGGGGCTACGACGCCGACCAGCGCCCCTCCACCCACCCCGTCGCCCCCGAAGCCGTCGACGACACCGCCTCCGCCCTCCTCAACTTCGACGGCATCTCCTACGCCAAGGGCGCCTCCGCCCTACGCCAACTCGTCGCCTGGCTCGGCGAGAAGGACTTCCTCGCCGGCATCAACATCCACTTCCAGCGCCACCGGTTCGCCAACGCCACCCTCGCCGACTTCATCGACTCCCTCGCCGCCGCCACCGAACGCGACGTCCACGCCTGGGCCGACGCCTGGCTGCGCACCACCGGCGTCGACACCCTCACCCCCGTCATCACCGCCACCGACACCACCGACGGCACCCGCACCCTCACCGTCGACCGCACCGGCAGCCGCCCGCACCGCGTCACCGCAGGCCTCTACGACCGCGACCTCACCGACGAAGGCCGCCTCACCCTGCGCGAACGCATCGACCTCGACATCCCCCAGACCACCCCCCAACCCCTCGGCAAACGCCCCGCACTCCTCCTGCTCAACGACGGCGACCTCACCTACGCCAAGGTCCGCTTCGACACCGACTCCTTCGAAGCGATCCGCACCGGGCTCTCCGCACTGCCCGACCCCCTCACCCGCGCCGTCATCTGGAACGCCCTCAGGGACGCCGTCCGCGACGGCGAACTCCCGCCCGCCGCCTACCTGGACACCGCCCGCGCCCACCTCCCCCTGGAAACCGACCTCGCCCTCGTCCAGGGCGTCCTCGCCTTCGCCTCCACCCACATCGCCGACCGCTACCTCGCCCCCGAAGACCGCCCCGCCGCCCTCACCACCCTCGGCGACCTCTGCCGCGACCTCATGCGCCGCACCGAGGACGGCGACAACCCCGGCCTGCGCCTGGTCGCCGTACGGCACTTCATCGACGTCGCCGCCCACCCCGACACCATCGCCGCCTGGCTCACCGACGGCACCGTCCCCGGCGGCCCCGAACTCGACCCCGAACTGCGCTGGCGCATCCTCGCCCGACTCGCCGTACTCGGCGCCGTCGACGAAACCGCCATCGCCGCCGAACTCACCCGCGACCCCTCCGCCAGCGGCCAGGAAGGCGCCGCCCACTGCCGCGCCGCCCTCCCCGACCCCGACGCCAAACGCGCCGCCTGGAACGCCATGTTCGCCGGCGACGACCTCTCCAACTACCTCTTCGCCGCCACCGCCAAGGGCTTCTGGCAACCCGAACAAGCCGACCTCGTACGGGAATACGTACCCCGCTACTACCAGGACGCGCTCCCCGTCGCCGCCCGCCGCGGCCCCGCCATCGCCATGGCCGCCGGCCGCTGGGCCTTCCCCCGCCACGCCGTCGACACCGAACACCTCGCCCTCGGCCACGCCTGCCTCGAAGACGCCGACCCCGTACCCGCCCTGCGCCGCACCCTCGGCGACGAACTCGACGACCTCGCACGAGCCCTGCGCGTACGAGGCGCCTGACACCCACCCCGCCCCACCCACCCGCTCAACTCACCCTAGGCCGGTCCGCCCACCCCACGGCGGACCGGCCTCGCCGCGCCCCCCGCCCCCTTCGAGCGGGTTTCCCCGCACGGCAGTACCCCCCTCGGGTCCCGATCGTTGGGCTGTCCGGACGCACGGCCACCTCCCCCACAAGCGGGAACCACCCGTACGGAAACCGCCGCACCTGCAGAAACCACCGCAGAAGAACAGCCGCGCACCCCGCACCCCGCACCCGTCGCACACCCCATGGACACCCCTGGGCCCCGCCGTCGAACACCCTCCCCCCACTGCCCCAAGGGCGTGGGAGACGCCCCCAGCCCCGCGACGCCACGCACGCACCCCCGCCGCACCAGGCCCCGACCCACGTACACCCAGTACGAGAGCCGAAGCCCGGCACGCCGAACGCACCCACCCGACGCCGCCCAGCCCGCCCACCGGGCAGACAACAGGAGACCGACGACAGAACCCAGCCCCCGCCCCCGGAGGAGAGCCCATGAGCACGCCACCCCTCGCCTCAGGACCCCACGGCCCCGACGCACTGCGACCACTGCTGGACACCGTCCTCGACGCACTCACCACCGGCACACACGCCCGAGGCGGACCACTGCCGGCCGGCGGACCCGAAACCGTCACCACCCGCATCACCCAAGCCCTCGGCGAACTCCTGCCGGACCAAGGCGACCCCGACGCCCTGCGCACCCTCGTCCACGCCCTCGCCGAAGGCGCCGCAGACCCCGCCCACCCCCTCTGCGCCGCCCACCTGCACTGCCCACCCCTCGCCGTCGCCACCGCCGCCGACCTCGCCGCCGCCGCCCTCAACCCCTCCCTCGACTCCTGGGACCAAGCCCCCGCCGCCTCCGCCCTCGAAACCCAGGTCACCCGCGCCCTCGCCCACGAGATCGGCCTCACCGACGCCCTCATCACCACCGGCGGCACCGAGTCCAATCAACTCGCCCTGCTCCTCGCCCGCGAAACCCACAACGCCACCCTCCGACTCGTCTGCGGCGCCAACGCCCACCACTCCCTGCCCCGCGCCGCCTGGCTCCTCGGCCTCCCCGACCCCGTCATCCTCCCCACCCCCGACGGCACCCTCGACCCCACCACCCTCGACACCGCCCTCACCACACACCCCGGCCCCCACCTCGTCGCCGCCACCGCAGGCACCACCGACGCCGGACTCATCGACCCCCTGCCCCAGATCGCCGCCGTCTGCGCCACCCACCACGCCCGCCTGCACATCGACGCCGCCTACGGCGGAAGCCTCGCCCTCAGCAACGACCACCGCCACCACCTCGCCGGACTCCAAGCCGCCCACACCGTCACCCTCGACCTGCACAAAATCGGCTGGCAACCCGTCGCCGCCGGCCTCCTCGCCGTCGCCCACCCCCACGAACTCACCGCCCTGCACCAACGCGCCGACTACCTCAACGCCGACGACGACACCGAAGCAGGCCTCCCCGACCTCCTCCACCGCTCCCTACGCACCACCCGCCGACCCGACGTCCTCAAGATCGCCGTCACCCTCAAAACCCTCGGCCGCAACGGCCTCACCACCCTCATCGACCAGATCTGCGCCCACGCCCACCACCTCGCCACCCTCGTCCAGAACCACCCCCGCCTCGAGCTCTACCGCGAACCCACCCTCACCACCGTCCTCTTCCGGCCCACCGGCGCCGACGACACCACCGTCGCCGCGATACGCCGCACACTCCTCCACAACGGCCGAGCCGTCCTCGGCCGAGCCCGGCTCGACGACCGCCTCTGGCTCAAAGCCACCCTCCTCAACCCCCACACCCGACCGGACGACCTCGCACACCTGCTCGAACTCGTCGAAGGACACACCCCCGCATGACCCACCCCCCACACCACCAGCCCGACACCCCCCGCGACCTCGTCGGCATCGGCATCGGCCCCTGCAACCTCTCCCTCGCCGCCCTCGCCCACCCCCTCACCCTCGACACCGTCTTCTACGAACAACGCCCCGACTTCCACTGGCACCCCGGCCTCCTCATCGACGGCGCCACCATCCAAGTCCCCTTCCTCGCCGACCTCGTCACCCTCGCCGACCCCACCAACCCCTGGAGCTTCCTCAACTACCTCAAAACCCGCGAACGCCTCTTCCCCTTCTACTTCGCCGAACACCTCCACATCCAACGCGCCGAATACGACGCCTACTGCCGCTGGGTCTCCCACCACCTCCCCGCCCTCCGCTTCCACCACCAGGTCGACGCCATCCGCTGGAACCCCGAACGCACCCTCTTCGAAGTCGACTACACCCAACTCGACACCGACGGCGAAGCCACAGCCCTCGGCCGCACCTACACCCGCAACATCGCCCTCGGCATCGGCACCACCCCCCACATCCCCGAACCCCTCAAACCCCTCGCCGACACCCCCGGCGTCCCCGTCATCCACGCCACCGACTACCTCGACCACCGCACCACCCTCCTCACCGCCGACCACGTCACCGTCGTCGGCTCAGGACAATCCGGCGCCGAGATCTTCCTCGACCTGCTCCGCCACCGCCCCGCCGGCCAGGAAAAACTCCACTGGATCGGCCGCACCACCGCCTTCGCCCCCATGGAGTACTCCAAACTCGGCCTCGAACACTTCACCCCCGACCACACCCGCTACTTCCACGCCCTCACCGAACCCGTCCGCGACCGCCTCATCACCGCCCAGTGGCAACTGCACAAAGGCATCGACGCCCGCACCCTCGCCGCCATCCACGACGAGCTCTACCGCCGCACCCTCCACGGCGGCTGGCCCGACGCCGTCCTCACCCCCGGCGTCCGCGTCCGCACCGCAGGCCGCCTCGCCACCACCAAAGTCGAACTCCACCTCGAACACCTCCAGCAAGGCAGCCGCTCCCGCCTCACCACCGACGCCGTCGTCCTCGCCACCGGCCACCACCAACGCCCCTTCGGCCCACTCCTCGCCGGACTCGACCCCTACCTCCGCCGCGACAACAGCGAACGCCCCCGCATCGACGAAGAGTTCCGACTCGTCCTCGACCCCACCATCACCAGCACCGGCTGCAACATCTACGTCCAGAACGCCGAACTCCACACCCACGGCGTCGGCGCCCCCGACCTCGGCCTCGCCGCCTGGCGCAGCGCCACCATCCTCAACACCCTCACCGGAAACGAGCCCTACCCCCTCCCCACCCGAACCGCCTTCACCACCTTCGGACTCCAACAACCCACCCCCCGAGTCCCCGAAGCCCGCCAAGCCAGACAACTCACCCCACTCACCGACAGCAGGTGACACACACCCAGAACAACGAAAAACACGAAGACGGCGGTGCCGGACCCCACCAAGCCCCTACCGGACAGCCCCCCACGCACCGCCGCCCGCAACCCCCGCACCCCTTACGGCCCCCGCCCGAACCGCCCCCCCCACAGACAGCACCGAGCCCACCGACCCCATGGCAGAGTGACGCGCATGACAACCGCGCCGACCCCCGCCCACGGCACCCCCGACGCCCCCCTCCTCACCACCCGCGGCCACGCCGAACTCGACGCCGAACCCGAACTCGCACGAATCAGCGTCACCGTCACCGCCCGCGGCCGCGACCGCCGCACCACCCTCGACGACCTCACCCGCCGCAACACCACCGCCCTCGACCTGATCAAGTCCTACGACCAGGCCGTCACCCACGTGTCCACCGGCACCCTCACCCTCACCCCGGAACTCTCCGAACACGGCCGCGGCGAACGCGTCCGCGCCTACCTCGGCCACGTCCACCTCAGCGCCGAACTCACCGACTTCACCGCCCTCGGCGAACTCACCACCCGCCTCGCCGACCAGGAACTCACCCGCGTCGACGGCCCCTGGTGGTCCCTGCGCCCCGGCTCACCCATACACACCCAGGCCCGGCAACGCGCCGTCGCCGACGCCCTCCAGCGAGCCCGCGAATACGCCGAATCCCTGGGCACCACGATCGCCGCACTCATCGAACTCACCGACACCGGAACAGAACCCGGCCGCCCGGCCCACGCGGCCTACGGACGCGCCGCTCGCCGGGCCCCCCTGAACGGCCCCGCCGAACCCGGAGGCCCCGCCGAACCCCTCGACCTCGAACCCCCGCGCCTGCGCGTGAGCGCACAGGTCAGCGCGCGATTCACCATGCGACCCCCGAACCTGTGACCACACCACCCCCGCAGAGCCGGAAACCGAGCCGAAAGCCGAGCCGAAAGCCGAGCCGAGAGCGAAGCCGAAAGCCGACCGAAAGCCGAGCCGAAAATCGCTCAAAGGAGCGGGCCGCCGCACAATTCAACACTTGTCAACAAGCCTTTACCTAAAGGACCTTGAGCAGCCACCCGGCCCGGATTCTCTACCCACCGGTAAGGCCTAGGCTCAAAACATGCGCCGAGCGAAAATCGTCTGCACACTGGGACCCGCCACCGACACGTACGACCAGATCAAAGCACTCGTCGAAGCCGGAATGGACGTCGCCCGCTTCAACCTCAGCCACGGCACCCACGCCGAACACGAGGAGCGGTACCAGCGCGTACGCAAAGCCGCCGACGAAACCGGCCGCAGCGTCGGAATCCTCGCCGACCTTCAAGGCCCGAAGATCCGCCTCGGCCGCTTCACCGAAGGCCCCGTACTCCTTGAACCCGCAGACACCTTCACCATCACCGTCGAAGACGGCGCCCAAGGCGACCGCCACCAATGCGGCACCACCTACGCCGGCCTCGCCGCCGACGTCACCCCAGGCGAACGCATCCTCGTCGACGACGGCAAAGTCTGCCTCGAAGTCACCACCATCGACGGCCCCCGCATCCGCACCCGCGTCATCGAAGGCGGCATCGTCTCCGACCACAAAGGCCTCAACCTCCCCGGCGCCGCCGTCTCCGTCCCCGCCCTCTCCACCAAAGACGAGGACGACCTCCGCTGGGCCCTGCACACCGGCTTCGACACCATCGCCCTCTCCTTCGTCCGCAGCGGAAACGACATCACCCCCGTCCACCGCATCATGGACGAACAAGGCCGACGCCTCCCCGTCATCGCCAAAATCGAAAAACCCCAGGCCGTCGACAACATCGACGACATCGTCGCAGCCTTCGACGGCATCATGATCGCCCGCGGCGACCTCGGCGTGGAAATGCCCCTCGAACAAGTCCCCATCGTCCAAAAACGCGCCATCAAACTCGCCAAACGCAACGCCAAACCCGTCATCGTCGCCACCCAAATGCTCGACTCGATGATCGACAACTCCCGCCCCACCCGCGCCGAAGCCTCCGACGTCGCCAACGCCGTCATCGACGGCACCGACGCCGTGATGCTCTCCGGCGAGACCAGCGTCGGCAAACACCCCGTCGAAACCGTCCGCACCATGTCGAAGATCGTCACAGCAGCCGAGGAAGACATCCTCACCAAAGGCCTCCCCCCACTGACCGACCGCAACAAACCCCGCACCCAGGGCGGCGCCGTCGCCAGAGCCGCCGCCGAGATGGGCGACTTCCTCGGCGCGAAGTTCCTCGTCGCCTTCACCCAGTCCGGCGACACCGCCCGCCGCCTCTCCCGCTACCGCTCCCCGATCCCCCTCCTCGCCTTCACCCCCGAGCAGGCCACCCGCTCCCGGCTCAGCCTCACCTGGGGTGTCGAAACGTTCCTGGGACCCCACGTGGACTCCACGGACGCGATGGTCGACCAGGTGGACGAACTGCTGCTCCGCTACGGCCGCTGCGAGAGGGGTGACGCCGTCGTGATCACGGCAGGCTCCCCTCCAGGGGTGTCCGGCGCCACGAACATGGTCCGCGTCCATCACGTCGGCGAGGACGACAGCCCGAAGTAGCGGGGGTCAGTATTTGGGGCCTACGTGGGCGTCCATGAGGGCTACGGAGGCTTTGCGGGCGACGGAGATGTTCCGGCGGTTCGCGTGCTTCCATTCGACGTGGACCCTGTCCAGTGCACTGGTGAAGAGTCCCGTGATGTCCACCGACAGGTTGGTGAAGAAGTAGCGCGGGTATTCGTAGCGCTTGCGCTCGCCACCGATGATCCGGGTCGTCCAGTTGGTGATCCGGCAGCCGTCGGAGTGGATGAGGCCGCGGATGAACTCCCAAGGATGAGCGTCGACGATTTCCCGCTGCCAGGGTTTGAGCGTGATGTTGCGGGTGTGCTTCTTGCCAGGCCCGTGCTGAGGGAAGAGGCAGGGCCAGTGACGGCTGTAGCCGACCACAGAGGTGTAGCCGACCGCTTGGACCCGACTGGCCTTCTTGCCGGAATTCACGGCTTCGATCGCGGCGGCGCAGGCATCGATGAGGCCGGGCCACGCATCGGCGCATGCGATGCGGAGGAAGTAGCCGGCTTTCGCGGGGCTGATACATCCGTCACCGAGGTAGAGGCCGAGGAGGTAGCTGTATGACGCCTTGTCCGCAGGCGGTTCGGCCGACGGCCCGCACATCGAGCACGGCGTGAGCTGCATGCGCGGCAGCGGACTGATGCGGGTTTGCCAGGAGCGGATTGCGCTCCGGGAGATTCCCGTCTCCTTGCTGACGGAGTTCAGACTGCGCCCCTGGGCGACCAGTGCCAGCGCTCGTTTACGTGTACTGATGTCGTACATGCGGCCACTCTGTGAGAGTGATCGCGGCGACACGCAGCATTAAGCGGATGTTCACGAGAACGTGCACATCCGCTTAATCGTGACCTTGGAATCGAAGGAAAAGTGCCCCGGGTGGGATTCGAACCCACGCTGTCGGTGGTTTGAGCACCGTGTCTCTTCCGCTGGACTACCGGGGCTTCCTGTAAAATGAAGGTTGGCGGTCACCCGCCGTGCCCCCACTTTACCGCAGCTAGGTAGGCTCTTGTCAGACCCCTGCCTGAACAAGGAGCCGCCTCCGTGACCGCCCCCGAGTCGCCCCAGCCCGAAGACGCGCCCGACGACGACAAGTCGCACGTGCCTCCGCTGACGACCCGTGTCGTCATCGCCGAGGACGAGGCGCTGATCCGGCTCGACCTGAAGGAAATGCTGGAGGAGGAGGGGTACTCCGTCGTCGGCGAGGCCGGGGACGGGGAGGAGGCCGTGGAGCTGGCGCGGGAGCACAAGCCGGACCTGGTGATCCTCGATGTGAAGATGCCGAAGCTCGACGGCATCTCGGCGGCGGAGAAGATCGCCGAGGAGTCGATCGCCCCGGTGCTCATGCTCACCGCCTTCTCGCAGCGTGATCTGGTCGAGCGGGCCCGGGACGCCGGTGCCATGGCGTACCTGGTGAAGCCGTTCAGCAAGAGTGACGTGGTTCCGGCCATCGAGATGGCCGTGTCGCGGTTCGCGGAGCTGAAGCAGTTGGAGCAGGAGGTCGCGGATCTCTCGTTGCGGCTGGAGACGCGCAAGCTGGTGGACCGGGCGAAGTCGATCCTGCAGACGGAGTACGGGCTGACGGAGCCGGCGGCGTTCCGCTGGATCCAGAAGACGTCGATGGATCGCCGGATGTCGATGCAGCAGGTCGCGGAGGCGGTCATCGCGGACGCGCAGGAGAAGAAGGCCAAGAAGGGCTGAGCGCCGGATCCGGTGTGTGTGTACGACGAGGCCCGCGTCCCCTGTGTGGGGGCGCGGGCCTCCGTCGTATCCGAATCCATGGCCGTGGCCGTGTCAGTCCTCGCCGAGGTAGGCCTTGCGGACGGATTCGTCGTGGAGGAGGTCCTGTCCGCTGCCGGAGAGGACGATCTTGCCGATTTCCATGACGTGGCCGTGGTCGGCGAGCGAGAGGGCGGCCTGGGCGTTCTGTTCGACGAGCAGGATGGTGGTGCCCTGGGACTTCAGCTCGGCGATGGTCGCCATGATCTTCTGCATCATGATCGGGGAGAGGCCCATGGAGGGTTCGTCGAGCATGAGCAGTTTGGGCTGGGACATCAGGGCGCGGCCCATGGCGAGCATCTGCTGTTCTCCGCCGGAGAGGGTGCCCGCGGCCTGCTTGCGGCGTTGGCCGAGGATGGCGAAGAGGTCGTAGGCGCGCTGGATGTCTTTTTCGATGCCGGCTCTGTCGCTGCGCAGGAAGGCGCCGAGGCGGAGGTTGTCCTCGATGGTCATGCGCGGGAAGATGTGCCGGCCTTCGGGGGAGTGTGCGAGTCCGAGTTGGACGATGTGGTGGGCGGGGGTCTTCTTGAGTGACTTGCCGTTGAACCTGATCTGGCCGCCGACGGGCTTGAGGAGGCCGGAGAGGGTGCGCAGGGTGGTGGTTTTGCCGGCGCCGTTGGTGCCGATCAGGGTGACGACCTCGCCGGCTTCGACCTTGAAGGAGATGCCTTTGACGGCTTCGATCTTGCCGTAGGCGACTCGGAGGTCTTCGACTTCGAGCAGTGCGGTCATCGGTCGTTCTCCTTGCCGGCGGTGTCCGTGCCGGGCGTGGCGTCCGTGGCGGGTGTGTCGTCCGTCGTGGGCGCGGCGTCGGTCGTGGGTGCGGGCTCGGTGTCGGCGGGCTCGGGGTCGGCCTCGGTGGTGGCGTCGGTGTCGGCCTGGGCTTCGGTGCCGGCCTCGTCGGCGGCCTCGGCGTCGGTTTCGGCGTCGGTTTCGGCGTCGGTTCGGGCGGCTCCCGCTTCGGCTGCTTCGACCTCTGCGGCTTCCTCTGCGCCGGGGGCGTTCTCGAAGGGTTCGCCGAGGTAGGCGGCGATGACTCGTTCGTCGCCCTGGACGGTCGCGCTGTCGCCTTCGAGGAGTTTTTCGCCCTGGACGAGGACGGCGACGCGGTCGCAGAGGTTGAAGATGAAGCGCATGTCGTGCTCGATGACGAGGACGGCGATGCCCATGTCGCGGATGGCGAAGACGAGTTCCTCGGTGGCCCGGGTCTCCTGGGGGTTCATGCCGGCCGTGGGTTCGTCGAGGAGCAGCAGGCCGGGTTCGCTGGCCAGTGCGCGGGCGATTTCCAGCTTGCGCTGTTCGCCGTAGGGCAGGTTGCGGGCGAGGTGGTCGGCCTTGTTTTCCAGGCCGACGAACTCCAGGAGTTCCATGGCGCGTTCGCGGGAGGCTTTTTCGGCGCGGTGGAAGCTGGGCAGGCGCAGGACGGCGGACCAGAAGCCTTCTTTGGTGCGGGTGTGGCGGCCGACGAGGACGTTCTCGAGGACCGTCATGTTGGCGAAGAGGCGGATGTTCTGGAAGGTGCGGGCGATGCCGGCTGCGGTGACCTTGAAGGACTTGGGGGGCAGGACGGCGTCTTTGTAGCGGACTTCGCCTTCGGTGGGGATGTAGAGGCCGGTGAGGCAGTTGAAGAAGGTGGTCTTGCCGGCGCCGTTGGGGCCGATGAGGCCGACGATCTCGCCGCTGTTGACGGTGAGGTCGACGTCGCGGACGGCGGTGAGGCCGCCGAAGCGCATGGTGACGCCGCGTGCGTCGAGGACGGTTTCGCCGGGGGCGGTGTCCTGTGTGGTGGTGGTGTCGGTGGTCATGGTGGTCAGGCCCCTGCCTTGCTGAGGACTGCGGGTGCTTCGGCTTCTTCGTGGAACTCCAGCTGGTTGCGCCTGTTGGGGACGAGGCCTTCGGGGCGGAAGCGCATGAGGAGGATGAGGGCGACGCCGAAGGCGAAGAGCTGGTAGTCGCCGAGGAACTGCAGCTTGTTGGGGATGAGGAAGAGCAGGGAGGCGCCGATGAGGGGGCCGCCGATGGTGCCCATGCCGCCGAGGACGACTGCGGCGAGGAGGAAGGCGGAGTTGGGCGGGATGGGGCCGGCGAAGAGGTACTGCTCGGGGGTCACGGTGTAGGTGACGTGGGCCTGGACGGTGCCGGCGAGTCCGGCGAGGGAGGCGCCGACGGCGAAGGCGATGAGTTTGACGCGGAAGCCGTTGATGCCCATGGCGAGGGCTGCGGTCTCGTCTTCGCGGATGGCTACCCAGGCTCGGCCGATGCGGGAGTCGCCGCTGCGTCGGAAGACGAGGACGACGACGGCCGTGATGATGAGCATGAGGAAGAAGTAGTTGGCGAAGCGGCCGATGGTGAAGCCGGCGATGTCGTGCTGGGCGCCGAGGTCGAGGCCGAGGATGTCGAGGTCGGGGATGGAGGAGACGCCGTTGGAGCCGTTGGTGAGGTCGGGTCCGCTGGTGCCGTCGAGGTTGTTGGCGGTGATGCGGAAGATCTCTCCGAAGCCGAGGGTGACGATGGCGAGGTAGTCGCCGCGCAGTCGGAGGGTGGGGGCGCCGATGAGGACGCCGAAGACGAGGGAGGCGGCGGCGCCGACGAGGGCGGCGGCCCAGAAGGGGAAGTGGACGTGGAAGGGGGAGCTGGGGGAGCCGGAGACGAGGGAGGCGGCGTAGGCGCCGACGCCGAGGAAGGCGACGTAGCCGAGGTCGAGGAGTCCGGCGAGGCCGACGACGATGTTGAGGCCGAGTGCGACGGTGGCGAAGATGAGGATGTAGACGCCGAGGGTGGCGTACTGGTCGTTGGTCTGGGTGAAGGGGAAGAGGGCCGCTGTCACGAAGGCGCCGCAGACGGTGATGTTCTGGTGGCGGCTGGTGATCTGGGAGGCGTGGGCGATGAGGCCGGACTTGTTGAGTGCGGCGAAGCCGAAGCCGGCGGTCAGCAGGAAGCCGATGAAGAGCTCGTCGTACTCGGTGCCGATGCCGTAGGTGAAGACGGTCAGGGCGATGGCCATGATGCCGACGATGATGAGGATCTCGGCGTAGGCGGGGAGTGTGGCGACGGGGCGGGGGGCTTCGGCGGAGAAGGCGGCCTTGACGGTTTCCCAGCGGTGGGCGGCGTCGTGCTTGAACTTCTCCCAGCCGGTGTCGTCGGGGTCGATGGGTTCGGGCTGGGGCCGCTTGAAGGGCAGGGCGAGGGCGCCGGTGAACGCTGCGAGGGTGGCGGCGGCGGCGATGTAGGCGCCGGGTTCGAGGTTGACGAGTCCGCCGAGTTCGTAGCTGATGGCGAGGACGGTGTACCAGGCGGTGGCGAAGGTGGCGAGGGCCGCGAACTTCAGTGCGGCGTCGGCTCCGGCGGGGGCGAGCCGGTGCAGGCCCTTGACCTGGTAGGAGGCGAGGCCGAGGAGGGTGGTGAGGATGCCGCCGATGAGGACGAGGACCTGGAGGCCGCCGGGGTAGCCGTAGACGGTGAGGTCGCCGGGGAAGGCCTGGGTCCAGGTCCAGGCGAGGAAGGTGGAGACGACGGTGAGGCCGCCGCCGGCGGTGGCGAGGGCGCGGCCGATGTGCGGCGGGATGCCGATGAGGCCGGCCGTGGTCGCGGCGGTGGGGGTTTCGGGGGTGGTGGTCTGTGTGGTCATCGGTGTCACGCCCTGTCCGCGACGCGTTCGCCGAGCAGGCCCTGGGGCCTGAACAGCAGTACGAGGATGAGAAGTACGAAGGCCCAGACGTCGGCCCAGGACTGGCTGCCGAATTTGTCCATGCCGGGGAGGTCGGCGATGTAGGCGGTGGCGAGGGTCTCGGCGACGCCGAGGGCGATGCCGCCGAGCATGGCGCCGTAGATGTTGCCGATGCCGCCGAGGACGGCCGCGGTGAAGGCCTTGAGGCCGAGGATGAAGCCGATCTTGAAGTCGATCTGGCCGTACTTGAGGCCGTCCGCGACGCCGCCGACGGCGGCGAAGGCGGCGCCGAGGGCGAAGGCGACCACGATGATGCGGTCGGTGTTGATGCCCATGAGCTTGGCCGTGTCGGGGTCCTGGGCGGTGGCCTGCATGCCGCGTCCGGTGCGGGTCTTCATGACGAAGTAGGCGAGGACGGCCATGCTGATGGGGGCGGCGATCATCAGGAAGATGTCGCCGGTCTGGATGGTGACGCTGCCGACGTGGAAGGGGCCGCCGTCGATCTGGGGGAAGGTGATGGCGGACTTGGCGTCGGGGTACCAGGCCCAGACGGCCTGCTGGAGGGCGAGGGAGAGGCCGATGGCCGTGATGAGGGGGGCCAGGCGGGGTGCGCTGCGCAGGGGGCGATAGGCGAACCGTTCCGCCCCTACGGCGATGAGGACGGAGACGATGATGCCGCCGAGCAGCATGAGGGGCAGGGCGATCCACATGGACGTGCCGTCCGGCAGTACGTACAGGTAGACGGTGAGGGCGCCGAAGGCGCCGGTCATGAAGATCTCGCCATGGGCGAAGTTGATGAGCTGGACGATGCCGTAGACCATGGTGTAACCGATGGCGACCAGCCCGTACATGGCTCCCAGAAGCAGGCCGTTGACCAGCTGCTGCGGCAGTTCGTTCACCGCAAGTCCTCCGAGACTTTCGGATGTTGACGGATGTGCCCGGATGTCCGGATGCGAGTGCGCGCGGGGCGCTTGTGGAACAGCGCCCCGCGCGGCTCGGTGGTGGTGCGGGAGTGGGCCGGGCCTCAGCCGCCGTTGTAGGTGCCGGAGGTCACGGTGGTCCAGGCGCCGTCCTTGACCGAGTACACGGTGAGCTGCTTGTTGGTGGTGTCACCGAACTCGTCGAAGGCGACCTTGCCGGTCACGCCGTCGAAGGAGACTCCCTGCATGGCCTCGGTGATCTTGGCGCGGGCGTCGGAGGGGAGCTTGCCGTCGTTGTCCTCGACGGTCTTCTTGATGGCCTGGATGATGGCCCAGGCGGAGTCGTAGGCGTAGCCGCCGTAGGCGCCGTAGGCCTCGGTGTAGCCGCCGGCCTTGTAGTTGTCGAGGAAGGCCTTGGCGGAGGGCAGGGTGTCGAGCGGGGCGCCGACGGAGGTGGTGAGGTCGCCGTTGCTGGCGGGGCCGGCGAGCTTGATGTAGGTCGGGTCGTAGACGGCGTCGCCGCCGACCAGGGGGATCTTGGCGCCGGCGCCCTTGAACTGCTTGGCGAGCGGGCCGGCCTGCGGGTACTCGCCGCCGTAGTAGACGACGTCGGCGCCGGAGTTCTTCACCTTGGTGGCGACGGCGGAGTAGTCCTTGGCGTCGGGGTTGATGTGCTCGGTGCCGACGACCTTGCCGCCGAGTTCCTTGAACTTGGCGGTGAAGGTGGCGGCGAGGCCGGCGCCGTAGGTCTTCTTGTCGTCGATGACGAAGGCCTTCTTCAGCTTCGCCTTGCCGTAGACGTACTCGGCGGCGAACGGGCCCTGGATGGCGTCGGTGGTGGCGGTGCGGAAGTACGACTTGTACGCGCGCGCCTTGGTGGTGGCCCAGTTGTCGCCCTGGGTCAGGCTGGGGTTGGTGTTGGCCGGGGAGACCTCGACCAGCTTGGCGTTGTCGAAGACCTTCTGCATCGACTGGGCGACGGAGGAGTTCAGCGGGCCGACGACGCCGTAGACGCCGTTGTCACCGGCGAGCTTGGTGGCGTTCTGCTGGCCGGCGGACGGCTGGCCCTGGTCGTCGAGGGCCTCCGTCTTGAAGGTGATGCCGTCGACGGTCTTCTGCTTGTTGGCCTGCTTGACGGCGAGGTCGACGGAGTTCTTGATGCCGAGGCCGATCGCGGAGAGGTCGCCCGTGAGGGGGGCATCGACGCCGATGGTGACGGTGGTGCCGCCGGACTGCGAGTCCTTGTCGCCACTGTCGCGCGAGCCGCAGGCGGTGAGGGTAAGTGCTCCCGCGGCCAGAGCGGCGGTGATGGCGATGAGCGAACGTTGACGCACGATCAGTCCTTTCCCTGGACAACCGCCTCCCCGTGGAAACGGTCGAGCCGCGCGCCAGGCCGAAGTTGAGATTCTGGTGGGCGCGGTGACTGGCCGTGACTCTAAGCGTGTGCGGGGAACGTGGAGGAGAGTCTGCGCAATGCTGTGACGTTCTTGTTATGACACGAGGTAATGCAGAGCGGTACCTCGTGGGGGGAACGACGGAATTCACGTCGATTCGCCCTGTCCGCATGTTGAGAACCCGCAGGACCCACCATGATCGTTTCAGGTGTCTCAGGGGTTTTGGTAATGACTCGACTCTGTTGTCGCAGGCGGCCGGGGGGATCTCCGAGGTGGGTGGTGCGCCGGTGGGCGACGGGTGGAATCGAAGAATCCGCATTGCGTTCGCATTACGCACGGTTACCTTCGGGAAACGAATCCCGGTATTCCGCAGGACTTTTCGCCGTTTCGCCGTGTGTGGGCGCGCTCGCCGTGGCCGGTGCGGCTCGCAGGGCCTCTTCCAGCCTGGCCGCCACGGCCGGAACGTGGTCCCACAGGAACCAGTGGCCGCCCGGGAAGAGCCACAGCCGCCCGGAGTCCGCGCCGTGCCGCAGCCACCCCGCCATCTCCGCGTGCGCCGCGAGCGGGTCGTCGCGTCCGCCGAACGCGACGACGGGCACCGGCAGCGGCGGCCGCTCCCGGTGCGTGTGCCCGGCACCGAGCAGGACGTCGTCCCGCAGCCGTTCCCGCACGAGCTCGACGAACTCGGGGTCCGCGGCGGCCTCGGCGAGCGCGCCGCCGCAGGAACGCAGGTACTCGGCGGTGCTCTCCGGCTCCTGGGGGTCGACGGCGGCCCGGTAGCCGTACTGCGGCGCCACCCGCCCCGACACGGCGAGGACCGCGGGCGCCGGGCAGTCGAGGCGGGCGAGCGCGACGGCCGTCTCGTAGGCGACCAGCGCGCCCATGCTGTGCCCGAACAGGCCGTAACGGAGCCCGGGTCGAAGCCGAAGGTCCGCGGCGACACGGCCGGCCAGGTCGTCCGCGAGGGCGCGCAGTCCGCCCGTGCCGAGATACGTCCCGGACCGCCAGGCGAGCGGCACCACCGCGGGCGAGTGGTCCGGGCGGGCCGCCCAGTGGTCGGTCAGCGGACGGTAGGCCGCGGGGCCCCCGCCCGCGTAGGGGAGCAGGTAGTAACGGCCTTGGGGCGGGAGACCCGCGTGCGTGCCGCCCGTGTGTGCCGCGCTGTCCGAGGGCGCGCCTCCCGTGTGCGCCGCGCTGTCCGGGGGTGTGGCCGGCGGCTCAGCCACGGCGCGGTCCGCTCTCCGGTACCGGCCGGGGTTCCGCGGTCGTCTCGGCCGTCCCGCCCGGGGCCGTCCCGCCCAGCAGCCGGCGCAGTCTGGGACCGGCGAGGATGGCCGCGTTGGCCGCCAGGACGACCAGCACGCCGAGCACGGCGAGGGCGCTCCACCGGTAGTCCTCGAAGACCGTGGACAGGGAGAGGGAGACGATGGGGAAGGCCACGGTGGCGAAGGCGGCGCGGTCCGGTCCGATCCGGGACAGCAGCGTCAGATAGGTGACGAAGGCGATCGCCGAGCCGCACACGGACAGGTACACCAGCCCCGCCAGGTAGCGGAACGAGGGCTCGACGGTGAAGGAGTTCCCGGCGGCCAGGCAGCCGAGGGAGGTGAACACCCCGCCGTACAGCATGCTCCAGGCGGTGGACTGCACGATCGGCAGGCCGCCCGCGCTCTGGTTCCAGGAGGAGGTGATGTTCCCCAGGGAGAACAGCAGGGTCGCGCCGAGGCCGAGGAGGACACCGGTCAGCAGCTCCGAGGAGGCCTTGGTGTGCGTGATGTCGTTGCCGAACACCAGGGCGAGGCCCAGCACTCCGGCGAGCGAGCCGAGGACCACGGTGCGCGAGACGGGCCGCTTGAGGAAGAGGCGGCCGTTGAGGATGTTGAAGCCGACCGACAGGCAGAAGATGATCGACACCAGGCCGGAGACCAGGTGTTCGGAACAGTAGTAGAAGAGCACGTAGTTGCTGGAGTACATGAGCAACCCGACCAGCGCGAGCCGGAGATGGCTGCGTAAGGGGAAGCGCATGGGCAGCTTGCGTACGCCGGTCCAGACGAACATGCAGACGGCGGCCAGCAGGAAGCGGTAGGCGACCGACACGGCCGGGTCCACGCTGCCGAGCTGGAGTTTGATGCCGATCCAGGTGGTGCCCCAGAAGAGCACGATGACCGCGTACAGCACGATGTTCACGAGAGTTGCTTCCTTCGGTGCTCGCTCCTGAGGGTGCGGGCCCCGCGCGGGCCCGCACCGGTTCCCGGACGTTCTACCAGCCGGGCGTGGCCACCACGTCCGGAGGCGCGAATTCCGTGCCGTCGGTGGGGTCGGTCATCGTGACCAGGATGCGCCGGGCGCCCCGGTAGGGCCTGCGGCCGTGGGCGACGGCGATGTTGTCGACGACCATGACGTCACCGGCCCGGTACGGCTCGGCGACCGTCGCCGCGTCGTAGGCCGCCCGGATCTCCTCGATCACCTCGCGGTCGATGGGGGTGCCGTCCCCGTGCAGTGTGTTGTACGGCAGCGCCGACTCGCCCAGTTCCTCGGCGAACTCCTGCAGCTCCGGTTCGAGGTTCCAGCGGTTGAAGAAGACACCGTGGTTGAACCAGCTGTCCTCGCCGGTGTCGGGGTGCCGTACGGCCGCCCAGCGGCGGTAGCGGACCTGGACCGTGTCGCCGTCGCGGCGCAGGGCCGCGTGGTTGCGGGCGCAGTACTCCTCCAGCTCGGCGAAGGTGTCCACGCCGTACACGGACTGCCAGCTGAAGCCGATGCCGGTGCCGAAGGTGCGCTGGTAGATCCAGCCTTCGGTGGTGAACCGCTCCCGCAGTGCCGGGTCCAGCCCGCGGTACACGCGCCGGGTGTCGCACACCGGGGTCTCCCCGCCCTCGGCCGCGGGGGTGCCGCACCAGAAGTACAGGCGGCGCGGCCAGCGCAGCACGTGGGAGCTCTCGTTGTGCACGAAGATCGAGCGGTCGGGCGGGTACTCGGTGGAGGTGAACACCGCGCCCGTCACGTGCGAGCGGGGCGTGGCGCGTTCCTGGTACTCGGCCCAGGTGCCGCCGCTCAGGGCGCCGACGACGTCCTGGAAGGCGCCCTCGTCGGGCACCGGGAAGCCGCGCAGGATCAGTGCTCCGTGCCGGTGCAGTGCCGCCCGCAGCGGTTCGGCGTGCGCCGTGGCCCAGCCCTGGGCGTCCCGGACGCCGGCGGCGCTCACCACGAGCGGGAACGTCCCGTGGGTCGTGCAGTCCTCGAGTGCGAGGTCCTGGCCGGTCATACGGCGGCCTCCCCGGACAGGTGGGCGGTGTAGTCGGCGAACCTGGGCGCGGTGAAGAGCAGTTTCAGCGGTACGTGCCGGCCCAGGGCCTCGCGCAGTCGTACGGTCGCCTGGTAGGCGAGCAGTGAGTTGCCGCCGAGGTCGTCGAAGAAGTGCTGGTCCGCGGAGGGTGGCGGGCAGTCGAGGACCTCCGTCCACACCTGGCTGACACGGGCCTGTGCGTCCGCGGTCACGGCGTTGTTCGCGGGGTTCAACGTGTCTCCTTGTTCGCAGGTACGGGAGGTGTGAGGCGTGCTGGGGGCGGGGGCGGTGTTGAGGAGGACCGGGACTGCGGGGGTTCCGGGGGTGTTCCCGGGGGTCCGGGGTGGTCGCGGCCGGGCAGCCGGGAGCGGTCGATCTTGCCGCCGGGTGTGCGGGGCAGCGCGGTGACGACCTTCAGCCGCCGGGGCGCGACCGGTCCCATCAGGCGTTCGGCGAGGGCGGCGCGCAGTGCCCGCTGGTCCAGGCTGCCGTCGCGGCTCTCCACCACGAGGTCGATGACCGGTCCTTCCGGTCCGTCCACGGCGAGGGCCACGGCGGCGGACACCCCGGGCACGGCGGCGGCGACCGACTCGATCTCGCCCAGTTCCACGCGGACCCCGCCGACCTTGAGCTGGTCGTCGCGGCGGCCGAGGAAGAGCAGTTCGCCGCCGGGCAGCCGGCGCACCAGGTCGCCGGTGCGGAACGTACGGCCGTGCCGGTCGTGTCCGAAGCGGTCGCCGGCGGGCTGGGCGGGGTCCAGGTAGCCGAAGCCGACGCCGGGGCCGCCGATCACCAGCTCGCCCGCGTCCGGGCCGAGCCCGTCGGCCGCGAGGAGTGTGAGCCGGGTGCGGTCGATGGCCCGGCCGATGGGGACCGGTCCCTCGGGGTGCGGCGGTGTGCAGGGGTGGTGGGTGGAGTCGACGCAGGTCTCGGCGGGGCCGTACTGGTTGACCAGGCGCGCCCGCGGTGCCTGGCGCAGCACCCGTGCCGCCAGGGGGCCCCGCAGCTGTTCGCCGCCGGAGTACAGCAGCCGCAGCGAGGGCCAGTCGGCGAGCAGCCCGGACATCTCCACCAGGGAGAGCACGGAGGGCACGAAGTGGGCGACGGTGGCCCCGTGCCGGACCGCGGTGTGCACCGCTTCCTCGGGGTCGGTGTACCGGCCGTCCTCGGTGAGCAGCAGGGGGACGCCGTGCAGCAGCGCGGCGGCGGTCTCCCACACCGCGAAGTCGAAGGAGACGGCGGTGTGCTGGAGCAGTACGTCGTCGGGGGTGAGCGGGTAGGCGTCCTGGCTCCAGTCGAGCCGGTTGGCGAAGCCCTCCGCGGACAGGACGGTGCCCTTCGGGGTGCCGGTGCTGCCGGAGGTGAACACCACGTAGGCGGCCTGTCCGGTGGGCCAGCGCAGGGGTGCGGCCAGCTCTCCGGTCACGCGCGGATCGACGCGGGAGACCCGGGCCGAGCGGGCGTCGCCGGAGACCAGCAGGGCGCGCCCGCCGAGCTGCCGCAGTACGTGGGCGCGGCGTGCCGGTGTCTCGTGGTGGCGCAGCGGGACGTAGGCCAGGCCCAGGCGCCAGGCGGCCAGCAGGGCCGCGAGGTGGCGTGGTGAGCGCTCGGCCTCGACGACCACGGTGTCCTCGCCGCCGAGGCGGGCACTGAGCGCCTGGGTGGCGGCGTCGGCGAGACCGGACAGCTCCCGGTAGGTGTGGTGTTCGCCGTCGGCGCCGATGACCGCCGTGCGGTCGGGGGAGGCGGCGGCGACGGTACGGAACCGCTCGTACAGGGCCTCGGCGGGTACGGTCATCGCGTGTCCCGGGCCAGATGGCGGTGGAGTTCGTCGAGCGCGGTGAAGGTGTGCTCGATCTCCGCCTCGGTGTTGTAGAGGTAGGGCGCGATGCGCAGGCCCGCGGGCAGTTGGTGGGCGGCGAAGTACGGCTGGGCGCAGAAGTAGCCGGAGCGGCACATCACCCCGTAGGAGTCGCTGAGTGCGCGGGCCAGCGGGGAGGGGTCGGGGATGCCCCGCAGGGTCACGGTCAGCACGGGCAGCCGGTCCTTGTCCGACAGGCCGCCGAGGACGGTGAGGTAGGGGCGGGCCTCGGCCGCCGCGAGGAGTGCGGTCAGCAGGCGGTGGTCGCTTGCGGCGAGTTCGGCCTCGCCGACCTGGTCGAGATACTCCAGGGCGGCCCCGAGGCCGTAGACGCCGCTGATGTTCGGGGTGCCGGGTTCGAAGCGGTAGGGGGCGCGGCGCAGGCGGAACTCGTGTGCGTCGGCCCAGTCGACGGTGCCGCCGCCGAGCCGGGCCGGGCTGAGCGCGTCGATCACGCGGTCGCTCAGGCAGAGCACGCCGATGCCGGTGGGGCCGAGCATCTTGTGTGCGGAGAAGGCCAGGGCGTCGACGTGGTCGCCGATGCGCGGCAGCCGGTGCGGCGCGAGCTGTGCGGCGTCCACCACGGTCCAGGCTCCGGCCTCGTGGGCCTGTGCGGTGAGCCGGTCGATGTCGGCGGTGTGTCCGGTGATGTTGGAGCAGGCGGTGAGGACGACCAGCCGGGGCGAGCGGTCCAGCGCGGCGCGGAAGGAGTCCTCGTCGACGGTGGCGTGCTCGCTCGCGTCCAGCCACATCGTGCGGCACCGCTCCCGCCAGGGGAGCTGGGCGGAGTGGTGCGCGTCGAGGGGGAGGGCGACCAGGTCGTCGGCGGTGAGGGGCAGGCCGGCCGCCACCAGGTTGATGCCGTCGGTGGTGTTGGCGGTGAACACCACGTTGTGCGGGGCGACGCCGAGCCGTGCGGCGATCCTGGCGCGCACCTGCTCGTAGCGTTCGGAGGCCTCCTCGGACAGGATGTGCTTGCCCCGGTGGATGTTGGCGCTGACGGTGTCGTAGTAGCCGGCCATCGCGTCGATCACCGAGCGTGGTTTGAGCGAGGTGGCGGCGTTGTCGAGGTAGACGAGGGGGCCCGTGTCCAGCGTGCGGCCGAGGACCGGGAAGTCGGCGCGCAGGTCCACGACGGCGGTCACAGCAGGGCTCCTTCGGCTGTGCGGCCGGGCCCGGAGCAGGTGCTGAACTTGCCCGAGCGTTCGGCCTCGATGTGGGGTACGGCGGTGACGTGGACGCGTCCGACCCGGGGGAGCAGGTCGCGGAGCCGGTCGCGTACGGCCGGGACGGGGTCGTGCGGGGCGTCGGCGCGGGCGATGATCCGGCAGTGCGCGGTGTCGGGGGTGCTCTGGTCGATCCGGTAGTGGTCCACGCCCGGGATGTCGCCGAGGGCGTCGTCGGCCTGCCGTGCCGTCACGAAGCGGCCGGTGGTGCCGTCGGCGAGGCAGGTGGAGGCGCGGCCGTGGTGGACCACGGTGCGTCCCGCGGCCCCGCAGGGACATCGGCCGCCGGGTTCGAGGAGGTCTCCGGTGCGGTAGCGCACGTGCGGTGAGAGCTGGTCCCCGACGCTGGTGACGACGAGTTCGCCGATCTCGCCGGTCGCGGCCTCGCTGCCGTCGTCGCGGAGGATCTCGTGGTGGTAGTTCCGCTCGTTCAGGTGCCGTGCCCCGGCGGGGCATTCGATGCCGAGCCAGCCGAACTCCGACATGGACAGCACCTCGGCCACCGGAGTGCCCTCGGGCAGCGCGGCGGTGACGGTGCGGCGCGCGGCCCGGGTGAGCAGCGAGTAGGTGAGGACGACGGCGCGCACGGGCAGCGAGCCGATGCCCCGTTCGCGCAGCCGGCCGCAGAGGAAGGCCAGATGGGTGGGGTCGGCGTAGAGCCAGGCGGGCCGGTAGGCGGTCAGCTCGTCGAGGATCTTGTCGACCATCGCCTCGGAGGTGGCCAGTACGTCGTGCGCGACGGACAGCACCAGCGTCCCGTCGGGCAGCGTGCGGTCGGTGAGGGTGGACAGCGGGGTGGCGCACTCCACGTCGGAGCAGTTGGGTGCGGCCAGCCGGGCCACCTTGCGCTGCGCCACGCCGAACAGCCGCTCGCTCAGGCCCGGGTGGGCGGCGGCGGTGACCGCCATCCGCTCGGCGAGCAGGGGCCGGTGCACCACGGTGACCAGACGGTCGCCGGTGGTCCCCGAACTGCTGCTGGTGTACGTCAGTTCCGGCAGGGTTTCCTCGTGATTGACGACACGGGCCGGAAATCCGCGCCGGAAATCGGCCTTGCCGGTGAAGGGGAGTTTCCGGAATGCCTCAGGAGTGCCGACGGATAACTTCCCGGACGGGGCCAGGCCCTGCTGGTCCACGAGATCGCGATAGAAAGGCAGGAAACGGTAGGCGAATTCCGCCTCCGCGCATGCCGCGGACAGCGACATGGGAATGTGTGGTGACAAGGGTCCCCCAAAGAGCTGATTCGGTGATCGCGCTCAGAACTGCTGTCCGGTGAGCACCGCGGCGGTCAGGGCGGGATCCGCGTTCCCGCCCGACACCACGCTCACCACGGGCCCCGCCCCCGGTGGGGGGACGTGGTGCCCGTACAGAAAGGCCGCCGGGGCGACTGCTCCCGACGGCTCCACCAACTGCTTCCCGTGCCGGGCCAGACAGCGCAGCGCACGGCTGATGTCGTCCTCCGGGACCGTCACGATGCCGTCCACGAGCCGGCGCACGTGCTCCCAGGGCAGTGCGCCCAGCGAGGTGGCGCGCAGGCCGTCGGCCCGGGTCCGGTACACGTGCTCGGTCGGCCACACGGCCCGCTCGCCGTCGCGCAGACTCTGTGCCGCGTCCGCCGCGAGCTCCGGCTCCACGCCGATGACGGCGACGTCGGGGCGCAGCGCCTTGACGGCGACGGCCACACCGCTGATCAGGCCGCCGCCGCTGACGGGCACCAGGACGGCCGAGACGTCGGGTACCTGGCGCAGGATCTCCAGGCCGAGCGTGCCCTGTCCGGCGATGACGTCCCGGGCGTCGAAGGGGTGCACGACCCGTGAGCCGGTCCGTTCCGCGAGTTCGTACGGATAGGTGTCCCGCCGCTCGGGCGTGACCAGTTCCACCGTGGCACCGAGCGCCCGCACCCCGTCGATCTTCACGCCGGGCGCCGTCTCGGGCATGACCACGGTGGCCTTGACGCCGTGCAGGGCCGCCGCGTAGGCGACCGCCTTGCCGTGGTTGCCGCTGGAGAAGGTGACGACGCCGCGGCCGCGCACGTCCTCCGGCAGCAGGGCGATCGCGTTGTACGCGCCGCGGATCTTGAACGAGCCGAGCAGTTGCAGGTGTTCGGCCTTGAGCAGCAGACCCTCCGCCCGCTCGGCGGCCCCGTCCCGCGCGGACGTGGGCACGTCGAGGTGCAGAACCGGTGTACGGCGGATCAGCCCGGCGGACCGCCTCGCGGCGCTCACGACCTCTCCGACCTCCACCAGAGGTAATCCGGATGACTCCGACATCGTCTCTCCTGACGCGCCCGGCGAGATTTACGACCCATGGGAACCTAATGAGTGGATCCGCCGACTTCAACCCCCGACAGGGGCGAGTTTGCGCGTTCTTGGCGACAGGCCGCCGGACGGCTTGCGAATATTTCTGGAGTATTTCGCAGACTGTTAACGAAGGTCCGGGATCTTGAAATGGTTGAACGGGCCTGCGGGATTGGCGCAAAGCAGTCGCATCAATGCCCGGCGTGCTCGGAGTTCGCGGACGTCCGGCGGGTCCGGGAGGCGTGTCCTGGCCGAAAGCACGCGCGGCGGCGGCCGCCTCCGGAGGGTGCGGACCGCCGCCGCGCGCCGCGGAGCGGGATGGCTCGGTACAGCGGTAATTGGCTGGGTTCGAGCGGGAATTGGCTCGGTTCGAACGGGGCGCAGCCGGTGCGGTGCGGTGCGGTCATGTCCGGTGCGGTCCGGTCCGGTTGGGGCATCGCCGGCTCGGTTCGGTGGGACATGCTCAGTGGGGCATGTTTCAGCGGGGCATGTTCAGTGCGGCATGGTGCGGCCGGCGTGGACAGGGTGCGGCGCTGCGGGACATGGCCCGCAGCGGTGCGCAACGGCCCGGGCCGCGCATGCCCCGGCCCCGGTCGTGCGTGCCCCGGCCTCGGCGTCGCGCGCTCAGGTTCCGGCGTCGCGCGCCCCGGCCTCGGGCCGGAGCGGCTCGGCTCAGGCCGGCGCCTGGGTGTCCCGCAGCAGGCAGGTCAGCCGGGCGCTGCACACCCGGCGCCCCTCCTCGTCGCTGATCACGATCTCGTACGTCGCCGTCGAGCGGCCCCGGTGCACGGGCGTGGCCACGCCGGTGACCAGGCCGGAGCGGACCCCGCGGTGGTGGGTGCAGTTCAGGTCCACGCCCACCGCGACCTTCGAGGCGCCGCCGTGCAGCATGGAACCGACCGAGCCGAGGGTCTCGGCGAGCACCGCGGAGGCGCCGCCGTGCAGCAGCCCGTACGGCTGGGTGTTGCCCTCCACCGGCATCGTCCCGACGACCCGCTCCGGCGAGGCCTCCAGGACCTGCACACCCATCCGCGTCCCGAGGTGTCCTGCCGAGAACAGCGCGGGCAGGTCGACACCGAGGGCCGCGTACTCGTCGATGATCTCCTGCGGGAACTTCACGTGCTGCTGCTCGCCCATGGGACCAGGCTCCGTTCTCGTCGATCCGGTCGATCCGGTGTCGACTGAGCAAACGCTCAGTCGGTCGCCGATTGTTCCAGACGGACCACGACGGACTTGCTGGCCGGGGTGTTGCTGACGTCCGCGGTGGCGTCCAGCGGCACCAGCACGTTCGTCTCCGGGTAGTACGCCGCCGCGCAGCCCCGGGCCGTCGGATAGTGCACGACACGGAACCCGGACGCCCGCCGCTCCACGCCGTCCTTCCACTCGCCGACCAGGTCCACGTACGACCCGTCGGCGACACCGAGGGCCCGCGCGTCCTCCGGGTTCACCAGCACCACCCGGCGACCGCCCGTGATGCCCCGGTAGCGGTCGTCCAGGCCGTAGACCGTGGTGTTGTACTGGTCGTGCGAGCGCAGCGTCTGCAGCAGCAGCCGGCCCTCGGGCAGGTCCGGGTACTCCACCGGCGCCGCCGTGAAGTTCGCCTTGCCGGTGGCCGTCGGGAACCGGCGCTCGTCACGCGGGGCGTGCGGCAGCGTGAACCCTCCCGGGCGGGCCGCGCGCGCGTTGAAGTCCTCGAAACCGGGGACCACCCGCGCGATACGATCCCGGATCGCCGCGTAGTCCCGCTCGAACTCCCCCCACGGCACGACGCTGTTCTCGCCGAGCACCGCGCGCGCCATCCGGCACACGATCGCCGGCTCGGACAGCAGCTGCGCGCTCGCCGGCTCCAGCCGCCCGCGCGAGGCGTGCACCATGCCCATGGAGTCCTCGACGGTGACGAACTGGGCGCCGCCGTCCTGCACATCGCGCTCGGTACGGCCGAGCGTCGGCAGGATCAGGGCGCGCGCGCCCGTGACCACGTGCGAGCGGTTGAGCTTGGTCGACACGTGCACGGTCAGCCGGGCCCGCCGCACGGCGGCCTCGGTGACGTCGGTGTCGGGGGTGGCGGCGACGAAGTTGCCGCCCATCGCGAAGAACACCTTCGCCTCGCCGTCACGCAGCGCCCGTACGGCCCGTACGACGTCGAAGCCGTGCTCGCGCGGGGGCGTGAACCCGAACTCCTTCTCCAGCGCGTCCAGGAACGCCGTGGCCGGCCGCTCGAAGATGCCCATCGTGCGGTCGCCCTGCACGTTGGAGTGGCCGCGTACCGGGCACACGCCCGCGCCCGGCCGGCCTATGTTGCCGCGCAGGAGCAGGAAGTTGACCACCTCGCGGATGGTCGGCACGGAGTGCTTGTGCTGCGTGAGGCCCATGGCCCAGCAGACGATGGTCCGCTTCGAGGCGAGCACCATGGCGAGGGCTTCCTCGATCTCCGCGCGGGTGAGGCCGGTCGCCTCCAGCGTCTTCGCCCAGTCGGCGGCGCGGGCGGCGGCGGCGAACTCCTCGTAACCGTGGGTGTGCGTGCGCACGAACTCCTCGTCGACTGCGCCCCCGGTCTCCAGGATCAGCTTGTTGAGCAGACGGAACAGGGCCTGGTCGCCGCCTATGCGGATCTGCAGGAACAGGTCGGTGAGGGCCGCGCCCTTGAGCATGCCCTTTGGGGTCTGCGGGTTCTTGAACCGCTCCAGGCCCGCCTCGGGCAGCGGGTTGACGCTGATGATCCTCGCGCCGGCCGCCTTGGCCTTCTCCAGCGCCGAGAGCATGCGCGGGTGGTTGGTCCCCGGGTTCTGCCCCGCGACGATGATCAGGTCGGCCTGGTGGAGGTCGTCCAGCAGGACGCTTCCCTTGCCGATGCCTATCGTCTCCGTCAGCGCCGAGCCGGACGACTCGTGGCACATGTTCGAGCAGTCGGGCAGGTTGTTGGTGCCCAGCTCGCGCGCGAACAACTGGTACAGGAACGCGGCCTCGTTGCTGGTCCGCCCCGAGGTGTAGAAGACGGCCTCGTCGGGGGAGCCGAGCGCGGCGATCTCCTCGGCGATGATGCCGAAGGCCCGCTCCCAGGTCACCGGCTCGTAGTGGTCGGCCCCTTCGGGCAGATACATGGGGTGGGTGAGCCGCCCCTGCTGCCCCAGCCAGTACCCGCTGCGCCCGGCGAGGGCCGAGACGGAGTGCGTGGCGAAGAAATCGGGGGTGACCCGGCGCAGCGTGGCCTCCTCGGCCACCGCCTTGGCGCCGTTCTCGCAGAACTCCGCCTTGTGCCGGTGCTCCGGCTCCGGCCAGGCGCAGCCCGGGCAGTCGAAGCCGTCCGCCTGGTTCACCCGCAGCAGCGTCAGCGCGGTGCGCCGCACCCCCATCTGCCGCTGCGCGATCCGCAGCGTGTGCCCGATGGCCGGCAGCCCCGCCGCCGCGTGCTTCGGCTCCGCGACCTCCGGCGCGTCCTGAACCGGATCACCCATCGGCGGCTTCGTCGCCATCGCACGCTCCCCTTCGACTGCACGGGATACAAACCGCCGCCGATCCTCCCACGCCCCACCGACAATGATTCCGCCCGGGTAGTCCCAGCCCCACCTCCCGACGACCGCCACGGCCACCCCCCAGGGGCGCGGGGAACTGCGCGCCGAGCTCCCACCCACCCGCACCCGAAAAGCGCTCCGCACCGACCCGGCGCCCCTTGGGCGGGCAGCGCCTCCCCGACGACCGCCACGGCCGCCCCCCAGGGGCGCGGGGAACTGCGCGCCGAGCCCCCACCCACCCGCACCCGAAAAGCGCTCCGCACCGACCCGGCGCCCCTTGGGCGGGCAGCGCCTCCCCGACGACCGCCACGGCCACCCCCCAGGGGCGCGGGGAACTGCGCGCCCAGCCCCCACCCACCCGCACCCGAAAGACGACCCCCACGCACCCGGCACCCCATGCCCCCACCCAGGCGGAGCCACAGGTGTCAGTGGGCCGTGGCAGGATCGGGGGCGTGGCAGAGAAAGCAGCGAAGAAGACCGACAACAACCCCGGCGGCCGTCCCCGTCTGATGCTCATGGACGGGCACTCGCTGGCGTACCGCGCGTTCTTCGCGCTGCCCGCGGAGAACTTCACCACCGCGACGGGCCAGCCGACGAACGCGATCTACGGCTTCGCCTCGATGCTGGCCAACACCCTGCGTGACGAGGCGCCCACGCACTTCGCGGTGGCCTTCGACGTGTCCCGCAAGACGTGGCGCTCGGAGCGGTTCACCGAGTACAAGGCGAACCGCTCCAAGACCCCGGACGAGTTCAAGGGCCAGGTCGAGCTGATCGGCGAGCTGCTCGACGCGATGCACGCCCCCCGCTTCGCCGTACCCGGTTTCGAGGCGGACGACGTCATCGCCACCCTCGCCACCCAGGCCGAGGCCGAGGGCTTCGAGGTGCTGATCGTCACCGGCGACCGCGACTCCTTCCAGCTGGTCACCGAGAACACGACCGTGCTGTACCCGACGAAGGGCGTCTCGGAGCTGACCCGGTTCACCCCGGAGAAGGTTTTCGAGAAGTACGGGTTGACGCCCTCCCAGTACCCCGACTTCGCGGCCCTGCGCGGCGACCCGTCGGACAACCTCCCGGGCATCCCCGGCGTCGGCGAGAAGACGGCGGCGAAGTGGATCAACCAGTTCGGCTCCTTCGCCGAGCTGGTCGAGCGCGTCGACGAGGTCAAGGGCAAGGCCGGCCAGAACCTCCGCGACCACCTGGAGTCGGTCCAGCTCAACCGCGTCCTCACGGAGCTGGAGCGCCAGGTCGAGCTGCCGAAGACGGTCACCGAGCTGGAGCGCGCCCCGTACGACCGCAAGACCGTCGCGATGATCCTGGACACCCTGGAGATCAGGAACCCGTCCCTGCGCGAGCGGCTCTACGCCGTCGACCCCGGCGCGGAGGAGGCCGAGACCGCCCCGGTCGCCACCGAGGGCGTCGAGCTGGACGGCACGGTCCTGCGCACCGGCGAACTGGCCGCCTGGCTCGCCGAGCACGGCACCGGGACGCTCGGCGTCGCCACGGTCGACACCTGGGCGCTGGGCACCGGCTCGGTCGCCGAGGTCGCGCTCGCCGCGGCCGGGGGAGCGGCCGCCTGGTTCGACCCCGCCGAGCTGGACGAGTCCGACGAGAACGCCTTCGCGGCCTGGCTCGCCGACGCCGAGCGCCCCAAGGTGTTCCACAACGCCAAGGGCGCCATGCGCGTCCTCGCCGAGCACGGCTGGAGCGTCGAGGGCGTGCGCATGGACACCGCGCTCGCCGCCTACCTGGTCAAGCCCGGCCGCCGCTCCTTCGACCTGGACGCGCTGTCCCTGGAGTACCTGCACCGCGAGCTGGCCCCCGCCGCCGCGGCCGACGGCCAGCTGGCCTTCGGCGCGGACGAGGGTGCCGAGGCCGAGGCCCTGATGGTCCAGGCCCGCGCCATCCTCGACCTGGGCGAGGCCTTCGAGGGCCGCCTCGAGGAGGTCGGCGCCGCCGGCCTGCTGCGGGACGTGGAACTGCCCACCTCCGCCCTGCTCGCCCGCATGGAGCGCCACGGCATCGCCGCCGACCGCGCCCACCTGGAGGCCATGGAGCAGACCTTCGCGGGCGCCGTGCAGCAGGCCGTGAAGGAGGCGCACGCGGCCGCCGGCCACGAGTTCAACCTGGGCTCGCCCAAGCAGCTCCAGGAGGTCCTCTTCGGCGAACTGGCCCTGCCCAAGACGAAGAAGACCAAGACCGGCTACACCACCGACGCCGACGCCCTGGCCTGGCTCGCCGGCCAGACCACCAACGAACTGCCGGTGATCATGCTCCGCCACCGGGAGCAGGCGAAGCTGCGCGTCACGGTCGAAGGCCTGATCAAGACCGTCGCCGCCGACGGCCGTATCCACACCACCTTCAACCAGACCGTGGCCGCGACCGGCCGGCTGTCCTCCACGGACCCGAACCTCCAGAACATCCCCGTCCGCACCGACGAGGGCCGCGCGATCCGGCGGGGCTTCGTGGTCGGCGAGGGCTTCGAGTCCCTCATGACCGCCGACTACAGCCAGATCGAGCTGCGCGTGATGGCCCACCTCTCCGAGGACGAGGGCCTGATCGAGGCCTTCGCCACCGGCGAGGACCTGCACACCACGGTCGCCTCCCAGGTGTTCTCGGTCGAGCGGGACGCGGTGGACGCGGAGATGCGCCGCAAGATCAAGGCGATGTCGTACGGCCTGGCCTACGGCCTGTCCGCCTTCGGCCTCTCCGGGCAGCTGAACATCGAGGCGGGCGAGGCGCGTGCCCTGATGGACACCTACTTCGAGCGCTTCGGCGGCGTACGGGACTACCTGCGCCGGGTGGTCGACGAGGCCCGCGCGACCGGCTACACCGAGACCCTGTTCGGCCGCCGCCGCTACCTGCCCGACCTCAACAGCGACAACCGCCAGCGGCGCGAGATGGCCGAGCGCATGGCCCTGAACGCCCCGATCCAGGGCACCGCGGCCGACATCGTCAAGATCGCCATGCTCAACGTCGACCGGGCCCTGCGCGCGGCGGACCTCAAGTCCCGCACGCTGCTCCAGGTCCACGACGAAATCGTCCTGGAGATCGCCCCCGGGGAGCGCGCGACCGTCGAGGAGATCGTCCGCCGCGAAATGGCCGACGCCGTCGACCTCCGCGCCCCCCTGGACGTCTCGGTGGGCGTAGGCCCGGACTGGGAGTCGGCGGCGCACTAGCCTTCGGCGATCCAGCGGGGAGGGCGGGCCGCACACCACGGCCCACCCTCCCCGCAGCGCGCCCCCTCAGCGCGGGCCTCCCGCCCCACAGCCTCCCCACAGAGCCGCGCTTCCCCACAGAGCCGCACCGGCTCCCTGCGCCGCACCGGCTCCCTGCGCCGCACCGGCAACGGCCGGGCCGGCAGGCGCCCGCCCACGGGCCGCACCGGCGGTGCCGGTCCCACCGCACCCCCGCAACCCCCGCAGCCCCCGCACCCCACCGCAGCCCCACAACGCACCCCGCGACGCCGGTCCCGCCCTGTGCCAAGGTCGCCCTCACTCCGCAGGCACCCGCACCGGCCCCCGGAGGGTGTTTCACTCACGTGGCCCCCGCCAGAACGCCGCCCGCCGCGCGTACCGGCAACACTGCGAGCATGGGTATACGCATGCTCCACCGCCGGACGCCCGAGGCGCGCAACGGCATCCTGGTCTGGGCGGACACCGTCTCGGCCCAGGCCACGCCCGCCTCGCCGGTCCCGCCCCTCGCGGACGACGCAAGCACCGCCCGCATCCCCGCCGACCCGGCCACGACGGTGCGCAGGACCGTCAAGGACCTCAGACGCCGGCTCACCGCCCGGATCCACCGCGCCCCCGACTGGCGCGCGTGGCCCGACCTGGCACGCGGCTACCTCGCGCTGCTGCTCGCCCTGGTCCCGAAGGCGCGCCCCCGGCGCACCCTCACCGTCTTCGTCGCGTCCCTCACCGAGCGCCCGACCGGTCCCGCCCCGCACCGACCGTCCCACCGGGACGCGCGGCACGCGCAGGGCTCCGCGGGCCCTCAGGACGCCCGGGACGCCCGGGACGTTCCGGGTGATCGCCGGGACCGCCCGGAATCCGGGCCGGACGCCACAGCCTGACCCCGGCCGCGTACAGAAGCACCCCCAGGAGCAGCCCGGCGCCCGCCCCGAAGCAGAGGGTGGGCACCAGGTCCCAGGGCCGTGCCGCCGCAGCCGCGGCGTGGTGGTCCCACCACCGGGCCGCCCGCAGCACCGCACCGGCCAGGGCGCACCCGCCGATCACGGCACCGGCCCACCACCGGTCCCGTACGGACAGCGCGGGCACCCCCGCCGGCTGCCCGGCGGGGGTCAGCCGCAGCGCTCGTACCGAGAAGACCGCGATCACCATGGCGCCCAGCGCCGACGAGCCGTACTGCGTCCACGTGTACACCGGCATGCCCGCGAGGTCCCGGCCGAGGGCGGGGATCAGCCGTGACCCCCACCGGTCGTGGTGCGTGAACGCGTCCCACACGACATGCGTCAGCGCACCGAGCACCGCGCAGCCGTACCACCGCAGCACGGAGACCGCCCGCACGGAGACGGCCCGCGGGGAGACCGCCCGCACGGTGACCGCCCGCAAGCGCGTGCGTGGCGCGCCACAGCGCAGGAGGGCGGCCGGCCGGCCCTGCCGGGCCGGGGGCAGCAGTGCCACGAGCGGCTCCCGGACCAGCAGCCACGCCGTCACCAGCGCCCAGGCGATGAGCACGTCGACGCTCACCACCCCCGCGAAGGAGTGAGTGACCGCCCCGAACTCCATGCCGCCTGGTACGACGCTCGCCGCGAAGTAGGGCATGTCGGGGGCGAAGGAGCCCGCGACGAGCACCGAGGGCACCAGCCGGCCACGGCCACTGCCGTCCCCGCGGACGGCGGGCAGCACGGCCGCCGCGTGGCTGAGTGTGAACGGCAACGAAGCCTCCTGGAGCGGTCGTCGGCTGTGTGACGGGGGGGAACCGGAGATCGAGTCCGCCCAGTATGGGTGCCCCCTCCCATCGGGACCGGACGCCACAAAGGGAGTCGGTCAACCGGTGAAAACGGGCGCGAACGGGTGTCTGGGCCAAGCATGTTGTCGTAGTGTCACCTGGGTCGACCTGCGGGGTGCACGGCTGCACACACGTCGCAGTGACGCAAGGGCGGAACAGGGGCAACCAGAACACCGGCTCGACCGTCACACCAGAGCGAGGCAGACAGACGGCGAAGGACGTCAGGGACGTCCACGGGAGGGGTTCACTCTATGGCGGCGCATTTCGGCAGGCGACTGCGCAAGGGAGCGGCGACCACCGCCGTGGCAGCGGCAGCGGTCGCGGCTCTGTCCGCGTCCCAGGCTCCGGGTGCGACCGGCGAGGACCCCGGGAGACAGGCCGCCGCCGGCGCCAGCACCCCCGTCCCCGACCCCGCGTCCGACGGGACCGCCACCGGCAACTCGCGTTACTACACGGACCTGCCGCCACTGAACAGCCCCAACCCCGGCCCGTCGTCGCCTGCTTCCGGCACGCCGGTCGTCCAGGGTGATGCCGAGGCCGGCATTCCCGCGACCGTCCTCGCGGCCTACCAGAAGGCCGAGACCGACCTGCGCGCCGCCAAGCCGGGCTGCAACCTGCCCTGGCAACTCCTCGCCGCCATCGGCAAGGTGGAGTCCGGCCAGGCCCGCGGCGGCCGGGTGGACGCCGACGGCACCACACTGGGCCGCATCCTCGGCCCGCAGCTCGACGGCAACGGCTTCGCGCTCATCCCGGACACCGACCACGGTGCCTACGACGGCAACAGCGCCTACGACCAGGCCGTCGGACCCATGCAGTTCATCCCCTCCACCTGGGCCTGGGCCGGCCGCGACGGCAACGGCGACGGCAAGAAGGACCCCAACAACGTCTACGACGCCGCGCTCGCCGCCGGCCACTACCTGTGCCGCAACGGCTGGGACCTGTCGAGCGACGCCGACCTGCACAGCGCGATCCTCAGCTACAACAACTCCCAGGACTACCTGCGCCTGGTCCTGAACTGGATGGAGTACTACGGCAAGGGCACCCACTCCGTGCCCGACGGCACCGGCACCCTGCCCTCCCACCGCAGCGACGACAGCACCCCGCGCTCCAGGCCCACCACGCCCTCCGAGCCGCGGAAGCCGCAGAAGCCGCAGTCGAAGCCCACGCCCGCACCGGACCCGCGCCCCGACAAGCCCGGCGGTGGCGGCGAGAGCCCGCACCCCACGCCCCCGGCCCCGCCGGTCCCGTCACAGCCGCCCACCCCGTCCGCCACCGTGGACCACCTGGCGGACGCGGACACCGCGCAGCTCACCGCGATGGCCGGCGACACGTTCGGCGAGCGGATCGCCACCCGCGCCGAGACCAAGTCCGGGACGGCCGTGGGCAAGGTACGCGTCCGGTTCACCATCACCGGCGACACCGACGCCACCTTCGCCGGCGGCGAGAGCGTCGCCACGATCGCCACCGACGCCAAGGGAGTGGCCCTCGCGCCGGCGCTCCAGGCGGGCGAGAAGACCGGCGATTTCAAGGTCACCACCGCGGTCGTCGGCCACAAGGCCAAGGGCGTCGACTACACCGCCACCGTCACCGCCCGCGCCGCCGACACCCTGGCCCGCACCGCGGACACCCCGCTGACCTGCACCCCGGGCGGCGAGTTCGCCGACCAGGTCCAGGTGAAGGCCGCCTACAAGGGCGCCGTCGCGGACAAGGTGGCGGTCACCGCCACGCTGATCAAGGCGGCCGACGACTCCACCGAGAACGACAAGGGCCCCTACTTCAAGGACGCCGACGGCAAGCCCGTACGCACCCTCGCCGCCCTCCAGACCGACGACAAGGGCCTGCTCACCCTGCCGAAGCTCTATGCGGACGACACCACCGGCACGTTCCTGCTCCGCCTCACCACCCCCGGCGGAGCCACCCTCATCGTCGAGCTGAAGGTCGCCCCGGCCGACACCTCCACCACCCCGTCGGCCGACCCGTCCACCCCGTCTCCGGACCCGTCGGCGACCTCCTGACGGACCGGCGCACGCGCACGGCACACCGGGGCGCCCCCTCCACCTCGCCACCCGAGCGGAGGGGGCGCCCCGCTCCGTGCCCCGCTCCGTGCTCCGCTGCGGGTCAGCGCCTGAGGCGCGCGTTGGTGTGCCGGGTGGGCTCGGCCGCGGCCGGGTCCTCGGGCCACGGATGCTTCGGATAGCGCCCGCGCAGCTCGGCCCGCACGGCCCGGTAGCCGTCCCGCCAGAAGGACGCGAGGTCGGCCGTGACGGCGGCGGGCCGGCCGGCGGGGGAGAGCAGGTGCACGAGCAGCGGCACCCCCGCGAGGGCCGGCGTCTCCCGCAACCCGAACATCTCCTGCAGCTTCACCGCGAGCACCGGCCGTTCCGGATCCCCGTAGTCGATCCGGATCCTGGACCCACTCGGTACGGCGATCCGTTCGGGAGCCAGCTCCTCCAGCCGGGCGGCCTCCCCGCCCGCCCAGGGCAGCAGCCGCGCGAGAGCCTCCCCGGCGTCGATCCGCCCGAGATCGGCCCGCCGCCGGGCCCGGCCCAGCTCGGGCTCCAGCCACTCGTCCACGCGCGCGTACAGCGCCTCGTCCGACACGTCCGGCCACGGCTCCCCGAGGTGCGCGCGCAGGAACGCCAGCCGCTGCCGCAGCACCACCGCCTCCGGAGACCAGCGCAACAGTCCGAGCCCCTCCTGCCGGAGCCCGTCGAGAAGAGCACGGCGCAGCGGACCGGACGCCACGTCCCGCAGCGGCCGTACGGCCAGCTCGACGGCTCCCAGCCGCTCGACGCGCCGCGCCACGACGTCCCCGTCGGCCCAGCGCACCTCGTCGCGTTCCTCCAGCAGCGCCCCCGCGGCCGCCCGTGCCACGTCCTCGTGCACGGCCGCCCCGAGCCGCACCCGCGCGTGCCCCTTGCCGCCGGGCCGGTCGGCGACGGCCACGACGATCCAGGGCGCCCCCCGCAGCGCCGATCCCTCGGTGAGCTCGGCCCGCGTCCCGGACACCATGAGGTACGACCCGCCATCGAGCCTGGCGACCCGTTCGGGGAAGGCGAGGGCGGCGGTCAGTCCGACGAGGCCGTCCTCCTCGGCGTCCGTCCGCCCGCTCACCCGGGACGGGGAAGCGGCGATCGAAGCGGCGGCCGCGTCCCGGTCCGCGCGCGCCGGCGGAACTCCGCTGCGGTCCGCCGGGAAGAGCGGCGCAGGGGCGGGCAGGTGGGAGAACTCCGTGGAGACGCCCCGCAGCCGGCGTACCTCGCTCCGCCACCGTCCCGCGTAGGCGTCACCCCCACGCCGGGCGCGCCGCAGAGCGCCGGCCAGATCGTCCCCGTACTCCCGCGGCGCCTCCTCGGAGAGCAGCGCGACCGCCCCGGCGCCCCCGCCGGAGGTGTCCAGCAAGGCCCGTCCCAGTCGGGGGTGCACCCCCAGCCGCCCCAGCCGCACGCCGAGTTCCGTGGCCCGGCCCGCGGAGTCGACCGCGCCCACGGCCGTCAGCACGTCCCGCGCCGCCGCCATCGCCCCGCCCGGCGGCGGATCCAGCAACGCCAGCCCGGAGGCGTCCGGATCGCCCCAGCAGGCCGTCTGCAGGGCGAACGCGGTCAGGTCGGCCACCTTGATCTCGGGCGCCGGGAAAGCAGGCAGCCGCACGTCCTCGGCCTCGGACCAGCACCGGTACACCACACCCGGCGCCTCACGCCCGGCGCGCCCCGCCCGCTGCCGGCCGGCCGCCCGCGACGCCCGTACGGTCGTCAGGCCGCTCAGCCCGCGCGCGTGATCCACCCGCGGCTCCCGGGCCAGCCCCGAGTCGACCACCACCCGCACCCCGGGCACCGTCAGGGACGACTCCGCCACGGACGTCGCCAGCACCACCCGGCGCCGCTCCCCGGCCGTCAGCACCGCGTCCTGTACGGCGGCCGGCGCCCGGCCGTGCACCTGGAGCACGTCCAGATCCCCCAGATTCCCCAGCTGACCCGCCACGCGCGCGATCTCCCCGACTCCGGGGAGGAAACACAGCACATCGCCGTCCCGCTCAGCCAGCGCCCGCCGCACCACCGAGGCCACGTGCGCGAGCAGCGCCGGATCGACACGCATCCCGTGCGGGGGCCGTACCGGCCGTACCGGAGGCGCCCACACCGCCTCGACCGGATACGAGACACCCGCCGCCTCGACCACCGGCGCCCCGCCCAGCAGCCGCGACCACCCCTGCGCGTCCGTGGTCGCCGACGCGGCCACCAGCCGCAGCTCCGGCCGCAGCGTCTGCCGTACGTCCCACAGGAACGCGGCCGCCGTGTCGGCGTCCAGATGCCGCTCGTGGCACTCGTCGAGCACGACGTCGTCGACGCCGGCCAGCTCCTGGTCACGCTGGAGCCGCTGCAGCAGCACGCCGGTCGTCACGACCTCCACGCGAGTGTGCCGCCCCACGACCCGCTCGCCGCGCACGGTGTACCCGACGCTCTCGCCGGGCTTCTCGCCGAGCAGCCACGCCATCCGCCGGGCCGCCGCCCGCGCCGCGATCCGCCGCGGCTCGGCCACCACGACCCGCCGCGCGGGACCGCCGCCGACGAGCCCCGCCAGCACCAGCGGCACCAGCGTCGTCTTGCCGGTACCGGGCGGCGCCACCAGGACGGCCGTGCCGTCCCCGTCCAGCGCTTCGGTCAGGGCGGGCAGGGCGGTGCGCACGGGCAGCGCGTCCAGGGCGTCGTAGCGGATCACGCCCCCAGTGTCGTACGACGGCGGGCACGCACGTGCCGTACGACGGCGGGCACGGCCCCGCACGCGCGCGGGCTCACGCGAGGCCGGGCCACGCGAGGCCGGGCCACGCGTGGCCGGGCCACGCCGTGCGCGCCCGTGCGCGCGCACAAGGCACGCGCGCACGGGCGCGCATAAGAAGGGAGCTCTCAGTCCCGCTCGCAGACGAAGATCGCCGTGCCGGGGATCAGGTTGCCGCGCAGCGGGGACCAGCCACCCCACTCCGAGGTGTTCCAGGCCGGCCACTCCGGTTCCACCAGGTCCACCAGCCGCAGGCCCGAGGCGACGACGTCCCGGACACGGTCACCGACGGTGCGGTGGTGTTCGACGTACACCGCGTTCCCCTGCTCGTCCTGCTCGACGTAGGGGGTGCGGTCGAAGTACGACGACACCACCGTCAGCCCCTCCGGGCCGGGCTCGTCGGGGAGCGCCCAGCGGATCGGGTGGGTCACCGAGAAGACGAACCGCCCGCCCGGCCGCAGCACCCGCCGCACCTCGCGCAGCACCAGCCGCGGGTCCGCGACGAAGGGCAGCGCCCCGTAGGCCGAGCAGACCAGGTCGAAGGAACCGTCCGCGAAGGGCAGCGCGCCCGCGTCGGCACAGACGAGGGGGAACGATCCGCCGATCCGCAGCGCGTGCTGGAGCTGGCGGTGCGAGAGGTCCAGGGCCACCGGCCGGGCACCCTGGGCGGCCAGCCAGCGCGCGCACTGGGCCGCACCCGCGCCGATCTCCAGGACGTCCTTGCCCTTCAGCTCCTCGATCGGGCCGAGCAGCTCGGCCTCCACCTCGTCCAGGCCCTCCGGGCCCCACACGAAGCGGTCGTCACCGAGGAAGGTGCCGTGCTCGACCTGGTACTCGTCCGCGTTGCGGTCCCACCAGCCCCGGTTGGCGCGGCTGCTCTCCGCGATCCCGGCGTCACGTCGGGTGGCTTCGGGCTCGATCCCCTCAGGGTCGAGCTGCTCCGGCTCTTGGATGATGGGCTCCCTCGTCGTACTCTTCCGTGCATCCCGCCGGGCGCGTGTCAGGAAACGCGTCTCAAAGAAGGGGTTTCGCAGTCCTGCGCGGCCTGTTGGGACATTTCTTGTGCCGGGTATGCGGTGATCCGCCCGGGGTGTGCGCCTTCGCGCATTGACCCTGCCCGGCTGCCCCCGTATGCTACAAGTTGCGCTGCGAGCCTGCGCACCTCAGACCTAGCAGGCTGTGCTCGCATCTGTTGTATGTCCCCTCGGTTTTCGAGGCGCCACAGGGCACTTGGTGCTCGTAGGTGTGGCGCTTCCTTGGCTGTCCGGCTTCATCAGTGCGAAACGGGTTCCTGGCGTGAGTTGTGCCTACGACTTCAATGTCCGTACCGGAGCCCTTTTCCACATGACGAGCAGCACCGAGACCACCGCCACCACCCCGCAGGTTGCGGTCAACGACATCGGTAACGAGGAAGCCTTCCTCGCCGCGATCGACGAGACGATCAAGTACTTCAACGACGGCGACATCGTCGACGGCGTCATCGTGAAGGTCGACCGGGACGAGGTCCTGCTCGACATCGGTTACAAGACCGAAGGTGTCATCCCGAGCCGCGAGCTCTCGATCAAGCACGACGTCGACCCGAACGAGGTCGTCAAGGTCGGCGACGAGATCGAGGCCCTGGTTCTCCAGAAGGAGGACAAGGAAGGCCGCCTGATCCTCTCGAAGAAGCGCGCCCAGTACGAGCGCGCCTGGGGCACCATCGAGAAGATCAAGGAAGAGGACGGCATCGTCACCGGTACCGTCATCGAGGTTGTCAAGGGTGGTCTCATCCTCGACATCGGCCTCCGTGGCTTCCTGCCGGCTTCCCTCGTCGAGATGCGCCGTGTCCGCGACCTCCAGCCCTACGTGGGCAAGGAGCTCGAGGCCAAGATCATCGAGCTGGACAAGAACCGCAACAACGTGGTCCTGTCCCGCCGTGCCTGGCTGGAGCAGACCCAGTCCGAGGTTCGCCAGACGTTCCTCACGACCCTCCAGAAGGGTCAGGTCCGCTCCGGCGTCGTCTCCTCGATCGTCAACTTCGGTGCCTTCGTGGACCTGGGTGGCGTCGACGGTCTGGTGCACGTCTCCGAGCTGTCCTGGAAGCACATCGACCACCCGTCCGAGGTTGTCGAGGTCGGCCAGGAAGTCACCGTCGAGGTCCTCGACGTCGACATGGACCGCGAGCGTGTCTCCCTGTCGCTGAAGGCGACGCAGGAAGACCCGTGGCAGCAGTTCGCCCGGACCCACCAGATCGGTCAGGTCGTCCCGGGTAAGGTCACCAAGCTGGTTCCGTTCGGTGCGTTCGTCCGCGTGGACGAGGGCATCGAGGGTCTGGTCCACATCTCCGAGCTGGCCGAGCGCCACGTGGAGATCCCGGAGCAGGTCGTCCAGGTCAACGACGAGATCTTCGTCAAGGTCATCGACATCGACCTCGAGCGTCGTCGCATCAGCCTCTCGCTGAAGCAGGCCAACGAGTCCTTCGGTGCCGACCCGGCCTCGGTCGAGTTCGACCCGACCCTGTACGGCATGGCCGCGTCCTACGACGACCAGGGCAACTACATCTACCCCGAGGGCTTCGACCCCGAGACCAACGACTGGCTCGAGGGCTACGAGACCCAGCGCGAGGCGTGGGAGGGCCAGTACGCCGAGGCGCAGACGCGCTTCGAGCAGCACCAGGCTCAGGTCATCAAGTCCCGCGAGGCCGACGAGGCCGCTGCCGCCGAGGGCGGCGAGGCTGCTGCCCCGGCCGCTGCCGGTGGCGGTGGCGGTTCGTACTCCTCCGAGGGTGCGGACACCTCTGGTGCCCTCGCCTCGGACGAGGCGCTGGCCGCGCTGCGCGAGAAGCTGGCCGGCGGCCAGAGCTGATCGCTAGCCCTTGGGCTTAGCCGGTAGTCCCTGCAGGGGCCGCACCTTTCGAGGTGCGGCCCCTCAGGTGTTTTCCGGACGCTTTCCGCCACCCTTCGAGTGCGGCTCGCCTCCGGGCCGCTCGCGCGGTTCCCCACGCCCCTGAAGAGGTTGGTGCGGGCCGGGCGGGGAAGTGATCCCTTCCCCGTTTCGGCGGGGCCGCTGACAGAGTGTCAACGGGGGCGGGAATGCTCGTGTCTCGGGGCGTGTTGTGCTGTACGAACACGAGGAGGGGCGGTCACAGTGCTTGATCCGCAGGGTTTGTACGCATGGGAGCCGAAGGGGCTGGCAGTCGTCGACATGGCGCTCGCCCAGGAGTCGGCCGGTCTGGTCATGCTCTACCACTTCGACGGATACATCGACGCGGGCGAGACCGGCGACCAGATCGTCGAGCGGCTCCTCGACTCACTGCCCCACCAGGTCGTGGCCCGTTTCGACCACGACCGGCTCGTCGACTACCGAGCCCGCCGCCCGCTGCTGACGTTCAAGCGCGACCGCTGGGCCGACTACGAGGTGCCCTCCATCGAGGTCCGCCTCGTCCAGGACGCCACCGGCGCGCCCTTCCTGCTGCTGTCCGGCCCCGAACCGGACGTCGAGTGGGAGCGGTTCGCGGCGGCCGTACGGCAGATCGTGGAACGGCTCGGCGTACGCATGTCCGTGAACTTCCACGGCATCCCCATGGGCGTTCCGCACACCCGCCCCGTGGGCCTCACCCCGCACGGCAACCGCACCGACCTCGTCCCCGGCCACAGCAGCCTCTTCGACGAGGCGCAGGTGCCCGGCAGCGCGGCCTCGCTGCTCGAATACCGTCTCATCGACGCCGGCCACGACGTCCTCGGCGTCGCCGCGCACGTGCCCCACTACATCGCCCGCTCCGCGTACCCGGATGCCGCGCTGACCGCCGTGGAGGCCATCACGGCCGCCACCGGACTCGTCCTTCCCGGCATCGCCCACGCGCTGCGCACGGAAGCACACCGCACGCAGACGGAGATCGACCGGCAGATCCAGGAGGGCGACGAGGAACTGACCGCGCTCGTCCAGGGTCTGGAGCACCAGTACGACGCGGCCGCCGGCGCCGAGACCCGGGGCAACATGCTCGCCGAACCGGTCGACATTCCGTCCGCCGACGAGATCGGGCGCGAGTTCGAGCGGTTCCTCGCGGAGCGAGAGGGCGAGAGCTAGGACCCGGCCGCCGCGTGGCGCCCCCCGGATGGGTTCCGCGCCGTGTCTGGAGATCCCGCGCGGCGCCTCCGGAGGGCTTTCGCGTCGTGTCCGGAGTTTCCGCGCGGCGCCCGAGGCTTTGCGAGTGGCGCCCGGAGATCCCCGAGTGGCGCCCCTGAGTGCTCTGGGAGCCGGGGGCGGCCCTGTCGATGGCAGGGCCTAAGCTTCCGCTCATGCTGAAAGTGGGCCTGACCGGCGGCATCGGCGCCGGCAAGAGCGAGGTGTCGCGGCTGCTCGTCGAGCACGGGGCCGTGCTGATCGACGCGGACCGCATCGCGCGCGAGGTCGTCGAGCCCGGAACGCCCGGTCTCGCCGCCGTAGTCGAGGCCTTCGGCCAGGAGGTCCTCGCCCCCGACGGCAGCCTGGACCGGCCGAAGCTCGGCTCCATCGTGTTCGCCGACCCCGCGAAGCTCGCCACCCTCAACGCGATCGTGCACCCCCTCGTGGGCGCCCGCTCCCGCGAACTGGAGAGCGCGGCGGCCGCCGACGCCGTCGTGGTCCACGACGTGCCGCTCCTCACCGAGAACGGCCTGGCGCCGCTGTACGACCTCGTGATCGTCGTCGACGCCGGTCCCGGGACCCAGCTCGACCGGCTGGTCCGGCTGCGCGGGATGACGGAGGCCGACGCACGCGCGCGCATGGCCGCACAGGCGACCCGCGAACAGCGCGTGCGGATCGCCGACATCGTGATCGACAACGACGTACCTCTGGACGCCCTGAAGAAGCGCGTGGCGCAGGTGTGGGACGACCTCGCGCGCCAGGCGCACGAGTCGGGAGCCGGCGGGAATCCCGACGGGGCCGGCCCGGAATAGCGGGCCCCGTCGGGGCGTTGGAGCGCGGCAGCGAGGGAAGGACTCTGCCGTGCCCGAGACCAGCGGATCGACCGGACGTACTCCGGAGACGCATGTCATCGACTTCCGCGCCGCCGAGCAACTGCTCAACGCGCGGGACCCGCGGGGCGCGGTGAAGCTGCTCGACGAAGTCATCGCCGCGTACCCCGAGAACACCGCGGCTCGCCTGCTGCGCGCGCGAGCCTTCTTCGCGGCTGCTCAACTGCGGCCTGCCGAGCTGGAGTTCACCATCGTGCTGGAGCGCGAGCCGGACAACGCCTTCGCGCACTTCGCGCTCGCCCGCACCTACGAGCGGCAGGGCCGGGGCGTCCAGGCGAAGCGTCACTTCCGGCTGGCCGCCGCGCTCGACCCCAACCCGCAGTACCTGAAGGCGGCCCGCTTCGACTCCTGAGCGTTGGGGATTCCTGAGCGTTGGGGATGTCTGAGAGTTGGGGATGCCTGCGTACTGGGACGCCTGAGCGCGGGGGATTCCCGGTCGCTGGGGGTTCCTGGGGGCCGGTCGGGGGTGTGCCGTTCAGGGGTGGCGGTGGCGTGGTGGCCGCCGGAAGGGCGGCCCGCTGTCCGGCGGGCGGTACGGCGGTATGTCGCGGCCCGGCTGGTAGTGCGGCCCCTGCCGGAGGTGCCTGAGGATCATCGTCATGTCGACGGTGACCACCACCCACAGCACACCGCACGCGATCGCCCAGCCCAGGTGCCCGGTGAGCGCGAAAGCCGCCGTGCCGAAGATCGCCCAGGCCACTCCCCAGACGCTCAGCCACAAGCGTGCCCGCAGCGCACTGCGCGCGGTCGCCGGTTCACTGCCCGTACGCATAGGACCACCACTCCTCCTTGCAACGTACTCTCCGGCCGGGACGTTCACCAACGCCGTGCGCCGAAGGGGGCGCGCGGTACTGCCGGACCCGGACCCGGACCCGGACCCGGACCCGGACCCGGACCCGGACCCGGACCCGGACCCGGACCCGGACCCGGACCGGACCCGGACCGGGCCGGACCCGGATCGGACTCGTACTGGCCCCGGACGCCGACGATCTGCGCGAGCTGTTTCTCGACCTGGCGGTACCGCACGAGGACATCGACGAACTGGTCGCCCTGCGGCGCACGGCACGGGTGATGACCTGGGCACGCGAAGACCCCTGGCGCGGTCGGTTCCCGTCGCGGGGTGATTCGCTCGAACGTGTGAACCCGGGCGGGAGGGGAACTCGCGTACGGATGGCGCCCGTTGTTCGGGCATGACGGTCGAGATGCGTGAGGGATACGAAGGAACAGGACCCGGTTCGATCACTCCGGACGGCTGCGCGGTCGAGCTGTACGCGAGGCTGCCGGTGGGCGACGAGCCGGACGTCATCGCCGCGGCAGTGCCCGCGGGGGCGCACGTCCTGGAGCTGGGCAGCGGGGTGGGCCGGGTGACCCACGCCCTGCTGGAACGCGGCTTCACGGTCACGGCGGTGGACGAGTCCGCCGAGATGCTCAGCCGCGTACGCGGGGCGCGCACGATACGCGGCCCGATCGAAGACCTGGCCCTGGACGAGCAGTTCGACGTGGTGATGCTCGCGTCGTTCCTCGTGCACGCCGGAGACGTCGAGGTGCGCCGGGGCATGCTGCGCACCTGCGCCCGGCACGTGGCGAAGGGCGGCTGCGTCCTCATCCAGCGGGAGGGCGCGGACTACCACACGAACGTCCCGAGGGAACGGGTCGACCCGAGCGGCTTCACCGTGCGGATCGTGTCCGCGGAACCTGTCGGTGACGGAGTCGACGCGGTGCGCGCCGAGTACGAGTTCCCGGACGCGTCCTGGTCCCAGACCTTCCGGAGCCGCGCCCTGACCAAGCAACAGTTCGAGGCCGCGCTGGAGGAAGCAGGACTGGAGGTGGACACGTATCTGACCCCGGACGGGATCTGGGTGAAGGCGGTGCCTGTGGCCTGAGAGTCGATGGTCTCCACGGGACCGGCTGGGCTCGGCGGGCTGCCTCGGTGACGGCAACCGTGATTCCCCGGCGCGGGCGGAGCGTTGCGGGACGCCGGTTCAGTCACCCGGGGCTGTGCGGAGCGGGCTGCGGGCTGCGAGCTCTGTGGGCAGTACCGTGCGGCCGGGCTGTGTGGCCGGGCTTGTGCGGCCAGGGTGAAGCCGGACCGGCGGCGAGCAGGGCGAGACTTGCGAACCACCGGAAGATCTCCGACTCAGGTCACTGGCCGGGGCCGCTTGGCCGGTCGGCTCGGCCGGCTCCACCTGATCCGCCGCGCCTGCCCGGTCCGCCTGGTCCGCTCGGTCCGCCAGGTCCCCCTGGGCCGCCCAGGCCCGCCATCCCGCGCAGTCGTTCCATCTCGCGGCGGTCGCGCTTGGTGGGGCGGCCGGTGCCGGGGTCGCGGAGACCGGCCGGGGCCACGGACTCGCGGGGCGGGGGCGGAGGGGAGTTGTCGACGTAGCACTGGGCGGCCACTGGGGCGCCGACCCGCTTGCGGATCAGGCGCTTGACGATCACGACGCGTTCCCGGCCCTCGTTCCGCAGACGGACCTCGTCGCCGACGCGCACGGAGTAGGCGGGCTTCACGCGCTCGCCGTTGACGTGGACGTGGCCGCCCCGGCAGGCGGTGGCGCCCTGGGAGCGGGTCTTGATCAGGCGTACGGCCCAGATCCAGCTGTCGATCCGGACCGTCGCGCCGGCTGCCGGTCCGGCGGCCTCTGCCGCGGCCATGGCGGCGGCGATCTGCGGGTCGAGCGACTGTTCGTCCGGCCGGCCGTCCGGACGGGGGGCGGCCTGGGCTTCGGGCTGGGCGTCCGTCTGCGACACGGAGGAGGCGTCGGGCCTCGACGTGGGCGGGGTGCCGTTCCGGGCCCCGGCAGGCGCGGAATCCTCGGGATGTCCGGTGGGGGCCGTCTCGACCGGGCCGCCGGTGTGGCGGTGCGCGTTCTCGTCCGCGTCTTCGGAAGCCAGAGCCATAGTGCCGACCCTAACTCCTGGAGGTGATGGACCGGGACGCGATTTCCGGTGGGGCAGGAGGGGCGCCGTCCGGACCCTCACCGGGCGCCCGCCCCATCGGCCCCGGCATACGGTGGCCGTATGGACGACAGCAGCGGCCTGGCCCGGCTCGACCGGCGCATCGCGGGCTGCCGGGCCTGTCCCCGGCTCGTGGAGTGGCGCGAGGAGGTGGCCCGCACCAAGCGCGCGGCGTTCGCCGAGTGGACGTACTGGGGGCGGCCGGTGCCCGGCTTCGGGCCGGCCGACGCCCGCCTGGTGATCATCGGGCTGGCGCCCGCCGCGCACGGCGGCAACCGCACCGGCCGCATGTTCACCGGAGACCGCTCCGGAGACGTGCTCTACCAGGCGTTGTACGACGTGGGGCTGGCCTCGCAGCCCACCTCCGCCAGCGCCGACGACGGCCTGGAACTGTACGGTGTCCGCGTCACCGCCCCCGTGCACTGTGCCCCGCCCGCCAACAAGCCCACCCCGGGCGAACGCGACACCTGCCGCCCCTGGCTGGTGACGGAACTGGAGCTGCTGCGCCCGACCCTCAGGGCCGCCGTGATCCTGGGCGCTTTCGGCTGGCAGGCCGCTATGCCCGCGTTCACCGAGGCGGGCTGGAACGTTCCCCGCCCTCGCCCGGCCTTCGCCCACGGAGCCCGGGTCGTACTCGACGGTCTGGACGTCTTCGGCTGCTTCCACGTCAGCCAGCGCAACACCTTCACCGGCCGGCTCACCCCCGGGATGCTGCGCGAGGTGCTGCGCACGGCAGCGGACGCGGCCGGGCTGGACCAGCGGACACGGCGGCCGTGAGTACGCGCCGTCGGGTCAGGGCCGCCACACGTACCGCACGTCCGGCTCCCGTTCCTCGTTGCCGCTGCCGTCGGTGAACTCGACGGCCGTGAAGCCGTGCCGCTCGTAGAACCGGTGGGCGGGCTTGTTGACCTGGAAGGTCCACAGGGACAGCCCGCCGGGACTGCGCTCCTTGGCCAGCGCGACGAACCGGTCGCCGAGGCCGCGCCCCCGCCAGCCGGGGTCCAGGTACAGCTGGGACAGAAGGTCCCCGTCGAGGACCATCAAGCCGACGATCCCGCCCCCGCCCCCGCCCCCGCTCTCGCTCTCGGTCTCGTTCTCGGTCTCGGCGACCCAGGTCTCCCGCAGGGGGACGACCACGTCCCGGATGTAGTCCCGCACCTCGTCGTCCGAGCGTGGCCGGACGACTGTGGGCAGCGCGGCGGCGAAGGACCGCAGCCAGACGTCGGCGGCCGCGCGAGCGTCCGCCGCCACCGCCCGGCGCAGAACGACAGGGGCCGTCATCACGCGACCTCCGGCTCCGGCACCACGGCCGTCGCCGTGATCTCCACCAACTGGCCGGTGTAGCCGAGGCAGGAGACCCCGAGCAGGGTGGACGAGTGCGGCCCACGGCTCAGCCCCGAGGACTCGACCACCTCCCACACCGCCGACAGCACGGAGGTCTCGCCGCTCACCACATACACCTCGGTCGACACCACATGCTCCAAGGCGCTGCCGACGGCGTGCAGTTGCTCCCGCAGATTGCCGATCACCTGCTCGGCCTGCCGCACCGGATCTCCCGCTCCGACCAGCTCGCCCTTCTCGTCCAAGGGCACGGCCCCCGCGAGAAACGCGAGCTTCGTGCCCGCTTCGACGAGGGAGGCGTGGGAGTACGTGGGTGGCGGAAAGAGTCCGGGCACGGTAACTCGCTTGATCACGGCGGCTCCTGGAGTGAAGGGTGGTCAACCTCCCCATCATCCGGGGCCGCTCCGGACCGGCGCACCCGATTTTCGCTGTACCCTCCGGAGCCCGGACGCCACCTCGGCCTACCCGTCGGAAGGAGTGCCGTCCGGCCGGGCCCAGGTTCCCGGCACCGGCCGCTCGTGCTTCCTGGAAGGATCGCCATGTCCGCTCTTTCCGACTCCGAGTTCCTCTCCACCACGGCCGACCGGCTGGCCGCCCTCCCCACGGTCCGGGCCGTGGCCCTCGGCGGGTCCCGGGCCCAGGGCACGCACACCCCCGACAGCGACTGGGACCTGGCGGTCTACTACCGCGGCCCCTTCGACCCCGACGACCTGCGCGCGATCGGCTGGGAGGGCGAGGTCTGCGAGGTCGGCGCCTGGGGCGGCGGTGTGTTCAACGGCGGGGCGTGGCTGACCATCGACGGGCGGCGGGTCGACGTGCACTACCGGGACCTCGACGTCGTGGAGCGCGAACTGGCCGAGGCGGGGCAGGGGCGGTTCCGGGTGGAGCCGCTCCTCTTCCATCTCGCCGGGATTCCCAGCTACTTGGTCGTGGCGGAACTGGCCGTCAACCAGGTGCTGCGCGGCCGGCTGCCCCGTCCCGCCGCCTACCCCGACGCGTTGCGCCGCAGCGCCGCCGAGCGCTGGGCCGGCATCGCCCGCGCGACCCTGTCCTACGCCAAGGCCAACCACGCCCCGCACGCCCGTCTCACCGAGGTCGCCGGCGCCATGGCCCTTGCTGCCGCGCAGGCCGGTCACGCGGTGCTGGCGGCGCGCGGGGAGTGGGTGACGAACGAGAAGCGGCTGCTGGAGCGCGCCGGGCTGCGGGGGATCGACACGGTGGTGGGCGCGTTGCGACCGGAGCCGAAGGCATTGACGCATGCCCTGGAGGAAGCGGAGGAGGTACTGGGCCTGGGCCTGGAGTCCGCGCGCTGAGCCCCCGTCGAGCGGCTGGGCGTCGGTCGACGGCGGTTCGACAGCGGTTCGACGGCGGTCCGGTGGCGGCCCGGCACCGGCTTCGCACCGGCTCCGCGGCCTGCTCGGCACCGGCTTCGCACCGGCTCCGCAGCCTGCTCGGCACCGGCTTCGCACCCTGTTCGGCGCCGACTCCGCGGTGGCGCGGAAAAAAACTCGGCGCGCGCCGATGAGTTCCGCGCGCGGTGGCGGTCAGCACCTTGAACCGACCGTCGTACAGGAGGGCCCATGTCGCTTCCGGAGATCGTCTCGCGCGAGCAGTGGCGGGCGGCGCGCGAGGAGTTGCAGCGCAAGGAGGAGGCGGTCAGCAGCGCGCGAGCGGCGCTCAGTGCCGAGCGGCGACGGCTGCCCATGGTCGAGGTCGACCCGGAGTACGTCTTCGAGGGCGGCGACGGAAAGGCCACCCTGCGCGACCTCTTCGAGGACCGTGCCCAGCTCGTCGTCCACCACTTCATGTTCGCGCCCGAGTGGGAGGCCGGCTGCCCGTGCTGCTCGGCCTTCCTCGACCAGGTGGGCCACCTCGCCCACCTGCGGGCCCGCAACACCTCCTTCGCGGCCGTCTCCCGGGCGCCGTTCACCCGCATCCTGCCGTTCAAGGCGCGGATGGGCTGGGCGGTGCCCTGGTACTCCTCCTGCCACAGCGACTTCAACCGCGACTTCGAGGCGACCGTGGACCGGGCCGGGGACCCGGTCGAGCGCCCGGGCCTCAGCTGCTTCCTCCGGGAGCGCGACCGGATCTTCCACACCTATTCGGTGTACGACGAAGGACTGGACGGACTCGGCACCATCGGGGGTCTGCTCGACCTGACGGCCCTCGGGCGGCGTCCGCACGGCAGCGACCGGCTTCGCCATCACGACGAGTACGAGGACTGATACGGAACGTGCCGGTCCTGCCGCCAAAGGTGTCGACCATGTCTCAGTCGCGTCACTGAGCGAGCCGTTCCCTCCTCCCAGGCGTTAACTCCAATAAGTACGACGCCTTCTGGAGGTGCGAGATGGTGAACGGGCGAACCGTGCTCGGCCGCTTTCCCGCCGGTGGCCCGCGGGGATCATGGCCCGCGGAGGAGTTCGCGCGAGCGCGGCGGCTCGAAGGACTGCCCGCCGAGGTCGTGATGGACCTCGCGACGGACACCTTCCTCGTGATCGTGCGCGGTCATGACTCCGCCGACTGAGGGGAGTGGGGCCGGGCCGCTCAGGCCGCCGGTTTGGGGGCCGGCACCGGCGCCGTGAACTGTTCCGCCTGCAGCGCGTACAGCTCCGCGTAGACGCCGCCCTTGGCCAGCAGCTCCTCCGGTGTCCCGGACTCCACCAGCCGCCCCTGCTCCAGCACGTGCACCAGGTCGGCGTGGCGGACCGAGGCGAGCCGATGGGTGATCAGGACGACGGTCTGGCCGTTGGCCGCCAGCGCCCTGATCTTCTCGAACACCTCCAGCTCGGCCCGCGCGTCCAGCGCCGCCGTCGGCTCGTCCACGATCAGGATGTGCCCGCGCCGGTAGGCGGCCCGCGCGATGCCGAGGCGCTGCCACTGGCCGCCGGACAGCTCGTGTCCGCCGCTGAAGTTGCGGGCCAGCAGCGTGTCCAGGCCGCGCGGAAGGTCCGCCACCACCTCCTCGGCCCCCGCCTCCACCACCGCCGCGGCCAGTCGTTCCTCGGTCAGGGGAGCGGACGAGCGGCCGACGGCCACGTTCACCCGGGCGGTGAACGGCCACCGCTTGAAGTCCTGCGCCACCATCGCGATGCGCTCGGCGAGCATCCGCCGGTCCGCGGTCGCGGCGTCGACGCCGTCCCAGTGGATCCGCCCGCGGTCCGGTGTGTACAGCCCGGCGAGCAGCTTGACCAGGGTGGTCTTGCCCGAGCCGTTCTCGCCGACGAGCGCGATGATCCGGCCGAGCGGCAGGGAGAGGCTCACGTCGTCCAGCGCGGGGCGGGCGGCGTCCCCCGGATAGCTGAAGGTGACGTTCTCGAACCGGATCTCCTTGGGGTCCTCGGGCAGGGGTTCGCCGCCGACCGGGATCGCCCGCTCGGCCGCCTCCCCGTACAGCCGCTGCAGATCACCCACGAACAGGGCCTCCTCGTGCAACTGGTTGATCTCCAGGACCAGCGTGTCGAGGCTCGCCGATCCCGTGCGGATCGCGATGACCGCCGTACCGGCCACCGACAGGGCCATCGTGCCGCCCAGCAGCAGCGCGCCCAGCGTGGCGTACGTGGCGAGCGTCGCGACGCCGGTCCAGGTGGCCGCGATCAGGCCGGTCCGGGCGGCCAGCCGGGACAGCCGCGCCTGCTCCGCCTCCGCCGTCTCCGACATGGCCCGGTAGTGCCGCAGCAGGAAGGGTCCGACGCCGTGCACCCGGATCTCCGGCGCCGCACCCGGCTCGGTGAGCAGACTGCCGATCAGATGCCCGGCCCGGGCGTGCTGCACCCATGTGTGGAAGGACTCGTACCGGCGCCGGGCGTTGGTCAGGGCGCTCCAGGCGCTCGGCAGCGTCATGGTGACCAGCAGCGGCAGCAGCGCGGGATGCAGCACGGTCAGGACGCCGGCCGCCGTGATCAGCGAGATCATCGCGTTGATCACGCGGGCGCTGTACGAGATCATCCGGCGCGCGGACTGGGCTCCGTACTGCGCGGTGTCCAGCAGCTTGTGGAAGGCGTGGTCCTCGATCGCGGACAGCTCGACATTCGACGCACGTTCCAGGTACAGCTCGGTCGCGACCCGTTCCACCTTGGGTTCGAGCCGCCCGGTGGCGTAGGTCGAGGCGGCCCGCAGCAGCGCCGCGACCAGCAGGACGGCGGCCATGACCACCAGAGCCGGTACGGCGGCTCGCAGCCGCTGTTCGACGTCCGCCCCGCCGAGCAGCCGGCCCAGCGCGCTGTTCACGGCCAGCAGGCTCACCGCCTGCGCCACGCCCCGGCCCACCTCGGCGACCAGCACCGTACGCGCGGCCCGTGGGTCCGCCTGCCGGGCCAGCCGGAGGCTGGACGCCAGCATGCCGGGCAGCCGCGCCATCATCGCCCGGAAGCTCAGCTCCAGAAACGCTTCGGAGTGCTCGTTCCATCCCATGTCGTACCGCAGCTGCCCCCCGAACAGCAGCCGCTCCGACTCCGAGACCTCGGGGCCGGCCGCCCCCCGCCTCTTGCGCACCGCGCACCTCCTCCCCGGGACAGGACCAAACGGCCACTATCCCGGGCGGGACGGCGGCGGGGGCAGGGCGCGCGAGGGGGTGCCGGGGGCGTGAAAGGGGTGCGGACGGCGAAGCGGAAGGGTGCGGAGGCGCGAAGGTGCGCGGTGCGGGGGTACGGAGGCGCGGGGTACAGGGACGCGGGGGTACGGAGGCGCGGGGGTACGGAGGCGCGGGAGTACGGAGGTGCGGTGGAACCCGTCCTGGAGCGGTACCGGGTGTCCGCGCCAGGCGTCCGGTGCCTTCCGCGCCGGACCTGGCCGCGGTGGCTGCGCCGGACCGGGCGCGGTGGCTACGCCGGGACGGGCCGGGACCAGTCCGGGTTCGTGCCCGTCACCCGGCACAGGGCCAGGTACAGGGGGATCGGCGGGGTGTAGGGGATCGTGCCCTCGGGGCGGTGGATCAGCCGGGCGGCGTGCGGGACCAGGGCGCCGGGGGTGTAGTGGGCGGGGGCCGGCCAGGGGAGGGCGTAGTCGGAGTCCGCCGGAACGATCCACCACCAGCGCGTGCCGTCGGCGTACACGCACCCCACCCGCGGCAGCCGCGGGACGATCATCTGTCCGATCAGGGCCGGCACGGCCACGGCGTCGCAGCCGAGCGGGGCCGTCATGCCCTCGGGCACGGACAGCCGGTGAGCCGGTTCCCGATCCGGCTCCGGCGCCGGCCGCATCCGCCCGAGGTGTACGAGTGTGTTCATGCCCAGTGACCGGGCGGAATCGTCGGCGCCGTTCACCCGGGCCCTCATCCGCGACCCCGCGGCGCCGGAACCGACCCGTTCCGGGGCTTCGGCGGCACGCTCTCGTCCTGGTCGCCCGACGTGCCGGGCTTGGGGCGGGTGCCCCAGCCGAGATCGTTACGGCAGCCGAGGCCGTCGGACGCGTGGAGGTCGCCGGGTGCGCCGAGACCGCCGGGTGCGCCGAGACCGTCGGGTGTGCCGAGGCCGTCGTGGTGCCCGGTGGCGGTGTCGTGGTGCCCGGCGGTGTCCTGGGCTCCCTCCGTCCGGTGGGGCAGCTCGGCCCATATCAGCAGACCCGGGCCGTCCTCGTGGATTCCCCAGGCCCGGCACAGCGTGCCGACGAGGAGCAACCCCCTCCCGTGCTCCTCGTCGGGACGCTGTGGGTAGGGGTGGGGGGCGTCGGACGCACAGCCCTCGTCGCGTACGGCCACGCGCACCGTGCCGTCCTGTTCGCGCAGTTCGCACACCACGCGACTGCTCGCGGTGTGCACCACCACGTTGGTGACCAGCTCGCAGACGACCAGGACCGTGTCGTCGCAGGTCTCGTCGCACACCGACCACTCGGTCAGCCGGGCGCGCGTCAGGCGTCTCGCCTGTGCCGGGGTACCCGGATGCACGGCCAGCTCGAACCGGAACCGGCGCTCTGCGGCGCCCACACCGGGCACTTCTCCTCCCCCCGCGCTCGGACATGTGCGAGCGGGGGGAACCCCATCGGCGCCGAGACCGAGACGGTCTGCGGCGACGTCTGTTCCTAAGGGCGCGGACGGAATCACGCTTGCCACTATCTCGGTGCCATGAACACTTGGCAAGTGTCACTCTGAAAAATGCAGAGTGTTGTGTGACTCGGTCAAAGGCCGTGGCACACTGCTCGCAACAGCACCCAGAGCGGCGCCAATTGGGACCGTCACCGATCCGGACCGGGTCGGTGAAGTGGTCTTCGAACGGCGCCGCAGGGCTGTGGGGATGCTTCGGCCGGAGCGGGACCTCCTTGGCCGCAACGGGATTTCTTCTGTCGGAGGTGGGAGCGTGAGCGAACCGCGGTCCGCGCCGACCGTGGGCCAGGTCGTCCTCGGTCGGCGCCTGCTGGACCTACGGGAGCGCGCCGGCCTGAAGCGAGAGGAGGCCGCGCGCGTCCTCCGGGTCGCCCCCGCCACCGTCCGCCGCATGGAGATGGCCGAGGTCGCCCTCAAGATCCCCTACCTCCAACTGCTGCTGAAGACCTACGACGTTCCCGACGACGAGGCCGACCTCTTCGTGCGGCTGGCCGAGGAGGCCAACAGGCCGGGCTGGTGGCAGCGCTTCCACGACATCCTGCCCGGCTGGTTCTCGATGTACGTCAGCCTGGAGGGAGCGGCCGCACTCATCCGCTCCTACGAGCCGCACTTCGTGCCCGGACTGCTGCAGACCGAGGACTACGCGCGCGGTGTGCTCAAGTCGGGCGCCATCGGCCAGACGAGCCCCGACGACATCGAGCGCCATGTCGACCTGCGCATGCGGCGCCAGGCACTGCTCACCCGTTCCGACGCCCCCCGTTTCTGGGTGGTCATGGACGAGACCGCCCTGCGCCGCCCGGTCGGCGGCCCGGAGGTGATGCGCGCGCAGATCGACAAGCTGCTCGACGCCACGAAGCTGCCCCATGTGACGCTCCAGGTGGCCCCGTTCGCCAACGGCCCCCACCCGGGGACGTACGGGCCCTTCGTGCTGTTCCGATTCGCCATGCCGGAACTTCCGGACATGGTCTACAGCGAGTACCTGACCGGCGCCGTCTACCTGGACGCGCGCTCCGAGGTGGCGACCCACCTGGAGGTCATGGACCGCATGGCGGCGCAGGCCGCCACGGCACAACGCACGAAGGAGATCCTGCGGGATCTCCGCAAGGAGCTGTGAATGGACCTCATCAAGGCGCGTGACCGCGTCTACAACGGCATGCCCGCACGGGAGTTGGGCAGCGAAGGGTGGCACAAGCCCTGGAGCGGCGGCAACGGCGGCAACTGCCTGGAGGCGATGAAGCTGGCCGACGGACGGATAGCCCTGCGCCAGTCGACCGATCCGGACGGCCCGGCGCTGATCTACACCACGGACGAGATGACCGCCTTCATCCAGGGCGCGAAGGCGGGGGAGGCCGACTTCCTGCTGTCCTGATCGACCCTTGTTTTTACTGCGTGTCCCGACTTGCCCCGCCCGGAACCGACTTGATCCCCCCGCCACAGCGACCACCCCCTGCACTCCCGGAGAGCCGCTCGCTCCCGGAGGGCGGCACGTGTCCGTGCCGCCCTCCGGCGTCCGTGCCGCATCGCAAGAGTCCCGTGCCCCGGCACTCACCCCGGCGGCAGGACCCCGCACAACGCCTCCAGAGCCGCCTCGAAGGCGTGCTCCGCGGGCGTCGCGTACCCGACCACCAGACCGTCGGCCGCAGGCATCCCGGTCTCCGGATGCCGGAACGCGGCGAGTCCGTCCAGGGCGACGCCCTGCCAGGCGGCCGCCTTCAGCACGGACCGCTCGGTGCCGGCCGGCAGCCGCAGCACCGCGTGCAGCCCGGCCGCGATGCCGGTCACCTCGACGTGCGGCGCGTGCGCGGCGAGCGCCGCGACCAGCCGGTCACGGCGGCTCCGGTAACGCTGCCGCATGCGCCGCACATGGCGGTCGTACGACCCCGAGACCAAGAAGTCGGCGAGCGCGAGCTGATCCGGTCCGCTCGCCCACCCCTCCCGCTCTCCCTTGGCCGCGAGCACGGGGCCGACGTACCGCTGCGGCAGTACCATCCAGCCCAGCCGCAGCGCCGGTGACAGGCTCTTGCTGACCGAGCCGATGTGGATCACCCGCTCGGGGTCGAGCCCCTGGAGTGCGCCGACGGGTCTGCGGTCGTAGCGGAACTCGCCGTCGTAGTCGTCCTCCAGAACCACCGCCCCACGCGCGCGTGCCCAGTCGATCACCGCCGCCCGCCGCTCCGGATGCAGCGGCCCCCCGGTCGGGAACTGGTGCGCGGGAGTGAGCAGCACCGCCCGCTCCCGCCCCAGCCCGGCCACGCGTGCCCCGTGCTCGTCCAGCGGCAGCGGTACGGTCCGTGTGCCCGCCGCCGCGAGCAGCTCCCGGTGGAACCCCAGCCCGTACGCCTCGACGGCCAGCGGACCGCGCAGCACACCCGCGCCGCCCTGCCCGAACAGCAGCCGCAGCGCGTGCGCGAAGCCGGAGCAGACGACGATCCGGTCGGCCGTGCTGCGCACCCCACGCGTGCGGGCGAGGTACTCGGTGAGTGCCTCGCGCAGCTCGTGGCGCCCGGCGGGATCCCCGGGTCCGAACGCCTCGTTCGGCGCCGCCTGCAACGCCCTGCGGTACGAGGCCGACCAGGCCGTCCGCGGGAACGCCGACGCGTCCGGCGTACCCTGCCGCAGGTCGTGCCGCGCCGTACGCACGCGCGGAGGCACCTTCCCGGACACCTGCCCGGACATCTTTCCGGGCACCCTCTCGGCGGCCGGCAGCGGCCGTGCGCGGTCGGCCACCCGCGTGCCCGACCCCTGCCGTGCGCTCAGCCAGCCCTCCGCGACCAGCTCCGCGTACGCGTCGGCGACCGTGTTGCGGGCCAGCCCCAGGTCGGCGGCGAGCGAGCGGTACGGCGGCAGCCGGGTACCGGGCGCCAGGCGGCCACCGCGCACGGCCTCCCGCAGCGCCCGGATCAGCGCCGCCCGCCGCCCGCCCGGCCCCGACAGCTCCAGATGCAGGTCGGCACCGATACGCTCCGCCGGATTGACCCATGATTCCGCCATGGAAATGCACCCTACCGACGGTCTTTCGGGCTCGTAGGTTTACCTGCATGACGACGACGAAGACGACCGGCACCGCGCACACCACCGCCCCCTCGACGACCGCCTCGGAGGTCCCCTCCGCGGCCCCCGGCGCCCCTGCCGGGGAGGCCCGCACCCGCCTGGACTTCGCGAAGTCCGCCCCCAAGGCCTTCCGCGCCCTCATCGGCTTCGACGCCGCCGCCCGCACGGGCCTCGCCCCGGACCTCGTCGAGCTGATCCAGATCCGTGCCTCGCACCTCAACCACTGCGCCTACTGCCTCCACATGCACACCAACGACGCCCGCAGGGCCGGCGAGAGCGAGGACCGGCTGCACATGGTCGCCGTATGGCGGGAGGCGCGGCACTTCTTCACCCCGAAGGAGCAGGCGGCCCTCGCCCTGACCGAGGCGGTCACCCTCGTCGCCGACGGAGGCGTACCCGACACCGTCTACGCCGAGGCCGCCGCCTGGTTCGACGAGGAGGAACTCGCCCACGTCCTCGCCCTGATCCTCACCATCAACACGTGGAACAGGGTGGCCCTGGCCACGGGCAAGGTCGCGGGGACGGACCAGCGGGCGAAGTGACCGGCGGTCGAAGTGAGGGGTGGTCGAAGTGAGGGGCGGTTCCTACACGGCCATCGGGCGGTCGTACGGCGATATCGGCGCCGGCAACCACGAACTGCCCGTCAGATAGCGGTCGACGGCAGCCGCGACCGCCCGCCCCTCCGCGACGGCCCACACGATGAGCGACTGGCCGCGGGCCGCGTCCCCGGCCGCGAACACCCCCGGCACGTTGGTCGCGAAGCCGCCGTCCCGGGCGAGCGTGCCGCGGGGCTCCAGTTCCAGTCCCAGCTGATCGATGAGCCCGTCCTCGCGGTCGGGGCCCGAGAAGCCGAGGGCGAGCAGGACGAGGTCGGCCGGGATCATGCGCCCGGTGCCCGGCAGCGGCTGCCGTAGCTCGTCGACCTCGACGAGGTGCAGCGACCGTACGTGCCCGGCGCCGTCCCCGGCGAAGCGGAGCGTGGAGGCGGCGAACAGCCGCGCGTCCGCGTCCGCCGCCGGGGCGCTCCGCAGATCCCGCGCCTCCTCGTGCGCGGCCGACAGCCGGTAGATCTTCGGATACGTCGGCCACGGCTCGGCGTCCTCGTCGCGCGCGGCACCCGGTTGCGCGTAGATGTCCAGCTGGGTGACGGACGCGGCCCCGTCCCGCACCGCCGTACCCAGACAGTCGGCGCCGGTGTCGCCGCCCCCCACGATCACCACATGCTTGCCCGCCGCGGACAGCGGAGAGACCTCCAGATCCCCCTCGCGCACCCGGTTGGCCAGCGGCAGGTACTCCATCGCCTGGTGTATCCCGGACAACTCCCGGCCAGGCACCGGAAGTTCCCGCCACGCCGTGGCGCCCGTGGCGACGACCACGGCGTCGTACCGTGTCCGCAGCTCGGCCGCCGGGATGTCCCGCCCGACCACCGTCGACGTACGGAACCTGGTCCCCTCGGCCCGCATCTGCTCCAGCCGGCGCTCCAGATGCCGCTTCTCCATCTTGAACTCGGGGATGCCGTACCGCATCAGTCCGCCGAGCCGGTCGTCCCTCTCGTACACGGCGACCGTGTGCCCGGCCCGCGTCAGCTGCTGCGCGGCGGCGAGCCCGGCCGGCCCCGAGCCGATCACCGCGACGGTCTTCCCGGACAGCCGCTCCGGCGGGCACGGCGGGGTGAACCCCTCCTCCCAGGCCCGGTCGGCGATCGCGCACTCGACGTTCTTGATGGTGACGGCCGGCTGGTTGATCGCGAGCACACATCCCGCCTCGCAGGGCGCCGGGCACAGCCTGCCGGTGAACTCGGGGAAGTTGTTCGTGGCGTGCAGCCGTTCGCTCGCCGCCCGCCAGTCCTCACGGGAGACCAGGTCGTTCCACTCGGGGATCAGATTGCCCAGCGGGCACGCGTCGTGGCAGAAGGGGATGCCGCAGTCCATGCACCGGTCGGCCTGCGCGCTGATGACGGGCAGCAGCGCGCCCGGGACGTACACCTCGGCCCAGTCCCGGACCCGCTCCTCGACGGGCCGCCGCGGCCACTCCTGGCGCGGCGTGCGCATGAAGCCCTTCGGATCGGCCATGGTCGTCTTCCTCGCGTACGCAGACCGGGGCCACCGGGTGTACGCCGAGCCGCGCCTCCTCGGACGGCACGTCCCGGCCCGCTCCCGGTGCGCGGCCGGCACACATCCGGCAGTCTCACGACACTGTGCAGGCATTCCTTCGACTCAGTGGGCACGCTTTCGGCCACGATACGTCGCCACCGACAGCCCCGCAGAGCGGCGACCCGGGCCCTGCCACGAGGCTTCCCGCGGCCGCGGGGCCGGACATGCTCCCCCGCCGCCCCGGGACAGGCCGGACAGGCCCCCGCCCCCTTCTGGGGCGGCCCCGGCACGCTCCTGGGCGGCCACGGGGCCCCGGCGGCCCAGGCCGGCCCCGGCGGCCCCGGCGGCCCCGGCGGCCCCGGCGGTGCCGGTGGTGCCGCGGTGCTGGCCGTGCCGGCGGTGTCCAGCGGTGCCGTAAGGCCGCCCGCCCGGGACCGACGTCCCCTCAGCCGGTGTCAGCCACCTCCTCCCGCCACCCCCACCCCCGCATCACGCCCTCCACCGCTCCGGCGATCCGCCGCCGCGCCTCGTGCCGGGACATGCCGCTCATCAGCAGCTGGTCGTACTGCGTGTCCAGATGCCGTACGGAGGCCATGACCGCCGAGGTCACGGCCCCCTCGGACAGCGCCCGCCCGTCCGCGCTGCGCCCGACCCGCCCGCTGCCCCGCACGGACGCGTGCGCCGCGATCTCCCGGGCCCGCCCGGCAGGGCAGCCGGGAAACAGCCGCCCGATCTCCGCCGTGAACGCGTCCGCGAAGCGCTCGTCCTCCGCGGCCCTGCGCTTCGCGTCCCGGGCCCGCCGCCGGTTCCGTGCCTCCGCGTCCGCCAGACACCGCTCCTCGGCCCGCGTCAGCGCGGCCTCCTCCACGAGCAGGCCCTGCCGCTCGTACCTGCTTCTGCGCCGGTTGTAGCGCACCACCACCGCCGACAGCGCGCTCTCCTCCCGCGCTCTCCGCGTCAGCGCGGCATCGCCGCGCGGCAGGAACACCAGATGCCCCAGATCGGCGCAGTCCAGGCAGCGCGGCGCTCCCTCCTCCAGCATCAGCAGCGACAGCGGCCCTCGCCGGCACCCGGCGCACCGCTTGCGCCGCAGCGGCTGCACGACGACAGGCCCGCCGGGGGAGAGGGGAGCCACAGGACGAGTCATAAGCGGTTCATTCCCCTTCCCCGCCCCTGCCCACCGCCGCGCACCACCCGGCATCATGGGCCTGTGCGACTCGAAGCGATCACCTGGGACCGGCTCGCCGAGCAGCTTGCCGACCGGCTGCTCGGGCTGGAGCCGGCGGACGGCGGCGCGTGGCCCCGGGTGGCTTTCGACGGGGCGCCGGCCGCGCAGCCGGGAGATCTGGCCGAGCGGGTCGCCGAGGCGCTGCGGGTGCGCGGCAGGCCCTCGCTCGTCGTGGACACGGAGGACTTCCTGCGTCCTGCCTCGCTCCGTCTGGAACACGGACGACGGGACGTGGAGTCGTACTACGGAGGCTGGTTCGACACGAGCGCCCTATGGCGTGAGGTCTTCGGCCCGCTGGATCCCGGGGGTGACGGCCGCGTCCTTCCCGACCTGTGGGATCCGGTCACCGACCGCGCCACCCGCAGCGCCTACGTCCGACTCCCGCCGGGCGGAGTGCTGTTGCTGCACGGCCCCCTGCTCATGCGGCACTGGTTCCCCTTCGACCTGACCGTCCACGTCCTCCTCTCCCCGGGCGCCCTGCGCCGCCGTACCCCGGAGAGCGACCACTGGATCCTCCCCGCCTTCGAGCGCTACGAGTCCGAGACCGACCCGGCCGCCACCGCCGACGTCCTCGTTCGCGCCGACGACCCACGGCACCCCGCCTGGCGGGGGTGAGCCGAACGGCCGGGGTCCTCCCGGACGCGCGCGGTGACGGGCGTCAGAGCCAGCCGTTGCGCCGGAAGCCCCGGTAGAGCGCGACACAGGACAGCGCCATCACGCCCATGACGAGCGCATAGCCGAACCGCCAGTGCAGCTCGGGCATGTGATCGAAGTTCATGCCGTAGACGCCGCAGACCATCGTCGGCACCGCGATCACCGCCGCCCATGCCGTGATCTTCCGCATGTCCTCGTTCTGAGCGACCGTCACCTGCGCGAGGTGTGCCTGCAATATGGAGTTGAGCAGTTCGTCGAACGCGGCGATCTGCTCCTTGGCCCGCATCAGATGGTCCAGCACGTCCCTGAAGTAGGCCCGTATCTCCGGGTCGATCACACGTATCTTCTCGGTGGCCAGGTCCTCCACCGGCCGTGCGAGCGGCACCACCGCCCGCTTCAGCTCCAGCAGTTCCCGCTTCAGCTGGTAGATCCGCCCGGGATCGGTCCGTGCGCCGCTCTCCGAGAACACGTCCGTCTCGACCTGGTCTATGTCGGCCTGCACCGCGTCCGTGACACTCAGATAGTCGTCCACGACATGGTCCGCGATCGCGTGCAGCACCGTCGCCGGCCCCTTCGCGAGCTGCCGCGGCTCCGCTTCCAGTTCCTCGCGCAGCGGGCCCAGTGAACCGTGCCGCCCGTGCCGGACCGTGATGACGAAGTCCTCGCCGACGAACACCATGATCTCGCCGGTGTCCACCACCTCGCTCGTCGCCGTCAGCTGTTCGTGCTCCACGTAACAGACGGTCTTGAACACCGCGAAGAGCGTCTCCCCGTACCGCTCCAGCTTCGGCCGCTGATGGGCCTCGACCGCGTCCTCCACCGCCAGTGGGTGCAGGTCGAACAGCTCGGCGATTCCGGCGAACTCGCGGTCCGTCGGCTCGTGCAGCCCCAGCCAGACGAACCCCTCGCCGTTCTTGCGCACCGACCGTACGGCGTCCACCAGGTCCGCGCTGCCCGGCACCCGGACACCGTCCCGGTACGTCACGCAGTTCACCACCGAGGAGCCCAGCGGCGACCTGGCGGGATGACTCAGGTCCACGCGCGGCCGCCGTCGGCCAAGCCGCGCCACTCTGCGCAGGCCGCCGACCCTGCGCAGTCCCGTGACCTTCCGCAGATTCCCTGCCATGGACATCTGGGTCTCCTCGCGTGGAACTCCCCGTGCAACGCTTTCGCGCCGTGCCCGGTCAGTGTGCCAGCCCGGCGCAAAGCATGGGTAAGCCTGTGGGAACAGCAAGTTCCGCTTTGTTCCCGTCTGTGGACGGAGCGTCGGCGGCTTCCGGCCGACGGGGCGACTGGGATGATCGTCGCATGACGCGATCCAACGGCTACCTTCTGGACAACCAGCAGAACGAGGCGGGGGAGCGCTTCGACGCCTTCGCCTCGCTCTTCGATCCCACGACCTTCCGGCACCTCGAGGGTTTCGGACTCGGCCCCGGCTGGCGCTGCTGGGAGGTCGGCGCCGGCGGCACCTCGGTGGTGTCCTGGCTCGCCAAGAAGGTCGGTCCCACCGGCAAGGTCGTCGCCACCGACATCGACACCTCGCGGCTCGCCGCCGTGGCCCGGCCCCCGGTTGAGGTGCGGGCCCACGACGTGGGCGCGGAGGAGCCGCCGGGGGAGGGGTTCGACCTGGTGCACGCCCGGCTGGTCCTCGTCCATGTGCCGGACCGGGAACGCGCGTTGCGAACGATGATCAAGGCGCTGCGCCCCGGCGGACGGCTGCTGATCGAGGACGCCGACCCCGCCCTGCAGCCGCTGATCTGCCCCGACGAGCACGGCCCCGAGCAGCAACTCGCCAACCGGCTGAGGCAGGGCTTCCGCAAGCTCCTCGCCGACCGCGGCGCCGATCTGGCCTACGGCCGCAAACTCCCGCGCCTGCTCCGGGAGGCCGGACTGTGCCAGGTGGAGGCCGATGCCTACTTCCCCATGACCTCACCCGCCTGCGCCGCCCTGGAGTCCGCCACGGTCCGCCAGATCCGCGACCGGCTCGTGACCGCCGGCCTCGCCACGGACGAGGAGATCGACCGTCACCTGGCCCACGTGGAAGCGGGCGGCATGGACCTGGCCACCGCGCCGATGATCTCGGCATGGGGCCGCAAGGGCTAGGGGGTGTCGTTTGGATCAGCTCGGGTCCGCGACGCCCGGCACGGCACCTCGCCGCGTTGTCGGATCAGCCGGTCCAGTACGCGGCAGATCCTCCACCTTGCGATGCACCGCACCGGACGCCGCGGCCTGATCCGACCTGATCCAAACGACACCCCTAGATGTTCTGTCCGCGAAGTCCCTCCCCCACTGCCTCAAGGGCGTGGGAGGTGCCCCCAGCCTTGCGGCGTCTGGCACGCACTCCCCCAAGCTCTACGAGCAGGGGGCAACCCCAGCCATGTTGCCGGACTCGCCCGCGTACACCCCCGCCCTGCGGGCAGACTTGGCGCCACGTCGCGGACACGGCCTGGAACCTGCCCTCCAGTTCTTCAGTTCTTTCCGAACTGCTCAGGCCTGCTCGCCCGCGCGTGGACGCGGTGGTCTGGCGCCCACCTGTTCCACCGCCCGCGCTCCCGCCCGGCACCCGTGTTCCGCCGCCGCCACGGGATCCGCGCCCGCGACCAGCGCGGCGAGGAACGCCCCGGTGAAGGCGTCACCGGCACCGGTGGTGTCCCGCGGGGTCGCCGGTGCGGCCGGAACGCGCGCGAGCACGGACCCCGACCGGGCCACCAGCGCCCCGCGCGCACCGGACTTGGCCACCACCAACGGGACGAGCCGGCTCAACTTGGCCGCCGCGTCCGCCCAGTCGGACAGCCCGGTCAGGAGGCAGGCCTCGTCCCGGCTGGGCAGCAGCACGTCCAGCCCTTCCGCGAACGCCAGGAAACGGTCCATCCCCAGGCCCAGGAGAAAGCCCGCCGACGCCGGATCCAGGCTGACCGGAACCCCACGCGCGCGTGCCGCCGCGAGCGCCAGCCCCGCGACGGCCCGGCTCGGCTCCGAGAACAGCAGGTAGCCCGACAGATGCAACCGGGCGACCCCGTCGAGCAACGCGTCCGACCAGTCGGCGGGTTCGAGCCGCAGCGACGCTCCGCTGTCCGTGAGGAAGGTGCGCTCGGCCGCGGCCCCCGTGTCGACGAGGCAGATCACCGTGCCGGTCGCGGCCTCCGGATCGACCACCAGCCGGGGCCGCACCCCGGCCGCGGCCAGCTCCCGCTCGTGCCAGCGTGCCGTGTCCGCGCCCACCCGTCCCAGCAGCCGCACGTCCGGGCAGCCCGCGTCGGCGGCCCAGCAGGCCACGTTGGCACCCGCGCCACCCGGCAGCGTCCGGATCGCGGCGGCGGTGTCGGTGCCCGCCGCGAGCGGGCCCCGGTGCCGCGCGACGACATCGGTGATGACGTCCCCGACGACCAGCAGCGCCCCTGCCCGGCCCGTGCTCACCCCCGCGCCCACGCCACGGCGACGCGCGCCGCCAGCCGCACGTTGCCGCGCACCGCCGCCAGGTTGGCCCTCAGTGACGCGCCGTCCGTCTCCCGGACCAGGTGGTCGAGCAGGAAGGGGGTGACGGCCTGACCGGTGATCCCCTTCTTGTCGCAGGCGTCGAGCGCGCCGGCGAGCACGCGCGCGTGGAGAGCGGGATCGAGCTGCTCCTTCTCAGGCACCGGATTGGCGACGATCAGCGCCGACTCCCGCGCGCCGAGCGCGTCCTGCGCCCGCATGACGTCCGCCACCTGCTCCGGGTCGCGCAGCGTCCAGTCGACCGGATACCCGGAGTCGGACAGATAGAAGCCGGGGAACCGCCCGGTGCCGTACCCCGCGACGGCCACGCCCAGTGTCTCCAGCCGCTGCAGGGTCGCCGGCACGTCCAGGACCGACTTCACCCCCGCGCACACCACGGTGATCCGCGTCCGCGCCAGCAGCCCCAGGTCGGCCGACTCGTCCTGCGTCACCGTCCACTGCCGGTGCACACCACCCAGCCCGCCCGTGGCGAACACCCGGATGCCCGCCAGCGCCGCGAGGTGCGCGGTCGCCGAGACCGTGGTCGCCCCGCTCGCCCCCGTCGCCACGGCCAACGGCAGATCACGATGGCCCAGCTTGCGTATGCCGTCCTCGTTCGCGACCCGCTCCAGTTGCTCCCCGTCCAGCCCGATGTGCGGGCGCCCGTCCAGCACGGCGATGGTCGCGGGCACGGCACCCTCCCGCCGCACCACGTCCTCCAGCTCCCGCGCCACCCGCAGATTGTGCGGACGCGGCAGCCCGTGCGCGATGATCGTGGACTCCAGGGCCACCACGGGCCGCCCCGCCCCGAGCGCCTCCCGGACCTCTTGCGACATCACCAGCACCATGTGCCCGCCTCCTGTCCGTCGGTCCGTACTCACCTCTGGATCTCTGGCGGGCCCTGAGCCCGGCTAAACGCCACCGCCCCCTACGGCGACATCGGCGCAGCCCGTCGCCGTCCCGTCCCAGCCCCCCCCGCGCGCAGCCGGCAGTACCCGGCGCGTACGGGCCGGGTACGGCCGGCTGCGGTGTCCGGACCCTCAGAACAGCGGCTCGGGCAGCACACCCTCCAGGGCGAGCAGCTTGCGCTTGGTCTCCAGACCACCCCCGAATCCGCCGATGCCACCGTCGCTCTCCACCACCCGGTGGCACGGCACGACGACCGGCAGCGGGTTGGCACCCATCGCGGCGCCCACCGCCTGCGCCCCGGCCGGCCGGCCGACCCGTCCGGCCAGATCGCCGTATCCCACCACCGTGCCGTACGGGACGCCGGAGGCCAGCTCACGCAGCACCTGCCGGTTGAAGCCGGAGATCAGTGACCAGTCCAGGGGCAGCTCGAAGGCCTGGCGCCGCCCGGCGAAGTACTCCTCGAGCTGCCGTATCGCCTCGGCGAGCAGCGGTGAGCCCGGATCCTCGACGGGCTCGGCGCCCAGCCGGGCCGACAGCCCTTCCAGCGCCCGCTCGCGCACGGCGTCGGTGACGTGGAAGACGACGTTGACCAGCCCGTCGCGTGTGGCGGCCAGCAGCAGCGGGCCGATGCCGGTGCCCACGACGGCCCATACGACCCGCCGCTCGTCCTGCCCATGGGTGTCCATGGGCCCACCGTACGACCCGCCACTGACAGCGCCGCCCGCCGCCGAGGGGCACCGCTCACCGCGCGCCCAGCGCCGCCCGCACCACGTCGGGCTTGTTGCTGATGACGCCGTCGACGCCGTAACCCTTCACTTTCCGGGCGGTGGCCGCGTCGTCCACCGTCCAGGCGAACACCCCGAGCCGCCTGGCATGCGGACCCGTGACGGCGTGCACGGCGGAGACGTAACCGGCGGAGACCGACCCGTACGAGGGATTGATCAGGTCGGTGAAGCGCGCGTACTGCCGCAGCTGCGACACCGGCGGACTGCCCAGGAAGCCGGTGGTGACAGCGGGCTTGAGGTCGTGCACGGTCCGCACGCTCCGCGCGCTGAAGCTCTGCACGATGAGCCGTCCGAGGTGCCGCCGGTCCAGCCAGTTCTCGTTGCCGAGGAGCTTCAGGGTCTGCTGCTCGATACCGGGGTACAGCTCGGGGTTCTTGATCTCCAGGAGCAGCTTCTCGTGGTTGCGCTCGACCCGGCGCATGTACTGCTCCAGTGTCGGCACGCGCGTGCCCCTGTACGCGGGGGAGTACCAGCCGCCCGCGTCCAGCCGGGCGATCTCGGCGGCGGTGAAGTCCTTCACCTTCCAGGGCGCCCGGCCCGGAAAGACGTCCTCGACGTTCGTGGTGCGCGCCAGGCTGTCGTCGTGGATGACGACCAGCCTGCCGTCCTTGGTGCGCTGGACGTCGTTCTCGACCCAGGTGAAGCCCAGCTCGGCGGCCTTGTCGATGGCGGCCAGGGTGTTCTCGGGAGCGTAGGCGGAGGCGCCGCGGTGTGCGACCACCGTGGGTGCGCCGGTCTCGCCGGCCCGGGCGGCGGAACCCGGGGACAGCAGGGCCGTGGTGCCCAGGATCGCCGTGGCCGTGACAGCAGCGGCACGCGCGTGCATGCGTACTCCTCGCGTCGAACGAATACCGACAGCATCAGATTGTCCGCAGCGGACCGGGGACACGCACGCGCAGGACGACCACAGAATGAACGTCCGCGTCCAACTCCGCTCACCAGTGCCGCACAACTGGGGCAAGGCCGTGTTTCTTTGCCGGAAAATCGTTCGACCAATCCGGTGGGGGTCATACTCTCAGCGACAACCCAGACCGCCTTCGCGGTCCTGGGACGGGGGTACATCCCGGATATTCCGGGACGCACGAAAGCGGAAGGGCAGCCGCGCATGCAAGGCACGGTCGACGGATTCAGCTACGGGGTGGTCACCCCTCTGGTCGGCTTTCTCATGGCCTGCCTCGGAGGCGCCCTCGGCCTGCGCTGCACCACCCGGTCCCTGCTGGTCACGGACCGCTGGCGGCCCGCGTGGCTGGCGCTCGGCTCGGCCGCGATCGGCTCCGGCATCTGGACCATGCACTTCGTCGCCATGATGGGCTTCAGCATCCAGAAGGCGCCCATCCACTACGACGAACCGATGACCTACGCGAGCCTCGGCCTGGCCATCGTCATGGTGGGCGTGGGGATATTCATCGTCGGCTACCGGGGCGCCACCGGCACCCCCCTCTTCACCGGCGGCACGATCACCGGTCTGGGCATCGCCTCGATGCACTACCTCGGCATGGCGAGCATGCACTTCGACGGGCGGTTCGCGTACAACACGGTCACCGTGGGCGCCTCCGTCGTCATAGCCGTCGTGGCGGCCACCAGCGCCCTCTGGGCAGCCGGACACGTCCGCGGCTTCGTGTGGAGCATCGGAGCGAGCCTGGGCATGGGCCTGGCCGTCAGCGGCATGCACTACACCGGTATGGCCGCCCTCACCGTCCACCTGCACGGCACCCCGGGAACCACCACGGCCGGCTCACCGACCGCCGTGCTCGCGCCGATGCTGATCGGACCACTGGCCTTCCTGATCCTCGCCGGAGTCGTCATGGTGTTCGACCCGCTGGTGATCACGGGCCGGCCGCCCCGGACCCCGGCCGAGGACAAGCCGGGTGTTCCCGCCGCCGCCGTCGCCTACCACCAGGACCGTCACCCCGCCCTCGACGCCGGCCGCGGGCCGCTCCGCCGGTCCGGCTCCCTGGCCTCCCGCACCCCGCAGAACCGCTGACCCGGGCCGGTTGTCAGTGCGGGGTCGTACGGTGGATCCCATGCGGCCCGTTTCCCACATCGAACGCACGGTGGCGCCTTTCGAGGTCGTCAGCTCCTACCAGCCCAGCGGCGACCAGCCGGCGGCCATCGCCGACCTGGCCAAGCGCATCGAGGCCGGTGAGAAGGACGTCGTCCTGCTGGGCGCGACCGGCACCGGCAAGTCCGCCACCACCGCGTGGATGATCGAGAAGCTCCAGCGCCCCACCCTGGTGATGGCGCCGAACAAGACGCTGGCCGCCCAGCTGGCCAACGAGTTCCGCGAGCTCCTGCCGAACAACGCGGTCGAGTACTTCGTCTCGTACTACGACTACTACCAGCCCGAGGCGTACGTCCCGCAGTCGGACACCTACATCGAGAAGGACTCCTCGATCAACGAGGAGGTCGAGCGCCTGCGCCACTCGGCGACGAACTCGCTGCTCACCCGCCGTGACGTCGTGGTGGTCGCCTCGGTGTCCTGCATCTACGGCCTCGGCACCCCGCAGGAGTACGTGGACCGCATGGTCCCCCTGCGGGTCGGCGACGAGATCGACCGCGACGACCTGCTGCGCCGCTTCGTCGACATCCAGTACACGCGCAACGACACGGCCTTCACCCGGGGCACCTTCCGGGTCCGCGGCGACACCATCGAGATCTTCCCGGTCTACGAGGAGCTGGCCGTCCGCATCGAGATGTTCGGCGACGAGATCGAGGCGCTGTCCACGCTCCACCCGCTCACCGGCGAGATCATCAGCGACGACCAGCAGCTGTACGTCTTCCCCGCCTCTCACTACGTCGCCGGCCCCGAGCGCCTGGAGCGGGCCGTCAACGACATCGAGAAGGAGATGGTCGAGCGCCTGACCGAGCTGGAGAAGCAGGGCAAGCTCCTGGAGGCCCAGCGCCTGCGGATGCGCACCACGTACGACATCGAGATGCTCCGCCAGATCGGCAGCTGCTCCGGTGTCGAGAACTACTCGATGCACTTCGACGGCCGCGCGCCCGGCTCCCCGCCCAACACCCTGCTCGACTACTTCCCGGACGACTTCCTGCTCGTCATCGACGAGTCGCACGTCACCGTCCCGCAGATCGGTGCCATGTACGAGGGCGACGCCTCCCGCAAGCGCACCCTGGTCGACCACGGCTTCCGGCTGCCCTCCGCGCTGGACAACCGGCCCCTGAAGTGGGAGGAGTTCCAGGAGCGCACCGGGCAGACCGTCTACCTGTCGGCGACCCCGGGCGCCTACGAACTGTCGCGCGGTGACGGCGTCGTGGAGCAGATCATCCGCCCGACGGGCCTGATCGACCCGGAGGTCGTGGTCAAGCCCACCGAGGGCCAGATCGACGACCTGGTGCACGAGATCCGCAAGCGCACCGAGAAGGACGAGCGCGTCCTGGTCACCACGCTCACCAAGAAGATGGCCGAGGACCTCACCGACTACTTCCTGGAACTCGGCATCCAGGTGCGCTATCTGCACAGCGACGTCGACACCCTGCGCCGTGTGGAACTGCTGCGCGAGCTGCGCTCCGGCGAGTTCGACGTCCTGGTCGGCATCAACCTGCTGCGCGAGGGCCTCGACCTGCCCGAGGTGTCCCTGGTGGCCATCCTGGACGCCGACAAGGAGGGTTTCCTGCGCTCCGGCACCTCGCTGATCCAGACCATCGGCCGCGCGGCGCGCAATGTCTCCGGCCAGGTCCACATGTACGCCGACAAGATCACCCCGGCGATGGAGAAGGCCATCGACGAGACCAACCGGCGCCGGGAGAAGCAGGTCGCGTACAACAAGGCCAAGGGCATCGACCCGCAGCCGCTGCGCAAGAAGATCAACGACATCGTCGCGCAGATCGCCCGCGAGGAGATCGACACCGAACAACTGCTGGGCTCCGGATACCGCAAGCTGAAGGACGGCAAGGGGGCCAAGTCTCCCGTTCCGTCACTCGGCGACAAGGCGGCCAAGGGCACGAAGGCCGGCAAGTCCGCCAAGGGCAAGGCGGCCGGCGCGGTGCCCACGGACCGTCCGGCGGCCGAACTCGCCGAGCAGATCGAGGAGATGACGGAGCGCATGCGCGCCGCCGCCGCCGAGCTGCAGTTCGAGATCGCGGCCCGGCTGCGCGACGAGGTCTCCGAGATGAAGAAGGAACTGCGGCAGATGCGGGAGGCAGGCCTCGCGTAGACGCGCGGGCGGGGGCGGACCGGTGTGGCTTCGCCGGGTCCGCCGCCCGCTAGAGGAGGGGCAGTATCGCCGGCATCAGGTCCTGGAACGTGCGGCCGCTCGCCGGGATCCCCAGGGCCGTCAAGCACCAATCGGTTCCCGCGCGGCTGAGTCTGGCCAGGATGCACGCGGTGTGTGTGCCGCCTCCGGCCAGGGGATAGACGGCCGTCTCGTGTTCTCGATCCAGATCGACGAGACCGAGGGTCACGCTCTCGACCACGGCGAGCGACTGGCCGGTGAAGGAGTTCAGCGTGATGACGATGGCGTCGACGTGCACGGGGACGCGGCGAAGGTCGACGAGGAGCGACTCGGTGCCGGTGCCGGCGCGGGAGGAGTCGAGACTGTCTCCGCTGTGCCGGACGGACCCGTCGTCGCTGAGGAGGTGACGGAAGAACACCACGTCCACCGGCTGCCTCTCGCTGAAGAGCACCGCGGAGACGTCCATGTCGATTTCTTCGCTGCGGTTCCGGAACAGACCACGACGGCGACGGCAGGTCCAGCTCGTCTCGATGCGGATGGCGCTCCGGGGACTGATCCCGGCCTGCGTCAGGCTGATCGTCTCCCCCCGGCGCAGGGTGACGGACCTCCCGTCTGAGACCGTCACGTACCTGTCCTCGGTCAAACGCTCCTCGTCGGCTTCACCGGTAGGGCCCGCCTCCGCCGCACCCTCGGCGGGGTTTGCGCCTTCGGCCCGACCTTCGACCGCGTCGTCGACCGGGCCCTCGGCCCCGTCGCTCTCCGCGGCCTGGCCGGCCAGGTTCTCGGCCGGCGCCTCGGCCTGCTCCTGAGCCAGCACGATCCCCAGCAGCTTCAGCACCTGTGCCGGCGCCTCCGCCAGCGCTGCCCCGCCCGCCAGGGCCGCCCAGGAACTCCCGCCCGGCAGCCGCCCGGTACCCCGCGGACGCGTCCGCAGCACGGGACCGCGGGCCACGGCCCGGGTCAGCACGTCGTAGAGCTGCCACGCCTCGCGTGAACTGAGCAGGGAGATGAAGTGCTCCCGGGCCGCCGGCCGGTACCGCACCCACGCCGATTCCGCGTCGCCGGCCGGGGGCCGCTTGCCGGGGACGACGGGCCCGCCGACGAGGAACTCCGCCAGGTCGGACTCCGTGGCACGGGGTACGAGCTCCTCCGCGATCAGCCGCAGCAGCGGAATACCGAACTCCGGAAAGGGCGAGCACAGCACGGCCAGCCGCGCCGCCGCGGCCGAGGCCCGGTTGTGGAAGGCCTTCGCCAGCGCGTCCCCGTCCTCCCGCACACCGTCCGCCTCGGCGGGCGCCTCCCACCGCTCCACGGCCCGTCCGCCGGACGCGGGCACCAGCAGCGCGTCGCACCCGACCGGACTGCACCGCATCAGTGTGTGTGCCCAGCGCGCGAGCGGCTGCGCCGACAGGGTGACGGTCGGTACCGGCAGTCCCCCCGCCCGGGGCGGAGCCCGGAAGCGCAGCCCGCCGTTCGGGGCTCCCGGTACCCCCGGAGACGTGACCCGGACCGCGGAGAGGTCCACGCCCACGTGCCGCCAGATGCGCGTGGGAAGCGGGTTGACGAGGGTGGTCACGCTCCTGCGCCCCCACTGGTGCAGCCGCTCCCAGAGGTGCCCGCTCCGCCACGCGCGGGCCGTGCAGTCCGAGAAGACGAGGACGAGCCCGCGCGGCCCGGGCCGCGCCGGACCGGAGAGCTGGGCACCGTGCGCGGGACGTGCGACGTGGTGACGCAGCGCGGGAGCGGGCAGGTCGGCGTCGAACGTGAGCATCCGGATCGTACGAAAGGCGTTGAGGGAGGCCAGCAGGCGGCCCAGCTCGTCGGCCGTCTCCTGCCAGACGGACATGGAGGTACTGCGGTCCACGGCCAGCGTCAGATCGAACCAGCGCTCCGGCGCGGGCGAGAACACGGGCGAGAGCTCGCCGGTACGGCCGTACTCCGCCACGGTGGAGTCGACGTCCAGGTGGCGGAGGCGGCCGTGCGGCCACCTCCGCCTGAACGGACGAAGCGCGCGCGACAGGTCACGTTCCCTCAGGAGCCGCTGGTGGCCGGGGACCGCGACGGGCCGTTCGGGGACCCCCTCGTCCTCGGCGTCGGGCGTCTCGTCGCTCGCGTCGGGTTCCGCCGGTGCGGGCGCGAGCGCGGCGGGGCCCGTGTCGGCGCCGGGTGCCTTCCACGGGGGTGCGAGCGCGCCGGGGAAGCTCCGAGCTGCTTCGGGGGCCGCCGCGGGCGGGGGCGAGCCGAGCCCGGCGAGCCACAGGAGTTCCGCGAGCCCCAGCGCGTCCCGCCCGGGATCCGCGCGCAGCACCGCCCGGACGACGCTCGCCAGCGCGTCGCCCGGCGCTCCCGCGGACCCGGGATCAGGCACGTGAGAGGTCCTTCATCAGCAGCCGTTTCACACGCTCCCGTTCGGCGGCATCGGTCACCGCGGTGCCGTTGAGGAGATGGATGGTGCTCAGCAACTGGTCGACCGCGACCGTCTCGCCCGCCGCCACGCGCTCGACGAACTCCCGGACGAGATCCGCCTCGGGGCTCTGCTCACGGACCTCCAGGCCCAGATGCCGGCGCACCACGGCCTGCATCAGCGACACCGTGGGAACAGGCATGGTGTAGCGGACGCAGCGGCGCAGGAAGGCCGGCGACAGCTCCTGGTCACCGTTGCTCGTCATGACGATGAACGGGAACTCCGTGCAGCGGACCCGGCCGTTCTCGATGCCGTGCACGACCTCCGGTTCCCAGGTGCGCACCTCGGCCGCCCTCCGATTCTCGCGCAGCAGTTCGACGACGGTGTACTCGCCGCGTTCCAGCACGTCGAGGAGGTCACCGGGAAGGTCGAGATCGGCCTTGTCGATCTCGTCGATGAGCAGGGCGCGAGGCCTGCGGGTGGGCAGCAGGGCCGTACCCAGCGGGCCCAGCTGCAGGAAGGCGGCGATGTCGTCCGGCGAGCCAGGGGCGTCGTGACGGTCCTGCGCGAGCCGGTGGGCGTGGATCCGGCCCAGGGCGTCGTAGCGGTAGAGCGCGTCGGCCAGGGTGCTGCGGGAGGTGATCTGCCAGCGCAGCACCGCCCCGAGGCCCAGTTCGAGGGCCACCTGCTCGATCACCGTCGACTTGCCGGAGCCCGGCGGGCCGGTGATGAGCAGCGGACGCCGCAGGCACAGCGCGGCGTTGACGGCGTCGGTCAGTCCTTCGGGAGGCTGGAAGACATCCCCGGACGGCCGGTGCGGGAACGTCCGCCAGGGCGGCGCGGGAGGCAGCCAGGTGTGCGGACGGGGTTCCCCGGTACCGGTGTAGAACGTGTTCCAGGTCATGTCTCCTCCTTGCCGGGACAGGTTTCCGCCGGCGGCACCCGCTGGGAGATGCTCTGGCAGAACGCCAGCCACTCCCCGCTGTCCCACACGGCCCGCAGGTCGGCGACCGGCTCCCCGTCGTCGCCGAGCCAGCGCCGCCGGTAGGCGTGGGTCAGGCCCATGGGCATGGTCGGCCAGTACTGGTCGAGACAGTCCCGCCCGGCGGCATGGTGACTGTCGCGCCGAGGCCAGAAGAACACCGGCGTGTAGGACAGCAGCGTCTCCATCAGCGCCTCGTCGCCTGCCGGGTGGTACAGCAGCCCGATGCCCCTGGCGTACCGGCCCTTGCGCAGTTCGCCGCGCAGCAGTTCGGGGTCGCGTACGGTGTGCCGGTCGAGCCAGTCCACGGGTACGCCGGTGGTGCAGCCCAGCATGCGTTCCCAGCGGTCCTTCACCACGTTGTGCAGCCGTCGCAGCGGGCGGGTGGGAGCGAGCCGCCCGCTCCAGTGGAGGACCACGGCGAACTGGTGGCCCAGCCACACGCCCAGGCCGGTCTCCTCGGGATGCCAGTCCAGCAGTCTGGCGGCGGGCAGCGCGACGTCGATCCGGTGCAGCCGCAAGCCCCGTTCCCGGGCCTCCTCCTCCGCCCAGAGCACCGCCTCGTCCAGCACCTCCTCCACCCGCGCCTGGTCGGCATCGGGTGTCCCGTACTGTTCGTGGCCGACCACGGCACCGTCCTGGAGCAGCCACGCGTCCACCGAGTCGGGCCAGTCCCCGGTCAGCGACGCGTGCAGGCTGACCACCAGGCTGAGCAGCCGGTCGTCGCGCAGCTCACGCGCGAAGTCGAGCGCGTCGTTGAGCGCGACGGAGGCGTCGACGGACCGGGCCCAGCGTTTGACGACGGGATCGGCGGGGTCCTGCCCGGCCTCCGTGCCCAGCAGGACCACGAACCGGGTGAGCCGGCGCAGACAGTCCGGATCGGTGACCGGGAACTCGTGGACGAAATGGTCGACGGCCTCCGCGAGGGTGGGCCGGGGCACTGCCGTCGGACGCTGCGCCTCGGCCGTGAGCACGGCACCGAGCGCCCGCCGCAGATGTGCGGTGGTGACCTCGCCGCCGAGCCAGTCGGACAGCAGGGCCATGGTGCGGAAGGCGATGACGACACCTTTCACGGCACGCACGGCCCGTTGGGTCATGGGGTCGGCGGGCCGGGCGGTCAGGATGCCGAGCAGGTCCGTGGCGTCGTCGACCGAGGCGGGCAGCCGGCCGTGGGCGATCGGCGGCTCCAGGGCGGCGAGGGCGGCGGCGAGCTCCTCCCGCGCACGCGGCCCGAGGGCGCCGGAACGCGGCGTGGAGTGCTCGGGATGCCGGGTGTTGGGCACGAGCCACAACGGCTCCCGCGCGAACGGGTGACCGTCCCAGTCCTGGAACCCGACGTTCTGGCCGAGCACCCGGCTGCGCAGCGCGCGGGCGGCCGTACCGATGTCGATGAAGCGGCCGCCCTCGGCATCGCCCCGCTGGAGGAGATCGGCGAGCTCCCGGGAGAGTCTGAGATCGATGGCCGGCTGGGCGGCCCCGCAGGAGGTCAGCACCGCCAGCCGCGCGCTGCCGCCCCGCACTCCGGCCGCCAGCTCCCGGGAATCGGGCATCGCACCGCCGGCGTGGCAGGTGTCCACGACGCAGACGACCCCGTGCACGCCGTCCCGGTCGGCCGCGTCCCGCAGCAGCGGGCCCACCTCGACGGCGTGGTCGCGCTCCTCGGGCCGGGAGTCGCCGGCCATGTAGTAGAGCGAACTCGTGGTCCCCGGGACGAAGCCGTGTCCGAGCAGGGCCAGTACGAGGACGGCTCCGCGCTCGCCCGCGAAGCGGTACGCGGCGCGCACGTCCCCCACGACGCTTTCGGCCGTCAGGCCCTCCCCCAGCAGCAGGGAACGGCCGTCGGGCAGGCCCGGAACACAGCCTCCGAGGCTCGGCTCGGACAGTACGCCGTGCAGCAGCGTGGCCGATTCCGTCAGCCGGTCGAGGTATCCCATGGCGGCGCACTGGGCCCCGATCACCAGCAGGTGGCGCGGTGGGGGCAGCGAGGCCGGGGTCATCGCTCTTCTGCGGTGGCCGCGGCGGCGCGCAGCGCCTCGGCGACCGGGCCGGCCACGGCGGCCTGCTCCAGGTACAGCCTGGCCGGGTGGACCCAGAAGCCCACGGAGTCGACCCTCCTGCTGACCGGCAGCACCCGCGCGCTGTTGGGGCCGAAATCCTCCTCCAGCCGGGGGCGTACGGCGACCGGGTCGTCGTGGTCGAAGAAGTTCAGCCACGCGTCCACCCCTTCGGGAGTGCGCTGCGGCCGGGGCACCAGCCTCGGCCACACGACCGTCCGCATGCCGAGCGGCGAGCCCAGTGTCACCAGGAGCCGGATCCGCGGGGCGTGTTCGTGCAGGGTCTCCCAGGAGACGACACTGCCCAGGGAGTGGGCGACCAGGACCGTGGCGGAGGAACCCAGCTCCCGCGCCACCCGGTTCCGGATGCGGGCGTCGAGGGTGGTCCCCGACTCGTCGGCCTCACAGCGGGCTACGTAACGGGCCACTTGACCCAGGTCGCGCACCATGAGTTTCGGGGCGGTCCACTGCCCCAGGCCACGGAACATCCGCAGGGACAGCACGGTGGTGGCCGCGTTCAGGGCACGGCGCGCCCCGGCCATCGTGCCCTGTTCCTGTGCCTGCGGGGCGGTCTGCAGGCGCGCGTGGGAGAGGACCCGGGTCACCTGCGCGTCGTGCTCGGAACCAGACGTGTCCGGGAGCGACCCGGCGAGGCCGGCGAGAACCTCGTCGAGCAGTTCGAGGAGCAGCCGCGCGGAGTCCTCGTCCTCGACTCCGACCGCGGAGCCCTGGGCCTGCGCGGGCCGGAAGAGATCGGCGTAGTGGACGAAGCGGCAGTCGACGTCGCCGTTCGACAGACCGTCGGCCACCGCGGAATGACCCGCGGCGCGCATTCCCGCCGCCAGCGCGCCAGTCCAGGCGGCCAGTTCCGCCGCGGCGTCCCGTGGACCGCCGATCCCGTGCACGAACACCAGCCGAGGTCTCATCGCACCCCCGTCGCCCCCGTGTCGCACCCACAACCGTGCGACTGCTCCTGATCGGATCGCCGACAGAAGCGTAGAGGCGGAGAGGTGCCGGGGCTGCCCGTTCAGCGCTTTCGACGGGGGCATGCCGTGCGCTCGGGGCGGCGGGCCGGTCGGTGACCCGACCAGGGGGCCGGGCGTGGGTGGCTGTGTCGCAGACTTGCCACAAAGACTTCCACCGGATGGTGATGTCCGGGGCCCTCGCTCATAAGGTGAACGCAAAGCGCACAGATCGCCGGATGTCGGGGTGCCGAGCCCACGACACGGCAGAGGAGGGGACCCGCGTGAGCGTCAACTTGTCCAAGGGGCAGGCCGTCAGTCTCCAGAAGTCCGGCGGTGGCACGCTGACCGCGGTCCGGATGGGCCTGGGATGGAAGGCGGCCCAGCGCCGCGGCCTCTTCGGAAGCCGCACCCGCGAGGTCGACCTGGATGCCTCGGCCGTCCTCTTCACCGGCAAGGAAGTGGTGGACGTCGTCTGGTTCCGCCATCTCGTGAGCGTCGACGAGTCCGTCCGTCACACCGGCGACAATCTGGTCGGCGGCGCCGGCCGGGGTGGTGACGACGAGTCGATCATGGTCGACCTCCAGCGCGTCCCGGCGCACATCGACCAGATCGTGTTCACGGTGAACTCCTTCAGCGGACAGACGTTCGCCGAGGTGGAGAACGCGTTCTGCCGGCTGGTCGACGTGAGCACCAGCCAGGAACTGGCCCGCTACACCCTCACCGGTGGCGGCTCGGCCACGGCTCAGATCATGGCGAAGGTGACCCGGCAGGGCGACGGCTGGAGCATGCAGGCCATCGGCGAACCCGGTCACGGCCGGACGATCCAGGATCTGGCCCCGGCGATCGTGCCCCATCTGTAGGCGGACGGTGTCCGGGTCCCGGTGGGCGGACGGTGTCCCGGATCCGTGGGCGGCCGAGCCGGGATCTGAGACGGGTCGCGGTCGAGTCAAGCACAGGTAAAAGCCTCTGAGCAGGTAATTTGGACTATCCTTTACTTTCCTCTTTACCTTTTCTTGGTGATCGGGTACTGTTTTCCGTGCGGAGGGGAGTACTCCCTGAATGCGGCGCACCCGTCAGTACGGATCGAAGCGGATCCCGGGACGCCGGCCCGTCCCGGGTGGAAGAGACCTCCGGCAGCGACAACGCTGAAGTGTTGGCCGTTTCGACATGCCGGAGGTGCTGTGGACGTCTCCCTGACCCTGTGGGTCCTCACCATCGTGGGCCTCGCCGCCCTGATCACCATCGACTTCTTCATCGGGCGCAAGCCGCACGACGTCTCGGTCAAGGAAGCGGGCATCTGGACCGTCGTCTGGATCGCCCTGGCCGGTCTCTTCGGCCTCGGCCTGCTCCTGTTCGGCGGCGGCCAGCCGGCCGGGGAGTTCTTCGCGGGCTTCATCACCGAGAAGTCGCTGAGCGTCGACAACCTCTTCGTCTTCGTCCTGATCATGGCGAAGTTCTCGGTGCCCTCGCAGTACCAGCAGCGCGTCCTGCTCGTCGGCGTCCTCATAGCCCTGGTCCTGCGGGCCGCCTTCATCGCCGCGGGAGCCGCGATCATCGCCGGCTTCTCCTGGGTGTTCTTCCTCTTCGGGGCCTTCCTGATCTGGACGGCCTGGAAGCTGATCAAGGAGGCGCGAGCGGAGGAGCACGACGAGGAGTACGAGGAGAACAAGCTGCTGAAGGCCGTCGAGCACAGGTTCGGCGTCGCCGACCGGTACCACGGCACCAAGCTGTGGATCCGGCAGAACGGCAAGCGGGTCATGACCCCGATGCTGGTCGTGATGCTCGCCATCGGCACCACCGACGTGCTCTTCGCGCTGGACTCCATCCCCGCGATCTTCGGCCTGACCCAGGACCCGTACATCGTCTTCACCGCCAACGCCTTCGCCCTCATGGGCCTGCGGCAGCTGTACTTCCTCATCGGCGGCCTGCTGAAGAAGCTGGTCCACCTGTCGTACGGCCTGTCGGTCATCCTCGGCTTCATCGGCGTCAAGCTGCTGCTGCACGCGCTGCACGAGTCCGGTGTCCACGTCCCCGAGATCAGCACCCCGGTCTCCCTCGGCGTGATCTGCGCCGTCCTGGTCGTCACCACCGTCACCAGCCTCGTGGCGTCCAGGAAGCAGGCGGCCGCCGAGGCGGGGCACACGGGCCGCGAGGGCGCCTCGAAGAACAGCGTCGACGTCTGAGCGGTCCCCGGAAGAGCGACCGGGATCTCCCGGAGGCACGCCCGGGAGATCCCGGAAGGGCGGAATGCGAAGCCCGCACGCGTCTGCCACGATCGCCCCATGATCACTCGGCTCGGGTCGCTCGCCGCGCACTGGACGTTCTCGGTGCCGGTGCTGGCGATCGTCCTGCTGATCTTCACGTGGGGACGTGAGCAGCCCGGGGCGGTCGTCGGGCTGATGGGCCTGGTGCTCGCGGGGGCCGTCCTGGCGGCGGTGCACCACGCCGAGGTGGTCGCCCACCGCGTCGGTGAGCCCTTCGGCTCCCTGGTACTGGCCATCGCGGTCACGGTCATCGAGGTGGCCCTGATCGTGACCCTGATGGCCGACGGGGGCGACAAGACTTCCACCCTGGCCCGCGACACCGTCTTCGCCGCCGTGATGATCACCTGCAACGGTGTCGTCGGGCTCTGTCTGCTCGTCGCCTCCCTGCGCCACGGCACCGCGGTGTTCAACCCCGAGGGCACCGGTGCCGCCCTGGCGACGGTGGCGACCCTGGCCACGCTCAGCCTGGTGCTGCCGACGTTCACCACCAGCAAGCCCGGCCCGGAGTTCTCCACCGTGCAGCTGACGTTCGCGGCGCTGTCCTCACTGGTCCTGTACGGCCTGTTCGTGGCCACGCAGACCGTGCGGCACCGCGACTACTTCCTGCCGATCACCCGGCAGGGAGAGGTGATCACCGCGGACGGCCATGCCGCGGCCCCCTCCGCGCGCGCGGCGTGGACCAGCCTCGGCCTGCTCGGTCTCGCGCTGGTCGGCGTGGTCGGCCTGGCCAAGGGCGTGTCACCCACCATCGAGTCCGGCGTGCAGGCGGCCGGCCTGCACCAAGCGGTCGTCGGTGTGATCATCGCCCTGCTCGTGCTGCTGCCGGAGACGATCGCCGCCCTGCGCTCCGCCCGCCGCGACCGCGTGCAGACCAGCCTCAACCTCGCGCTCGGCTCCGCGATGGCCAGCATCGGCCTGACCATCCCCGCCGTCGCCCTCGCCTCCGTCTGGCTGTCCGGACCGCTCGTCCTCGGCCTCGGCGCGACCGACATGCTGCTGCTCGCACTGACCGTGGTCGTCAGCTCCCTGACGGTGGTGCCGGGCCGGGCCACGCCCCTTCAGGGCGGTGTCCACCTGGTGCTGTTCGCCGCCTATCTGGAACTGGCGGTCAACCCGTAGCCGCTCGGCCCCCTCCGGAGCGGCCCGCCTCGACCACGCGCTCAGGCCGTGGCCCGTTCAGCCCGTGGCCCGCTCAGCCCGTGGCCGGCTCCACCGCCGGGGGCACGGGAACCGGCCGCGTCTCCGGGAGCAGCGCGAAGCAGCCCAGACTCAGCAGGGCCATCCCTGTCAGATACACGCCCACGCCCCACGGAACGCGCCCGCCGTGCTCGGCGAGCGCCGTGGCCACGATCGGGGTCAGAGCGCCACCGAACACCCCGCCGAGGTTGTAGCCCACGGCGGCCCCCGTACAGCGCACCCGGGCCTCGTACAGCTCCGGCAGATACGCGGCGATCACCGCGAACATCGTGACGAAGGCGATCAGCGCGCCCAGGATGCCGACGAACATCAGCAGGGGCTCGCCGGTCGCCAGCAGCGCGACCATCGGCAGCATCCACAGCGCGCACGCCGCGCATCCGGTCATGCACATGGGGCGTCGCCCGTACCGGTCCCCGAGCAGCGCCATGAGGGGGGTGAGCGCTCCGTGCACCACCACGGCGGCCATGACGCAGACCAGCATGACGGTACGGCTGACCCCGAGCCGCTCCGTCGCGTACGCCAGGGACCAGGTCGTCACCGCGTAGAACACCGCGTACCCGGCGGCCAGCGCTCCGGCCGTCAGCAGCACCAGCCGCCCGTGGTGCCGTACGACCTCCACGAGCGGCACGCGCGCGTGGTCGTCGATCTCCAGGAAGCGGGGACTCTCGGTGAGCGAGGAGCGCAGCCACAGCCCGGCCAGCGCCAGCGCCCCGGCGGCCCAGAACGGCACCCGCCAGCCCCACTGCGCGAACTGCGCGTCGGACAGCGAGGCCGACAGGGCGAGCATGATCCCGTTGGCGAGCAGAAAGCCCAGCGCGGGTCCCACCTGCGGGAAGCACGACCACAGGCCACGCCGCTCCGCCGGTGCGTGCTCGGCGGTCAGCAGCACGGCGCCGCCCCACTCCCCGCCGAGCCCCAGTCCCTGCAGGAACCGCAGGACCAGCAGCAGCACGGGGGCGGCGATGCCGAGTGTGCCGTAGGACGGCACGCACCCCACCGCGACCGTGGACGCGCCGGTCAGCAGCAGCGAGAGGACCAGCACCGGGCGCCGGCCGCGCCGGTCGCCGAGATGACCGAACAGCGCCGAGCCCAGTGGCCGGGCCACGAACCCCACCCCGAACGTCCCGAACGCCGCCAGCGTCCCCGCCATCGGCGAGAACGTCGGGAAGAACAGCGGCCCCAGGACGAGAGCAGCCGCGGTGCCGTAGACGAAGAAGTCGTAGAACTCGATCGCGGTCCCGGCGAGCGAGGCGCCCGCCAGCCTGGCCATGGAAGGTGCCCTTACGGTGCGTACACGGTGCATGTCGCGTCAACTACCCACAGTGACCGGCAGTTACGGGGGCGCGCGGAGGTGATCACGGCGGGCGCGGCGCACACCAGGGTGGTCGGCGCACGCGGCCGGACACGCGCCGCACGCACCGTGATAGACCGGGTCCGAGCAGCGGTCGCAGACGCACCGCACCGAACGGACCGGAGGAACCGTGCCCCGCACCCTGGCCAGCGCCCCGATCATGATCCTCAACGGGCCCAACCTGAACCTCCTGGGCCAGCGCCAGCCCGAGATCTACGGCAGGGACACGCTCGCCGACGTGGAGGCGCTGTGTGCCGAGGCGGCGGCCGTGTACGGCGGCACGGTGGACTTCCGGCAGTCCAACCACGAGGGCGAGCTGGTGGACTGGATCCACGAGGCGCGCCTCGGCCACTGCGGGATCGTCATCAACCCCGGCGCCTACTCCCACACCTCGATCGCGATCCTGGACGCGCTCAACACCTGCGACGGCATGCCCGTGCTGGAGGTCCACATCTCCAACATCCACCAGCGCGAGTCGTTCCGGCACCACTCGTACGTCTCCCTGCGCGCCGACGGCGTGATCGCGGGCTGCGGGGTGCAGGGGTACGTGTTCGGCGTCGAGCGGGTCGCCACGCTGCTGGGCGCGGCGCGGGCGGAGGCGTAGCGCCCGGCGCGCGCACCGACCGCGCCCACCGACCGGGCTCACCAACCGCGCGCGTGCCACTCCGGCAGATGCGGTCGCTCCGCGCCCAGCGTGGTGTCGTTGCCGTGTCCCGGGTAGACCCAGGTCTCGTCCGGCAGCACGTCGAAGATCTTCGTCTCGACGTCGCGGATCAGCTCGGCGAACGCCTCGGGGTCCTTGTGCGTGTTGCCGACACCGCCCGGGAAGAGGCAGTCGCCGGTGAAGACGTGCGGATGGCCGTGGGGGTCGTCGTAGACCAGGGCGATGGAGCCGGGGGTGTGCCCGACGAGATGGCGCGCGGTGAGTTCCACCCGCCCCACCCTGATGACGTCGCCGTCGTCCACCGGGACGTCCGTGTGCACCGGGATGCCGGAGACGTCCTCGCGGCCGGCGTAGGTACGGGCGCCCGTGGCCGCGACGACGTCGGCGAGCGCCTGCCAGTGGTCACCGTGCTGATGCGTCGTGACGACGGCCGCGATGCCGTCGTCGCCGATCGTGCCGAGGAGCGCGTGCGCGTCGTTGGCCGCGTCGATCAGGAGCTGCTCGTCGGTGGCCCGGCAGCGCAGCAGATAGGCGTTGTTGTCCATCGGGCCGACCGCGACCTTCGTGATCATCAGGTCTTTCAGCTCGTGCACGTCGGCCGGTCCGCCGACCTTGACCTCTCCGCTGTACGTCATGGTGATCAGCCTATAGCGGGGGAGCGCCCGGCGGACCGCCGTCGCGCTACAGCGGGGGAAGCGTCGGCAGGGTGCCGCCCTTCACCGTCAGCGCGGAGCCGTCGCGGCGTCCGGAGAGCCAGCCGAGCAGCTCGGCGGCCGGACCCTCGACCACGACCGGGCCGCCGGTGGCGCCGCCGCCGGTGGTCCAGATCTTCCCCTCGTCGGTGGCCAGGCCCGTCGAGGGCACGTCCTCGTGGCCGCCGAAGCGTTCCGCCAGGAAGTCGATCTCGCGCTCGACGAACTCCGCGGGAAGGTCCTCCAGCTCGTAGCCGGTCCCGAGGTCCACGTGGTGCAGCTCGACCTCGGCCCACCGCCGGAACGGCACCCGGGCCGCGGAGTCGGTGACGCCGTTGCGCAGCTCCACCGTGCGCGTCCAGTCCGCCGGCTCGGCCCCCGTCGCCCGGAACCGTGCCGCGCTCTCGCGCACGTCGGCGATCTGGGCGTCCAGGGCGCGCGGGGCGTCCCGCTCGATGTCGGAGTCACGCGCCTCGGCGCTCGGGTACATGGGACGGCCCTGGAGGACGTTCACGAGCGCGTCGGCGTTGCGGGCGACGTGAGCCAGAACATGTCCCCGTGTCCAGCCGGGAAGCCGTGACGGCTCGGCGGCCGCCGCGTTGTCCAGTCCGGCGGCAGCGGTGAGGAGCCGTTCCGTCGCGTCGCGTACACATGCCAGGTCATGAGCGTGATCAATCATGGGGCCGACCCTAGACCTGGCCACACCTTCGGGTGAAGGTGATGAACCACCCCCGCAAATCGAAAGCACGTGCTATATCGTCGGCGGTGACGTCGGGCATGCTGGAAGGCCGGGGATTGTTATGCAACCGGGAATCCGACCGGCGTTGTCAGTGGCTCCCCCTAGTCTCGAAGAAGCACGGGGGTTCCGGCCCCTGGCACTTCTCTGAAGAAAGGTGCGGACCGGCGTGGCCGACCGTCTCATCGTCCGTGGCGCGCGCGAGCACAACCTGAAGAACGTCTCGCTCGACCTGCCTCGTGACTCGCTCATCGTCTTCACGGGCCTGTCCGGGTCGGGCAAGTCCTCCCTGGCCTTCGACACGATCTTCGCGGAGGGCCAGCGCCGCTACGTGGAGTCGCTCTCCTCGTACGCCCGGCAGTTCCTCGGTCAGATGGACAAGCCGGACGTCGACTTCATCGAGGGCCTCTCGCCGGCGGTCTCCATCGACCAGAAGTCGACCTCCCGCAACCCGCGCTCGACGGTCGGCACCATCACCGAGGTCTACGACTACCTGCGCCTGCTCTTCGCGCGCATCGGCAAGCCGCACTGCCCGCAGTGCGGCCGGCCCATCGCGCGCCAGTCGCCGCAGGCCATCGTCGACAAGGTCCTGGAGCTGCCGGAGGGGAGCCGCTTCCAGGTGCTGTCGCCGCTGGTGCGTGAGCGCAAGGGCGAGTTCGTCGACCTCCTCTCCGACCTCCAGACCAAGGGCTACTCCCGCGCGCGCGTGGACGGGCAGATCATCCAGCTGTCCGAACCGCCGACGCTGAAGAAGCAGGAGAAGCACACCATCGAGGTGGTCGTCGACCGCCTCACGGTCAAGGACTCCGCCAAGCGCCGCCTCACCGACTCCGTGGAGACGGCCCTCGGCCTGTCCGGCGGCATGGTCGTGCTCGACTTCGTGGACCTTCCCGAGGACGACCCCGAGCGCGAGCGCATGTTCTCGGAGCACCTGTACTGCACGTACGACGACCTGTCCTTCGAGGAGCTGGAGCCGCGCTCCTTCTCCTTCAACTCGCCCTTCGGCGCCTGCCCCGAGTGCACCGGCATCGGCACGCGCATGGAGGTCGACCCGGAGCTGATCGTCCCGGACGAGGAGAAGTCCCTCGACGAGGGCGCCATCCACCCCTGGTCGCACGGGCACACCAAGGACTACTTCTCCCGCCTGATCGGCGCCCTCGCCGACGCCCTCGGCTTCCGTACCGACATCCCCTTCGCGGGTCTGCCGCAGCGGGCCAAGAAGGCCCTCCTCCATGGCCACAAGACCCAGATCGAGGTCCGCTACCGCAACAGGTACGGCCGCGAGCGCGTGTACACCACGGCCTTCGAGGGCGCGGTGCCCTTCGTCAAGCGCCGGCACAGCGAGTCCGAGAGTGACGCCAGCCGCGAGCGCTTCGAGGGCTACATGCGCGAGGTGCCCTGCCCCACCTGTGAGGGCACGCGTCTGAAGCCGATCGTCCTCGCCGTCACGATCATGGGGAAGTCGATCGCCGAGATCGCCGCGATGTCGATCAGCGACTGCGCGGAGTTCCTGGGCGAGCTGAAGCTGAACGCCCGCGACAAGAAGATCGCCGAGCGGGTGCTGAAGGAGGTCAACGAGCGGCTGCGGTTCCTGGTCGACGTCGGCCTGGACTACCTCTCCCTCAACCGCGCGGCGGGCACCCTCTCCGGCGGCGAGGCCCAGCGCATCCGCCTGGCCACCCAGATCGGCTCCGGTCTCGTCGGCGTGCTGTACGTCCTGGACGAGCCGTCCATCGGTCTGCACCAGCGCGACAATCACCGGCTGATCGAGACCCTGGTCCGGCTCCGCGACATGGGCAACACGCTCATCGTCGTCGAGCACGACGAGGACACCATCAAGGTCGCCGACTGGATCGTGGACATCGGCCCCGGCGCCGGCGAGCACGGCGGCAAGGTCGTGCACAGCGGCCACCTGAAGGAGCTGCTCGCCAACGCCGAGTCGCAGACCGGCCAGTACCTCTCCGGCCGCAAGTCGATCCCGCTCCCGGACGTACGGCGCCCCCGCGACCCGTCCCGGCAGCTGACCGTGCACGGCGCCCGCGAGAACAACCTCCAGGACATCGACGTGTCCTTCCCGCTGGGCCTGTTCACCGCCGTCACGGGCGTCTCCGGATCCGGTAAGTCGACGCTGGTCAACGACATCCTCTACACGCACCTGGCCCGCGAGCTGAACGGTGCGCGCAACGTCCCCGGCCGGCACACGCGCGTGGACGGCGACGATCTCGTCGACAAGGTCGTGCACGTCGACCAGTCGCCCATCGGCCGCACCCCGCGGTCCAACCCGGCGACCTACACCGGCGTCTTCGACCACGTCCGCAAGCTGTTCGCCGAGACCACCGAGGCGAAGGTCCGCGGCTACCTGCCGGGACGCTTCTCCTTCAACGTCAAGGGCGGCCGCTGCGAGAACTGCGCGGGCGACGGCACCATCAAGATCGAGATGAACTTCCTCCCGGACGTCTACGTCCCGTGCGAGGTCTGCCACGGCGCCCGGTACAACCGGGAGACCCTGGAGGTCCACTACAAGGGCAAGTCCATCGCCGAGGTGCTGAACATGCCGATCGAGGAGGCGACCGACTTCTTCGAGGCAGTCCCGGCCATCTCCCGGCACCTGCGGACCCTGAAGGACGTCGGCCTCGGCTACGTCCGGCTCGGCCAGTCCGCGACCACGCTGTCCGGCGGTGAGGCGCAGCGCGTCAAGCTCGCCAGCGAGCTGCAGAAGCGCTCCACCGGCCGCACCGTCTACGTGCTCGACGAGCCGACCACGGGTCTGCACTTCGAGGACATCAGCAAGCTGCTGAAGGTGCTCTCCGGCCTGGTCGACAAGGGCAACACGGTCATCGTCATCGAGCACAACCTCGACGTGATCAAGACCGCCGACTGGCTCGTCGACATGGGACCCGAGGGCGGCGCCGGCGGCGGTCTCGTGGTCGCCGAGGGTACGCCCGAGGAGGTCGCGGGCGTACCGGCCAGCCACACCGGCAAGTTCCTGCGCGAGGTCCTCGGCGCCGACCGTGTCAGTGACGCGGTGCCGGTGAAGGCCGAGCGCGGCACGGCCGCCCGGAAGACGGCCGCGGCCAGGCCGGCCGCGAAGAAGGCGGCGAAGAAGACGGTGACGGCCAAGGTCAACAGCACGGCGACCAAGAAGGCCGCCGCGGTCACGAAGAAGGCTGCCGCGTCCACCAAGAAGGCGGCCCCCGGGAAGAAGACGACGCGGGCCCCCAAGGCCTGAGGCGGCGATCCGGACCTCGGTCTGACATAGCATCACAAATGCGGCGCCCCACGGGAACTTCCCGTGGGGCGCCGCTCGTTCTCTCATCAGCCACCCCGGTTCCGCGGCCTCGGCCCCGGCCCCGGACCCAGACCCAGACCCAGACCCGCGGAGCGTCCGGTGGCGGCGCACCGTCCCTCGTCATCCGTCACCGGGATCCGCCCACCCGGACGGCGTTCGGCGGCGCCGCGTACCCACCCCGGGCAGGTCCCCGCCGGGGCTCACAGATCGGTCAGTGCGCCCAACTCGCCCAGCTCGGCCGCGAAAGGAGGTTCCGCACCCGCTCGGGAGCAGGTGATCGCCGCCGCGCGCGCGGCGAACCGCAGCAGTCTTCGCCAGCCGTCGGCGCCCAGGCCGGCGAGGGTGTCCGGGGTCAGCGCGTTCTGTGCGGACAGGCCGTGCAGCAGAGCCGCGTTGACGGTGTCGCCGGCGCCGATGGTGTCCACGACGTCGACCTTCTCGCCCGCTACGGAATGCTCCGAGCCGTCCCGGGTGAAGACGGTGAGACCGTCCCCGCCCCGCGTGAGCACCACGGCCGGCGGCCCCGCGGCCAGCCATTCCCGCGGAGTGCCGCCCAGCCACTCGGCGTCCTCCGCGGACAGCTTCAGCAGGGTCACCGAGGGCAGCCAGCTCCTGAAACGCGCCCGGTAGGCGTCCGCGTCCGGGATCAGTCCCGCCCGGATGTTGGGGTCGAGCGCGGTGAACAGGCCCTGGCCGGCCGCGGCCCGCATCAGCTCCTCGTAGGCGCTCGCCCCCGGCTCCAGGACGAGCGAGCAGGTGCCGAAGGACACCGCGCGCGTGCCGGCGGGCAGGGCCGCCGGGGCGGTGAAGAGGCGGTCGGCCGTGCCGTCGACGTAGAAGGAGTAGGCGGCCGAGCCGGCGGCGTCGAGGGTGGCGACCGCGAGCGTGGTCGGCTCCGGGCCGCGCTGCACGCCGGACACGTCCACTCCCGCCCGGCGCAGCCCGTCCAGCAGTGCCTCGCCGAACGCGTCGTACGACGTACGGGAGCGGAAGGCGGTGGGGGAGCCGAGGCGGCCGAGGGCGACGGCGGTGTTGTACGGGCCGCCGCCGAGTGCCGGCTTCAGGTCCGCCAGAGCGCCCGGGCCCTGCGGTACGAGGTCGATCAGTGCCTCACCGGCGACGACGATCACGAGGCGGTTCCCTTCTCGGGCGGCGCGGACGGTGGGGTGCTTCCCCTGCCGCCGGCGGGCGGGGTGACATCGGCTCCGGCCGGTTCCTCCGGGCAGCCGAGGGTGCGGCGGTGGCCGAGGGTGCGGGGCGGCCGCACTGTCCTGGGCGGCCGGTCCGTCGTCGTCGGCATCGTTTTCCCCTCCCTGGGCTGCTGATCCGGGCGGTGCCGCTTGCCGTCGGACGCTCAGGCGTCCGGACCGGCCGGGCGGCTCCTCCGGGCGGGAAGGTATCCCATCCGAAGTCCGCGCGTAAACGCTTGCGCAAGCGTTTACGCGGCTGTCCCTCCTCCGAGCCGCCCCTGATCCGCCCCCGCGCCACCCTCTGGTCCGCGCACCGCCCCCGACCCCGGGCCGGCCGTTCTGCCCGGGTATCGTCGGCCTGCACGCCCTCTGACCAGTGGAGACACAGATGCCCGCCCGACCGTCCGCGAGCCGCCGTACCGTCCTTCGAGGGGCCGCCGTGGTCCCGGCCGCCGGGCTGGGCCTCGCGGCCTGCTCGGCGCCCGGGAACGGTTCCTCCGCCGCGGCGACCCCCACCGCGCCCGTCGATCTCGGTGCCGAGAGCGAGGTCGCGAAGGGCGGCGCCAAGCTCTACCGGGACCACAACGTGGTGGTCAGCAGGGACGGGAACGGGGCCCTCAAGGCGTACAGCACCATCTGCACGCACGCGGGGTGTGCCATCAACAAGCTCCAGGGGACGACCCTGATCTGCCCCTGTCACGGCAGCGAGTTCGACGCCGTGACCGGCAAGGTGGTCCAGGCGCCGGCCACCGAGCCGTTGACCGAGCTGCCGGTGAAGGCGTCCAAGGGCAGGATCGTCGCCGGTCCGGACGCCTGACCGCCCCCGCGTTCGGCGCCGACGCCGAACGCCTAAGCCGACGCCGACGCGAGGCGATGTGCTCGGGCGATGCGCTCGCGGCTCATCCCCGAGGTGGGGCGCGACTCCTCCCCGAGGCGCCCTCAGGCGCTCATTCCCACTCCCAGGCGATGCCGAGCAGGCCCGGTCTGGTCCGGGGCTCGACCACGTGCACACTGTGGTGCGCCCGGCTGACGGGCAGCTCCTGCCGGCCGCCGCGCGGCGCCGCGGGCACCGGCTGGGTGAAGCGGTGGGAGCGCACCGGCAGCGCGGCCGGGTCGAAGCGCACCTGAAGGGCGTACTGGCCGCCGGGTGCGCCGAAGCGGTGGACGTACTCGCGCGAGATCCCGGCGGTGCCGTCGGCGATGCCGTACCGGAACAGGAAGGTGTCGCCGGAGCGCAGCCGGGTGCCGAAGAGGAGCTCGGCGACCAGTACCCCCGTGTCCTGGTCCAGGCGGACGCGTCCGGTACGGCAGTTCTCCAGCGCCTGGACGGTCATGTCGCGCGGTCTGCAGCCGGGGTCGCCGTGGTGGACGGCGACGAAGCGGTCCACGCCGTCGCGGTGGGCCTGGACGATGTGCTGGGACTCCCGGCCCACCAGCTCGCGGCGGGCGCCGATGCGGACGCGTTCGTGATGGCCCAGGGAGTGCAGTCCGCCGTCCAGGGACCAGCCCAGCTCGGCCCGGAGCCGGTCCAGGGCGCCGGAGGCCTCGATCAGCGAGCGGTAGGAGCGGGGCGCGTGGCGCCCGGCGGAGGCGTGCCCGTCGGACTCGGCGAGCAGCCGGATCAGGGACTCCTCCGGCAGCCGCAGGATCTCCTCCAGGGCCCGTACGGCGCGCAGGGACTCGGGCCGCTGCGGGCGGCGGGCCCCCTGCTGCCAGTAACTCAGGCTGGTCACGCCGACCTTCACCCCGTAGCGCGACAGGTGGTGCTGCACGCGCTGGAGCGGCAGTCCGCGGGCGGTGATCGCGGCGCGCAGCGCCACGTGGAAGGGGCCGCCCCGCAGGACGTCCTCCAGTTCCGTGAGGACGACGTCCGTGTGCTCTGTGGCATGCCGCATGCACAGGAGCCTTTCTGTGAGGTGTCACAACGGCTGGTCAGACCGTTGGCGCGGGGATCCCGGGGCCCTGCCCCGCGGGGTGCCGTGCGCGCATGCGTACGGGCGCGCGGGCAGGCGCACGCCGGTGTGCGGGGCCCCGAGTTCCCCCGCATTGAAGCGTGTTGACCAGACCCCGACAACACCCTGGACATGGGCTCCGGCTCACACCGGCCGAGCCGTGCTCCCGCCGCCCGGCCGGTGCCCGCGGGCCCTGAACCATCCGGGTGCCGGCGTCGTCCGGCGTTGTCCACAGGCCCGACGCGGTGTCGGTGCTCGCCAGTAGGGTGTGAGACATGGCCGACCCCTCCAGCTACCGCCCCAGGCCGGGTGAGATCCCGGACTCTCCCGGGGTGTACCGATTCCGCGACGAGCACCGCCGGGTGATCTACGTCGGAAAGGCGAAAAGCCTGCGCCAGCGCCTGGCGAACTACTTCCAGGACCTGGCGAACCTGCACCCGCGCACCCGGACGATGGTGACCACCGCCGCGTCCGTGGAGTGGACCGTGGTGTCCACGGAGGTCGAGGCGCTCCAGCTGGAGTACTCCTGGATCAAGGAGTACGACCCCCGGTTCAACGTCAAGTACCGCGACGACAAGAGCTACCCCTACCTCGCGGTCACGATGAACGAGGAGTTCCCGCGCGTGCAGGTGATGCGCGGTCACAAGAAGAAGGGCGTCCGGTACTTCGGCCCGTACGGCCACGCGTGGGCCATCCGGGACACCGTGGACCTGCTGTTGCGCGTCTTCCCGGTGCGCACCTGCTCGGCCGGTGTCTTCAAGAACGCCGCCCGCACCGGCCGTCCCTGCCTGCTGGGCTACATCGGCAAGTGCTCCGCCCCCTGTGTGGGCCGGGTCACCCCCGAGGAGCACCGGGAGCTGGCCGACGACTTCTGCGACTTCATGGCCGGCCGCACCGGCACCTACCTCCGCCGTCTGGAGAACCGGATGACGGAGGCGGCCGACGAGATGGAGTACGAGCGGGCGGGCCGCCTGCGCGACGACATCGGGGCCCTGAAGAAGGCCATGGAGAAGAGCGCGGTCGTGCTCGCCGACGCGACCGACGCCGACCTCATCGCCGTCGCCGAGGACGAGCTGGAGGCGGCCGTCCAGATCTTCCACGTCCGCGGCGGGCGGGTGCGCGGCCAGCGCGGCTGGGTCACCGACAAGGTCGAGGAGGTCACCACCGGCGGCCTCGTCGAGCACGCTCTCCAGCAGCTCTACGGCGAGGAGACCGGGGACGCCGTCCCCAAGGAGGTCCTGGTCCCGGCGCTGCCCGAGCCGGTCGAACCGGTCCAGGAGTGGCTGACCGGCCGCCGCGGGGCGAACGTCTCGCTGCGCATCCCGCAGCGCGGCGACAAGAAGGCGCTGATGGAGACCGTGCAGCGCAACGCCCTGCAGGCCCTCGCCCTGCACAAGACCAAGCGCGCCTCCGACCTGACCACACGCTCGCGCGCCCTGGAGGAGATCGCCGAGGCCCTCGACCTCGACGCCGCTCCGCTCCGGATCGAGTGCTACGACATCTCGCACCTGCAGGGTGACGACGTGGTGGCCTCCATGGTCGTCTTCGAGGACGGCCTCCAGCGCAAGGGCGAGTACCGCCGCTTCCAGATCAAGGGCTTCGCCGGCCAGGACGACGTCCGCTCCATGCACGAGGTGATCACCCGCCGCTTCCGTCGCTACCTCGCCGAGAAGGAGAGGACGGGGGAGTGGGCCGACGACGAGGCCGCCCCGGCCGAAGGCGCCGCGCCCCTCGACGGCAGCCGGCCCCTTGGCGGCGGCCAGCCCCTCGACGGCACCACGCCCGCCGGCGGCCCGGACACGCCCGCCGACAGCCCCGCGCTCCTCGACGGCGACGTACTCGCCCACTCCCTCAAGGACGACGACGGCCGCCCCAGGAAGTTCGCCTATCCGCCCCAGCTCGTCGTGGTCGACGGCGGACAGCCACAGGTGGCGGCGGCCCGGCGCGCCCTGGACGAGCTGGGCATCGACGACATCGCCGTGTGCGGCCTCGCCAAGCGCCTGGAGGAGGTCTGGGTGCCCGGCGAGGACGACCCGGTGGTCCTGCCCCGCACCAGCGAGGGCCTCTACCTCCTCCAGCGCGTCCGTGACGAGGCCCACCGCTTCGCCATCACCTACCAGCGCGCCAAGCGCGCCAAGCGCCTGCGCTCCGGTCCCCTGGACGACGTGCCCGGCCTCGGCGACACCCGCAAACAGGCGCTCATCAAGCATTTCGGCTCGGTGAAGAAGCTGCGGTCCGCCACAATCGAGCAGATCCAGGAGGTGCCCGGCATAGGCCGCAAGACGGCCGAGACCATCGCCGCGGCCCTCGCCCGGGCGGTCCCGGCCGCACCTGCCGTGAACACGGCGACCGGAGAGATCATCGAGGACGAGGAACCCGGCACGACGGGGGGTTCCCCGGAGGAGCCCGTCACCGCGGGCGTCCCGGACGAACGACGGGGGCAGCAGACATGACCGAGCACGACGCACAGCCCACAGCGGGCCGAGAACAGGCTCCCGCGGGGGAGCCGCGGCAGGCGGCCCAGGAAAACGGAGCACAGGTGAGTACGGACGTCACACCGGCCGGGGCCCCGGAAACGGCCATCCCCGAGCTGGTGATCATCTCCGGCATGTCCGGAGCGGGCCGCTCGACCGCGGCGAAGTGCCTGGAGGACCTCGGCTGGTTCGTCGTCGACAACCTCCCGCCGGCGCTGATCCCCACCATGGTGGAGCTGGGCGCCCGCTCCCAGGGCAACGTGGCGCGGATCGCGGTCGTCGTCGACGTGCGCGGCCGGCGCTTCTTCGACAACCTGCGCGAGTCCCTCGCCGACCTGGAGACCAAGCACGTCACCCGGCGCATCGTCTTCCTGGAGTCCTCCGACGAGGCCCTGGTGCGCCGCTTCGAGTCGGTGCGCCGCCCGCACCCCCTCCAGGGCGACGGCCGCATCGTCGACGGCATCGCCGCCGAGCGCGAGCTGCTGCGCGAGCTGCGCGGCGACGCCGACCTGGTGATCGACACCTCCAGCCTCAACGTGCACGAACTGCGGGCCAAGATGGACGCCCAGTTCGCCGGCGAGGAGGAGCCCGAGCTGCGGGCCACCGTGATGTCCTTCGGCTTCAAGTACGGCCTGCCCGTCGACGCCGACCTGGTCGCGGACATGCGGTTCCTGCCCAACCCGCACTGGGTCCCGGAGCTGCGCCCGTACACCGGGCTCAACGAGGAGGTCGCCGCCTACGTCTTCAACCAGCCCGGCGCCAAGGAGTTCCTGGACCGGTACGCCGAGCTGCTGCGGCTGATCGCCGCCGGCTACCGGCGCGAGGGCAAGCGGTATGTGACCATCGCCATCGGCTGTACCGGCGGTAAGCACCGCTCGGTCGCGATGTCGGAGAAACTCGCCGCGCGCCTCGCGGCCGAGGGTGTGGAGACGGTGGTCGTACACCGGGACATGGGACGGGAATGACGGAACGTACACGGCGGCTCGGCAGGCTGCGCCGGATGGTGCCGGAGGGACGCTCGAGCCGTGCCGCGGCCGAGGCCCGCGCGGCCCGCCCCGCCGAGGCCCGCGGCGGCCGCCCCCGCCGCCGCGGCACCCAGCCGAAGGTGGTCGCCCTCGGCGGCGGCATGGGCCTGTCGGCCTCCCTCGCCGCGCTGCGCCGGATCACCGGTGACCTCACCGCCGTGGTCACGGTGGCCGACGACGGGGGCTCCAGCGGGCGCCTGCGCGACGAACTGGGCGTGCTGCCGCCCGGCGACCTGCGCAAGGCGCTGGCCGCGCTGTGCGGCGACGACGACTGGGGCCAGACCTGGTCCCGGGTCATCCAGCACCGCTTCCAGTCGCAGGGCGACCTGCACGACCACGCGGTCGGCAACGTGCTGATCGTCGCGCTGTGGGAACAGCTCGGCGACCATGTGCAGGCCCTGGACCTGGTCGGCAAGCTGCTCGGCGCGCACGGGCGGGTGCTGCCCATGTCCGCCGTACCCCTGGAGCTGCAGGCCCTGGTCAAGGGCCACGACCCGGAGCGGCCGGAGGACGTGGACACCGTCCGCGGCCAGGCCACCGTGGCCCTCACCCCGGGCGAGGTGCAGTCCGTGCACCTCGTGCCGAACGATCCGCCGGCCGTCCCCGAGGCCGTCGCCGCCGTCCTGGACGCGGACTGGGTGGTGCTCGGCCCCGGCTCCTGGTTCTCCTCGGTCATCCCGCACCTGCTCGTCCCGGAGCTGCTGGACGCCCTCACCCAGACGAAGGCCCGTAAGGTCCTGTCCCTGAACCTCGCGCCGCAGCCGGGAGAAACCGAGGGCTTCTCCCCGCAGCGTCATTTGGAGGTTTTGGGGCGACACGCCCCTAAACTCGCCCTGGACGTGGTGCTGGCCGACGAGGCCGCCGTGCCCGACCGTGACTCACTCACCGAAGCCGCCAAACGGCTGGGAGCCGCGGTCGAGCTGGCGCCCGTGGCACGGACCGACGGAAGCCCCCGGCACGATCCGGAGCTGTTGGCCGCCGCGTACGACCGTATTTTTCGGATGCATGGAAGGATCGGCCCATGGCGATGACGGCAGCGGTGAAGGACGAGATCTCCCGGCTCCCCGTCACCCGGACCTGCTGCAGGAAGGCGGAGGTCTCCGCCATTCTGCGTTTCGCCGGCGGCCTGCATCTGGTGAGCGGGCGCATCGTGATCGAGGCCGAGCTGGACACCGCGATGGCGGCACGCCGGCTCAAGCGGGACATCCTGGAGATCTTCGGCCACAGTTCCGAGCTGATCGTGATGGCACCCGGCGGCCTGCGCCGCGGCTCGCGCTACGTCGTGCGCGTGGTCGCCGGCGGGGACCAGCTGGCCCGCCAGACCGGCCTCGTCGACGGCCGGGGGCGCCCGATCCGCGGTCTGCCCCCGCAGGTGGTCTCCGGGGCCACGTGCGACGCGGAGGCGGCCTGGCGCGGGGCGTTCCTGGCACACGGCTCGCTCACCGAGCCGGGCCGCTCCTCCTCCCTGGAGGTGACCTGCCCGGGCCCGGAGGCCGCGCTCGCGCTGGTCGGCGCCGCCCGCAGACTCGCCATCGCCGCCAAGGCCCGTGAGGTCCGCGGGGTCGACCGGGTCGTCGTACGCGACGGCGACGCGATCGGCGCCCTGCTCACCCGGCTCGGGGCGCACGAGTCCGTGCTGGCCTGGGAGGAGCGGCGGATGCGCCGTGAGGTGCGGGCCACCGCCAACCGGCTCGCCAACTTCGACGACGCCAACCTGCGCCGCTCGGCCCGGGCCGCGGTGGCCGCGGGTGCCCGTGTCCAGCGGGCCCTGGAGATCCTCGCGGACGAGGTTCCCGAGCACCTCGCGGCCGCCGGGCGGCTGCGCATGGAGCACAAGCAGGCCTCCCTGGAGGAGCTGGGCGCGCTCGCCGACCCGCCGCTGACCAAGGACGCGGTCGCCGGCCGGATCCGCCGACTGCTGGCGATGGCCGACAAGCGCGCCTCCGACCTGGGCATCCCCAGCACGGAGGCGAACCTGTCCGAGGATCTGGCGGAGAACTTGGCCGGCTGAGCCGGGACACGCCGTCGACGGTGGTGCCCCGGCCGAGCCGGGACATGCCGTCGGCGGCGTCGCCGTAGCGCCGGTGCCTACGCCCGTTCGGGTGGCAGACACCGGCGTTCGCGTGTCCCTGAGGCCCCCTTGACTCGATCATGGAGTGACATGAGCCTGGCAACCTGTTCGCCGCTGTGGCGGACCACCGCTAGGGGGGTTCATGAGACACAGAGCGAGATCGGTCCTCGGCGTCGCCGCGCTGCTCGTCGGCGCGGCGAGCCTCACGCCCGTCGCCCAGGCACAGAACGGCGGTTCCACCGGCGCCACCTCCGGCGACGGCTCCGAGGTCAAGGTCTACCGCGCGGAAGTGACCCGCGAGCAGGTGCCCCTGCTGCTCAAGGCGGGCCAGGACGCCCACGAACTCGGTGACCAGGTGGCCGGGAAGGGGAAGACGGCCGTCGAGGTCTACCTCACCGGCGAGCAGGCCGGGAAGCTGCGGAAGCAGGGGGTCGGCCTCACCGAGCACTCCCTCTCCGCCAAGGCCGAGACGCGCGTCGAGGACGCCGCGCAGGGCGTGTTCCGCCCCTACAGCGGCGGCGGCGGACTGAAGGAGGAGATCCTGCGGACCGCGCAGGCCAACCCCGGCCTCGCCAAGGTCGAGTCCATCGGGAAGACCGTCGGCGGCCAGGACATCCTCGCGCTCAAGCTGACCAGGAACGCGAAGACGTCGCGGGACGGCTCGAAGCCCTCCGTGCTGTACGTGTCCAACCAGCACGCGCGCGAGTGGATCACGCCGGAGATGACGCGGCGTCTGATGCACTACTACCTGGACCACTACAAGACGGACCGGCGCGTCAAGAAGATCGTCGACTCCACCGAACTGTGGTTCGTCCTCTCGGCCAACCCCGACGGCTACGACTACACCTTCCGGGACTCCGACACCCGCCTGTGGCGCAAGAACCTGCGGGACGTCAACGGCGACGGCGTCATCAGCACGGGCGACGGCGTCGACCTCAACCGCAACTTCCCCTACAAGTGGGGCTACGACGACGAGGGTTCGTCCCCCAACCCCACCAGTGAGACCTACCGCGGCGCGAGTCCGGAGTCCGAGCCCGAGACCAAGGCCCTGGACGCCTTCGAGAAGCGCGTCGGGTTCACCTACGGCATCAACTACCACTCCGCCGCCGAACTCCTCCTCTACGGGGTCGGCTGGCAGGTCGCCACCCCCACCCCGGACGACGTGCTCTACAAGGCGCTCGCCGGCACCCCCGACAACCCGGCGATCCCCGGCTACCACTCCCAGGTCTCCTCGGAGCTGTACACCACCAACGGCGAGGCGGACGGCCATGCCGGGAACGTCGACGGCATGGCGATGTTCACCCCCGAGATGTCGACCTGCCAGACCGCCTCGGACATCGACCCGGACGACGCCTGGAAGGCGGCCGACTGCCAGTCGGTCTTCAACTTCCCCGACGACGAGAAGCTGATCCAGCAGGAGTTCCAGAAGAACGTCCCGTTCGCGCTGTCGGTCGCCGAGACCGCCGCCCACCCGGACCGGCCGGCCTCCGCCGTCGGACTGAGCGCCGCCGACTTCACCCCGGCCGCGTTCTCCACGTCGTACTCCCGCGGCGCCGACCAGGAGGTCTCGGTCGTCGCCCGCAAGGCGGTCCGGGACAAGGAGCTGAAGTACCGCGTGAACGGCGGCCGTACGCTCGACCAGGCGCTCAAGGCCTGGAAGGGCGGCGAGACGTACGGCGGCGCGGACCATCTGTACTTCGACGAGTACCGGGCCAAGGTTCAGGACGGCGTGCCGGGCGACAAGGTCGAGGTCTGGTTCACCGGCGAGACCGCGAGCGGCAAGAAGGTCTCCAGCTCCCGCTTCACCTACACCGTCGCCGAGCGGCCGAAGGCGGACACCCTCGTCGTCGCCGAGGAGGGTGCGGCCGCCACTCAGGCGCAGACGTACGTGGCCGCGCTCAAGGCGGCCGGGCACAAGGCGATCGTGTGGGACGTGGCCACCCAGGGCGCCCCGGACGCGCTCGGCGTGCTGGGGCACTTCAGGACCGTCGTGCACTACTCGGGCACCGGCGGTCCGGGCAACGCCACCCAGCTCCAGCTGCGTGCCTACCTCAACGAGGGCGGCCGGCTGATCGAGGCCGGTGAGCAGGCCGGCGGCAACGTCGACCTCGGCGAGGGCACCCTGTCCGACGACTTCAGCCAGTACTACCTGGGCGCCTACAGCCGTACGTCCACCAAGGGCGCCACCGGCTTCACCGGCGCGGGCGGCCTCGACGGCTTCTCCGGCGCTCTCGGTGACGCACCCGGCAACCCGCTCGACAAGGCCGGCACCTACGGCGTCACCTCCGACGAGCTGGCCCCCGCCACCTACCCGCAGTTCAAGAGCGCCGGCGCGGGCCGCTTCGCCGGAACCGTCAACCCCTACGGGCCGTACAGCGGCTCCGCCATGGCCGCCGCCGTCCACACCGACGACGCCTACAAGCGCCTGACCCGCACCGTCGACCTCAGCGGTGTCACCGCCGCCGAGAAGCCGGCCCTGAGCACCCGGCTGCTGTGGGACACCGAGCCCGGCTACGACCACGCGGTCGTCGAGGTCCACACCGTGGGCGCCGACGACTGGACGACCCTGCCGGAGACGGGCGGGGCCACGCGCACGTCCGTGCCGTCCGAGTGCGGGGCCGGGTTCCTGATCGCCGAGCACCCGTGGCTCAAGCACTATCTGACGCTCGGCGGCAACACCTGCACCGCGACCGGGACCACCGGCGCGTGGAACAGCCTCACCGGCAGCTCGGCGGGCTGGCAGCAGGTGGGCTTCGACCTGAGCGCGTACGCGGGCAAGACCATCGAGGTGTCGATCAGCTACGTCACGGACCCGGGCAGCGGCGGGCACGGCGTCCTCGTCGACGACGCCTCGCTCGTCATCGGCGCGGCCGCCAGGGAGACGGAGGGCTTCGAGACGTCCCTGGGCGCCTGGAAGGCGGCCGGCCCCCCCGAGGGCAGCCCGGCGGTGCTGAAGGACTGGACGCGCACCGGCACCCTCTTCCAGACCTACGGAGCCGTCACGACCGACGACACCGTGCTGCTCGGATTCGGGCTGGAACAGGTGCCGTCGGCGGCCGACCGGACGGCTCTGCTGCGCAAGGCACTGGCCTCACTCGACAAGTGAGCGGAGGCCCCTCTCAACAGTGCGTCGAGAGGGGCCTCCTCAGGTGAGCCGACCCGCTCACGAACGAGTGAAAAGACCGTCAGAAAGCACCGTCACTCCCTATCAAATGGGGTTGAAACGAACCACGATCCGGGGCGGTCCGTACCCCTACTGGTGGGTACGGACCGCCTGCCCGTGTATGCGGCATCTCGATGTCACCTCGGGGCCCCCAGAGGGGTAGGGTCGGGGGTGGTCGGGGACATCCCAAATACAGCTCGCCGGCACCGCATGGCCGGCGTACCAACGAGGAGATCGGTTCGTGACGATCCGCGTAGGCATCAACGGCTTCGGCCGTATCGGGCGTAACTACTTCCGCGCACTGCTGGAGCAGGGTGCCGACATCGAGGTTGTGGCCGTCAACGACCTGGGTGACACCGCGACCACGGCGCACCTGCTCAAGTACGACACGATCCTGGGTCGTCTCAAGGCCGAGGTCACGCACACCGCCGACACGATCACGGTCGACGGTCACACCATCAAGGTGCTCTCCGAGCGCAACCCCGCGGACATCCCGTGGGGCGAGCTGGGCGTCGACATCGTCATCGAGTCGACCGGCATCTTCACCAAGCGTGAGGACGCCGCCAAGCACCTGGCCGGCGGCGCCAAGAAGGTCCTCATCTCGGCTCCGGCCAAGGACGAGGACATCACCATCGTCATGGGCGTCAACCAGGACAAGTACGACCCGGCGACGGACCACGTCATCTCCAACGCCTCCTGCACCACCAACTGTGTGGCGCCGATGGCGAAGGTCCTGGACGAGAACTTCGGCATCGTCAGCGGTCTGATGACCACGGTGCACGCGTACACCAACGACCAGCGCATCCTTGACTTCCCGCACAAGGACCTGCGTCGCGCCCGTGCCGCCGCCGAGAACATCATCCCGACGACCACCGGTGCCGCCAAGGCCACCGCCCTGGTCCTGCCGCAGCTCAAGGGCAAGCTGGACGGCATCGCCATGCGCGTCCCGGTCCCGACCGGCTCGGCCACCGACCTGGTCGTGGAGCTCCAGCGCGAGGTCACCAAGGACGAGGTCAACGCCGCGTTCAAGAAGGCCTCCGAGGACGGCGCCCTCAAGGGCTTCCTCGCCTACACCGAGGACGAGATCGTCTCCTCGGACATCGTCGGCGACCCGGCTTCCTGCACCTTCGACTCGTCCCTGACCATGGTCCAGGACGGCAACACGGTGAAGATCCTGGGCTGGTACGACAACGAGTGGGGCTACTCCAACCGCCTCGTGGACCTCACGGTCTTCGTCGGCAACCAGCTCTGATCACCCCAGCAGGACCTTGAAGTGATAGCAGGGCCCGGGCAGCGCACGGCCGCGCTGCCCGGGCCCTGTCTCACGCACGGACCACGGCCTTTTACGATCAGAGGCATCAAGAGCCCTCCTCAGGAGTCCACTCAAATGAAGACGATCGACGAACTTCTCGCCGACGGTGTCAACGGCAAGCGGGTATTCGTCCGCGCCGACCTCAACGTGCCCCTGGCCGACGGGACCATCACCGACGACGGCCGCATCCGCGCCGTGCTGCCCACCATCAAGGCCCTCGCGGACGCGGGCGCCAAGGTGGTCGTCGCCTCGCACCTGGGCCGCCCCAAGGGCGCCCCGGACCCGGCCTTCTCGCTGCTGCCCGCCGCCGAGCGGCTCGGTGAACTCCTCGGCGCCCCGGTCGCCTTCGCCCAGGACACCGTCGGACCCGCCGCCCACGCGGCCGTCGACGGCCTGGAGCCCGGCCAGGTCGCGGTCATCGAGAACCTGCGCTTCAACCCCGGCGAGACCTCCAAGGACGAGACCGAGCGCGGTGAGTTCGCCGACCGGCTGGCCGCTCTGGCCGATGTCTACGTCGGTGACGGCTTCGGTGCGGTGCATCGCAAGCACGCCTCGGTCTACGACCTCCCTGCCAGGCTGCCGCACTACGCCGGCTACCTGATCGCGAACGAGGTCGGCGTCCTGAAGAAGCTCACCGAGGACGTCGAGCGCCCCTACGTCGTCGTGCTCGGCGGCGCCAAGGTCTCCGACAAGCTCGCCGTGATCGACAAGCTTCTCGACAAGGCCGACCGCCTGCTGATCGGCGGCGGCATGGCCTACACCTTCCTCAAGGCCAAGGGCCACGAGGTCGGCATCTCCCTCCTCCAGGAGGACCAGATCCCGGCCGTCAAGGAGTACATGGAGCGCGCCGAGAAGAACGGCGTGGAGCTGGTGCTTCCCGTCGACGTCCTGGTCTCCCCGGACTTCCCGGACCTGAAGACCAAGGCGCCCTCCCACCCCACTCTGGTCGACGCGGACAAGATCCCCGCCGACGAGGAGGGCCTGGACATCGGCCCGAAGACCCGGGAGCTGTACGCCTCGAAGCTCGCCGACGCCAAGACCGTCTTCTGGAACGGTCCCATGGGCGTCTTCGAGCACCCCGACTACGCCGAGGGCACCAAGGCGGTCGCCCAGGCCCTCGTCGACTCGGATGGCTTCACCGTCGTGGGCGGCGGTGACTCCGCCGCGGCCGTGCGTACGCTCGGTTTCGACGAGAAGGCATTCGGCCACATCTCGACCGGTGGCGGCGCCTCCCTCGAATACCTCGAGGGCAAGACGCTCCCCGGTCTCGCCGCACTGGAGGACTGACCGTTGGCAGCATCCAATCTTTCCGGCCGTACGCCGATCATGGCGGGCAACTGGAAGATGAACCTCAACCACCTCGAGGCCATCGCGCACGTCCAGAAGCTCGCCTTCGCGCTGGCCGACAAGGACTACGAGGCCGTCGAGGTCGCCGTCCTGCCGCCCTTCACCGACCTGCGCTCCGTGCAGACCCTGGTCGACGGCGACAAGCTCAAGATCAGGTACGGCGCCCAGGACATCTCCCGGCACGACTCGGGCGCCTACACCGGCGAGATCTCCGGTCCGATGCTGGCCAAGCTGAAGTGCACCTACGTGGTGATCGGCCACTCCGAGCGCCGGCAGTACCACCACGAGACCGACGACGTGGTGAACGCCAAGGTCAAGGCCGCCTTCAAGCACGGCCTGACCCCGATCCTGTGCGTCGGCGAGGAGCTGGACGTCCGCGAGGCGGGCAACCACGTCACCCACACCCTCGCCCAGCTCGAGGGCGGCCTGAAGGACGTCCCGGCCGAGCAGGCCGAGACCGTCGTGGTCGCCTACGAGCCGGTCTGGGCCATCGGTACCGGCAAGGTCTGCGGCACCGAGGACGCCCAGGAGGTCTGCGCCGCGATCCGCGCCAAGATCGCCGAGCTGTACTCGCAGGACGTGGCCGACAAGGTCCGCATCCAGTACGGCGGCTCCGTGAAGGCCGGCAACGTCGCCGAGATCATGGCGCAGCCCGACATCGACGGCGCCCTGGTGGGCGGTGCCTCGCTGGACACCGACGAGTTCGTCAAGATCGTGCGCTTCCGCGATCAGTAGGTCCGGCCGTGAGTAGGCGGTAGCGACGATACGTCGTACCCTTGCGGGGGCACAGCCTGGTGCTGTGCCCCCGCAGTCCATCCGAATCCGAGGAAGTTGGTCCAGCCGTGGTTTTGGGGTTCTCGATCGCCCTGATCGTCTTCAGCCTGCTGCTGATGCTGCTGGTGCTGATGCACAAGGGGAAGGGCGGCGGCCTCTCCGACATGTTCGGTGGCGGCATGCAGTCGTCCGTCGGAGGCTCCTCGGTCGCCGAGCGCAACCTCGACCGCATCACCATCGTGATCGGCCTGCTGTGGTTCGCCTCCATCATCGTCCTGAGCGTTCTGATGAAGTCGAGCAGCTGAGACGCCTTCAGGCGAACAGCTGATCATCGTCTCACAAGTACATACATTCCGTACGTAAGGCCCCATGTTCGGTACGCGCTCCTGAGCGCGGCCTATCATGGGGCTTGCGTCTAGGTGCGGGGTGGTAACTCCAATCCCTGGACGCGCGTTGGGCCTTACGTAGACTGAGGCGCTCGCGGCGAAGCGTCACGCCGACTCGCTTCGCGGCACCATCACGCAGGGAGTTACGACCGTGGCAAGTGGCAACGCGATCCGGGGAAGCCGGGTCGGGGCGGGGCCGATGGGCGAGGCCGAGCGCGGCGAGTCCGCACCCCGGCTGCGCATCTCCTTCTGGTGCTCCAACGGGCACGAGACCCAGCCCAGTTTCGCCAGCGACGCGCAGGTCCCCGACACCTGGGACTGCCCGCGCTGCGGCTTTCCCGCCGGACAGGACCGGGACAACCCGCCGGACCCGCCGCGCACCGAGCCCTACAAGACGCACCTCGCGTATGTACGGGAGCGGCGCAGCGACGCGGACGGCGAGGCCATCCTCGCCGAGGCGCTCGCCAAACTGCGGGGCGAGATCTAGGAGTTGTCTCCTTCGAGGGACCTTTCCCCCACTCAAGGGAGCTTTCCCTCGCCCTCGGCTTCGATCGAGCGGGGGAGCGCCTTGTCCCCGTGGCCGTGAACGTGACCGGTGGCCGGGGCAAGGGGAGCAGGCGTGCTCGCGTGGCGCGGGGGACTCGGGTGGCTGTGGACGGCCGCCGCGGTCTCCCGGCCCGGTGACGCGGGGACGCGCCCGCCCTGCCGCCGCCCTGCTCCCGCCCGCCCTGCTCCCGGCCGCCCTCTTCCGGTCCGGCCGCCGCCCCGCTGAGACCGGCCCGCGATCCGCACGTATCCATGGACCCGTGGACGCCCCGCGGAACGGCGTCACGCCCTCTCGTCCCACGAGCTGATCAACTAGGTTGGACCCGGCAGCGGGGCAAGGGACGCAAGCGGACAGGTGCAGGAAAGAAGGCGGAAACCGGATATGAACGCAGACACCCGTACCAGGCTCAACCAGACGCCCGAGTGGACCGCGCTCGCCAAGCACCGCGAGGAACTGGCCGGCACGAGCCTGCGGGACCTGTTCGCCGCCGATCCGGAGCGCGGCACCGGGTACACCCTCCAGGTCGGTGACCTGTACGTCGACTACTCGAAGCACCTGGTCAACGACGAGACGCTGCGGCTGCTGCGCGAGCTGGCCGCCGCCACCGACGTCTTCGGCCTCAGGGACGCCATGTTCCGCGGCGAGAAGATCAACACGACCGAGGACCGGGCCGTGCTGCACACCGCCCTGCGCGCCCCGCGCGACGCGGTGATCGAGGTCGACGGGGAGAACGTCGTCCCGGCCGTGCACGCCGTGCTCGACAGGATGAGCGGCTTCGCCGACCGCGTCCGCTCGGGTGAGTGGACGGGACACACCGGCAAGCGCATCAAGAACGTCGTCAACGTCGGCATCGGCGGCTCCGACCTGGGCCCCGCGATGGCCTACGAGGTGCTGCGCGGCTTCACCGACCGCGACCTCACCGTCCGCTTCGTCTCCAACGTGGACGGCGCCGACCTGCACGAGGCGACCCGGGACCTGGACCCCGAGGAGACGCTGTTCATCATCGCCTCCAAGACGTTCACCACCATCGAGACGATCACCAACGCCACCTCCGCGCGCACCTGGCTGCTGGACGCGCTGGATGGGGGCACCTCCCACTCGAGTGAATTCGAGAGTGGGGGAGAGTCCGCCGTCGCGAAGCACTTCGTGGCGCTGTCGACCAACGCCGAGAAGGTCGCCGAGTTCGGCATCGACACGGCCAACATGTTCGAGTTCTGGGACTGGGTCGGCGGCCGCTACTCCTTCGACTCCGCGATCGGCCTGTCCCTGATGATCGCCATCGGGCCGGACCGCTTCCGCGAGATGCTGGACGGCTTCCACACCGTCGACGAGCACTTCCGCACCGCGCCCGCCGAGGCCAACGTCCCGCTGATGCTGGGCCTGTTGGGCATCTGGTACGGCAACTTCCACGATGCCCAGTCGCACGCGGTGCTGCCGTACAGCCACTACCTGTCGAGGTTCACCGCCTACCTCCAGCAGCTGGACATGGAGTCCAACGGCAAGCACGTGGCGCGGGACGGCAAGGAGGTCGACTGGCAGACCGGCCCGGTCGTCTGGGGGACCCCGGGCACCAACGGCCAGCACGCCTACTACCAGCTCATCCACCAGGGCACCAAGCTGATCCCCGCCGACTTCATCGGCTTCGCCGAGCCGGTCGCCGAGCTGAGCGGCGAACTCAAGGCCCAGCACGACCTGTTGATGGCCAACTTCTTCGCCCAGACCCAGGCCCTGGCCTTCGGCAAGACCGCCGAGGAGGTCCGCGCGGAGGGCGTGCCGGAGGAACTGGTCCCGCACAAGGCCTTCCAGGGCGACCGCCCGACGACCACGATCCTCGCGCGCGAGCTGACCCCGTCCGTGCTCGGCCAGCTCATCGCCCTCTACGAGCACAAGGTGTTCGTCCAGGGCGCCGTCTGGAACATCGACTCCTTCGACCAGTGGGGCGTGGAGCTCGGCAAGGTCCTCGCCAAGCGCATCGAGCCCGCCCTCACCGAAGGCGCCGACGTCCCCGGCCTGGACGCCTCCACGAAGAGCCTCGTCGCCAAGTACCGGCAACTGCGCGGCCGCGGCTGACGCGGGGACCTGTCACGCCCACCGCGCCCACCGCGCCCGCGCCTCCTCACCCACCGCCACGGCAATTCCGGCGCGCTTGTCATATGCATCCCCTAAGGTTCCTGACTTCAGGGGAGGACATACGGATGAGAAGCAAGGGGTTCGCCGCGGCGGTCGCGGTGGCTGTGCTGGGGCTGTCGGCGGTGGGCTGCGGCACCCGGTACCACCCGACGGGGCACGGGAGCGGGGAAGCGGAGCTCACGCCGGCGTATGCGGGGCTCGGGGACGTGCCGGAGCGGCTGTCGGCGGACGGGACGACGATCACCGTCGGCGACCCCGACGCGGCGATCACCGTGCACCTGTACGAGGACCCGCGCTGCCCGGTGTGCGAGGAGTTCGAGACCGAGGGCGGCGCGCCGGTGCTGCGTGACACGGCCCTCCACCGGATCACGAAGACGGAGTACACCCTCGCCTCCTTCCTGGACGGCCGGCTCGGCGGCAAGGGCTCGGAGAAGGCGGTCAACGCCCTGCGGGCCGCGTTGGAGGCGGGCAGGTTCGCCGAGTACCACGACGTGCTCTTCGCCCACCAGCCTCCCGAGAGCACCGACGGATTCACCGACGCCCGCCTGCTCGAGCTGGCGGGGAAGGTGGAGGGGCTGCGCGGTCCGGCCTTCGACTCGGCGGTCAGGAGCATGAAGTACCGCTCGTTCGTGACCGCCTCCCAGAAGGTGTACGAGCGTGCCGGCGGGGCCGGGAGCCCGCAGGGGCCGGGCACCCCCACCGCCGAGATAGACGGCAAACGGATTCCGGCACGGAACAACGCCGTGCTCTTCTCCGGTGAACGCTTCGCCGGTCTGCTGGCGCTGATCGGGGAACACCCCGACGAATGGCGTGACGTCACCCTCTGAGCAGACGTCACGCCACCGCGGTCAGGGTTGAGCAGGCGTCACGCCCCCGCGGTCAGCGCCGGGCAGGCGTCACGCCACCGCGCTCAGCGTGTCCGCCAGCCGGCGGCGTGCCGCCCTCGCCGCCGGCAGCGCGGACAGCGCCGCCGCCCCCAGCACGGCGCCCGCGCCCGTCAGGAACAGCAGGCCGGGAGAGGGCGACCGGGCGATGCCGGCGCCGATGCCGCTGGAGTCGCCCTCGGCGTCGATCAGCCGGTGCGCCAGCGGCAGCCCCAGCGCCGTGGCGACGACGGCCGCCCCCAGGGCCGTACAGCTCGTCGCCGTGACGGTGATCGCGGTGATCTGGCGCGGGGACATGCCGATCGCCCGCAGGGCGAGCACGTCCCGCTCGCCCTCGCGGACGGTCCCGCCGATGGCGCCGAGCAGCTCGACCAGCCCGATGAGGGCCAGCACGGCGACCAGCCCGGCCACCACCGCGCGCAGCGGGGACAGGCCGTCCGCCGGGTTCGTCACGGGGTGCACGTCCAGGTGTCCGGCGCCGGCCTCGGCGAGACGCGAGGACACGCCGCGGGGGTCGGCGCCCGGACGGAGACGGAGCTGGTAGAAGGCCGGGGTCAGCCGGGGGTCGTTGGCGCGCAGGGTGTCCAGGGAGGCGGTCACCACCCGGCCGGCGTTCTGCGGCTCGATGCCGCGGCCGACGATGTGCAGGATCTGCGGCCGTTCGCCGACCGTCATCCGCACCCAGTCGCCGACCCGCGCGTGCAGCAGGTCCAGCAGCCCCTGACCGGCCACCGCCTCGTCCGGTCCGTGCGGGGCGCGGCCCTCGGCGAGGGCGTAGGGGTAGGGCCGGGTGCGCGTGCCCAGGCCGCGCAGGGCGATCGTCCCGGTCTGGCCGGGCACCAGCGCGGCCACCTCGACGCCCGGATAGGCCTCGGCGATCCGGGGGTCCCGCGCCAGCAGGGCCCGTACCCCGCCGTCGCTCAGAGCGCCGTCCGAGCGGACCGTGAGCGCCGCCGGCAGTCCCACCCGGGCGGGATCGCTGTGGAAGCGGTCGATGGTGGTCCACGCGCTGAGCGCCACCACGATCAGCAGCAGCGGAAGCGTCAGCCGGGCGAGCGCGGCCAGCGAACGGCCGCGCCCCGCGAACGTCTTGTGGCAGCCCAGGACCAGCGCGGCCGGCAGCCGCAGCCCCAGCGCCCGCCGGGCCACGCCGGTCAGACCTCCGCCCGCCGGAGCCGACGGGCGCGGCACCGGAACCGGTGGCACCCGGCCGGCGCGCCAGGCCGCCAGCCCCGTCGTCAGGCCGATGAACAGCACCGTGCCCGCGGAGACCGCGCCCACGGTCATGGTGTGTCCGGGCAGCCCCTGCCACACGCCCACCGCGTCGCCGAGCCGCCCTGGTATCCGGCCGCCGAGCCCCTCGATGAGCGAGGCGGCGGCCAGCGCGCCCAGCACAGCGTAGGCGAGATGCTGGAGCAGGAAGATCCGCACCACCTGGGCGGGCGTGAAACCGATCGCCTTCAGCACCGAGATGTCCCGCAGATGACCGCGGATCCGGGTGCCGATCGCCCCGTGCACGGCGAGTCCCGCGGCCGCCAGCGCGCCGAGCCCGAACAGGCCGAGCACCTGGCCCAGCAGCCGGTTGTCGCCCTGCGCCTCGGCCCGCGCCTGCTCCCAGGTGGAGACCTCGCCGACCGTGCCCGCCCCCAGCACGGTCACCGCGCGCTGCACCGCGTAGTCCGTGTCGGCCGGATTCCGCAGGCGCAGCCCGGTCACCTGGCCCCCGGCGGCGCGCACGGCGGACGGCGGTGCCCAGATCAGCCCCGGCTGCTCGCCCGGGCTGTACGGGGGTTCGGCGCTGTCGGCGACGCCCTCGACGGTGAGCCTGCGGGCCGTCCCCGGCAGCGTGAGGGTGTCGCCGGGCTCGGCCAGCAGGGCCCGGGCGAGGCCGCTCTCCAGGACCACGCCGTCCGGGTCGGCCGGATCCAGCCAGTGGCCCGCGGTGAGCAGCGGACGGCCTACGGAGGGCAGGCGCGGGGTGACGCGCAGCTCCACCGAGGCGCGGGCGCCGCGGGCGGCGACCGTGACGGCCTCGGTCCGGTAGGGGCCGGCGACCGACAGGACCCCGTCCAGCCGGGCCAGCTCGCGGGCGTCGGCGGAGGGCACGGTGTGGATCCACACGTGGGCGCCGCGGGCCTGCGTGAAGGTGCGCTGCCAGGGGTTGGTGGCGTAGCCGAAGAGGGCGGCGGCCAGCAGCAGGGAGGCGACGATGCCGGCGGTGGCGAGCGTGAGGAACAGTGCCTCGCCCCGGTGCGTGCGCAGATCGGAGTGGGCCCAGCGCAGGGTGGCACGCACGGGCTCAGCCCCTCGTCCGGGGCCGGCGGATCGGAGGGTCGTACACCACGGTCAGTCCTTCAGTTCCAGCACGCCGGAGATCCCGGGCCTGCGGGACGTCGTGCCGGCCAGTGCGGCGTCGTCGGCTATGCGGCCGTCGAAGAAGCTGATCACGCGGTCGGCGGCGCTCGCGAGGCGGGCGTCGTGGGTGACGAGGACGATGCTCTGCCCGCGCCCGTGGAACCGGGACAGCAGCCGCATCACCTCGCGGGTCCCCTTGCTGTCCAGGCTGCCGGCGGGCTCGTCGGCGAGCAGCAGCGGCGGATGGTTGACCAGCGCGCGGGCCAGGGCGACCCGCTGCTGCTCGCCGCCGGACAGCTCGCCCGGCATGCTGCGCTCCTTGCCCTGGAGGCCCAGTTCCGCGAGGAGGTCCTCGCGTTCGGCCCGGGCACGCTTCGGCGGGACGCCGGCCAGCAGAGCGGGCAGCTCGACGTTGTCCGCGACCGACAGGTTCGACACCAGGTTGAAGAACTGGAAGACGATCCCGATGGCCTTGCGGCGCTCCACCGCCCAGCGCGCCTCGCCGAAGGAGTCGGTGCGGCGGCCGTCGAGCCAGATGCTGCCCTCGTCGGGCCGCAAGAGCCCGCCGAGCAGGTGCAGCAGCGTCGACTTCCCGGCCCCGGACGGGCCGGTGATCGCCACGAACTCGCCCCGTGCCACGCTCAGATCGACCCCGCGCACGGCACGCGCGGGCGCGCCCTCGCCGTGATGGGTCTTCACCAGCCCCTCGGCCCGCAGCACGGGAGGCCCGCCGTCACTCACTCAAGCCCTCCAGCTCCTCCTGGCAGCGCTCCAGCCAGTCGAGGTCGGCCTGGAGGTGCAGCATCGCGCCCTCGATGAGCAGGTGCGCGACTCGGTTGTCCCGGTTCTCGGCCGCGGCCAGCCTCGACAGGTCGCGCATGGTGTTGAGGTACTGGCGCCGCTGTCTGTTGATGAGGGCGATCTGGTCCGCGAGACCGGTCTGCGGGGCGACGGCGAGCTTCATGAAGAACTCGTCCCGTACCCGCGGCTCGTCCTCGGTCTCCTCGAACCAGGCGTGCAGCGCCTCCCGCCCGGCGTCGGTGAGGTGGTAGACCTTCTTGTTGGGCCGGCCGGCCTGCTCGACGTCCTCACCCTCGATCAGCCCCGACTTCTCGAGGCGGCCGAGGGTCACGTAGATCTGGCCGACGTTCGGCTGAGGGTACGCGGAGCCCAGCAGTTGCTCAAGGTCCTGCTTCAGCTCGTAGCCGTGGGCGGGACCGCGTGCGAGGAGTGCCAGGAGGGGCAGGCGCACTCGTGCTGTCCTCCTGTCCGCGTGATGTGCCGCAGGCCCTAGTATCGCCCATCGCCCAACCGGTATACATGGCCTCTGACCCCGGGCGACGGTGCCCGGCGCCGGTGCACGGGGAGGAACCTATGCGGTGGGTGCGCGCCGCCGGCAGGGGACTCCTCGTACTGGCCGTGATCCTGACCGGCTGTGTCGCCTCCGGCGCCCGGGCCGACGAGGGCGGCGGTGACGCGCGAGGCCCGCTCACCCTGGCCACCGCCGGCGATCTGACCGGCTACCTCGGCCCGTTGCTCCAGGGCTGGAACCGTACCCACCCCGCCGAGAAGGTCACCCTCGTCGAGCTGCCGGACTCCGCCGACGAGACCCACGCGCAGATGACCACCGACCTGCGCGGCGGCGACCGGGGCCGGTTCGACGTGCTCAACATCGACGTCAACTGGACCTCGGAGTTCGCGGCGGCCGGCTGGATCCGCCCGCTGCCCCCGGGCCGCTTCCCGCTGAAGAGCTTCCTGCCCCCGGTCGTGGACACGGCCACCTACGACGGGCGGCTGTACGCCGTCCCGTACGTCACCAACGCCGGACTGCTGCTGTACCGCAAGGACGTCCTCGCCAAGGAGGGCGTACGGCCGCCGCGCACCTGGGCCGAGCTGGAACACGACGCGAAGACCGTCGCGCCGAAGTACGGCCTCGGCGGCTACGCGGGCCAGTTCCTGCCCTACGAGGGCCTGACCGTCAACGTGGCCGAGGCCGTGTACTCGGCGGGCGGCTCGATCCTCGGCGACGAGGGCACCCGCGTCACCGTCGACTCCGACGCCGCCCGCGAGGGCATCGGCTTCCTCGCCCGGGGCCTGCGCGAGGGCTGGATCCCGAAGGAGGCGATGACGTACAAGGAGGAGGAGTCCAAGCGGGCCTTCCAGGACGGCCGGCTGCTCTTCCTGCGCAACTGGCCCTACGCCTACGCCGTCGCCTCGGCCCCCGGCTCCCCGGTCGCCGGCCGGATCGGCGCCGTACCGCTGCCGGGACCGCACGGGCCGGGCAGAAGCGTGCTGGGCGGCTCCGACCTGGCCGTCAACACACACGCCCGGCACCCCGGTTCGGCCGCGCGCCTGATCGCGTACCTCACGAGCGAGCGTGTCCAGCGCGAGGTGCTCACCCGGGGCGCGCTGCCGCCCGTACGCGCCGCGCTCTACGAAGACCCCGCGCTGGTACGGCGGTTCCCCTACCTGCCGACCCTGCGCACCGCCGTCCTCACCGCCGCCCCGCGCCCCAAGAGCCCGCACTACGACCAGGTCAGCCTGGTGGTGCAGGCGGTCGTGCAGGACGCGCTGACCGGGCGCGAGACGCCCGGGGCGGCGGTACGGCGACTGGCCCGGGAGCTCGACGCCGTCGCCCGACGGTAGTCGTCCGGCCGGCCGGCTCCGGCCGCGCAGGCACCTGGTTATCCAGCCAACTAGTTACCTGTTAAGTAACGCCCACATCTCAACTGGGCTCAGCCCGCCCGGACAAGTCGGCATTTCAGCGCCCAACTCCGCGATGCCCGCTGTTCTTTTCATTGACACCCTCGTGAAACGCCTACCTAACATGCATGCATCACTGCTGCCCTCACGAGACAGGTCAACGGTTTGAACAGGCACCACTGGTGGCGCGACGCGGTCATCTACCAGGTGTACGTCCGCAGCTTCCTGGACAGCACCGGTGACGGCGTCGGCGATCTGGCCGGAGTCCGGGCCGGACTGCCGTACCTGAAGAAGCTCGGCGTCGACGGGATCTGGCTGAGCCCCTTCTTCCCCTCGCCCCAGCACGACCACGGCTACGACGTGGCCGACTACCGCGACGTCGACCCGCTCTTCGGCGACCTCGCCGGATTCGACCTGCTGATGACGGACGCCCACCGGCTCGGCATCAAGGTGCTGCTGGACATCGTCCCCAACCACTGCTCCAGCGAACACCCCGCGTTCCGCGAGGCACTCGCCGCCGCGCCCGGCAGCCCGGCCCGCGCCCGCTTCCACTTCGCCGAGGGCCGCGGCCCGGACGGCACGCGGCCGCCCAACAACTGGCACGCCATGTTCGGCGGCCCCGCCTGGACCCGGGTCACCGAGGCGGACGGCCGCCCCGGTCAGTGGTACCTGCACATGTTCACGCCCGAACAGCCGGACTGGAACTGGCGCGAGCCCGGGACGGCCGCAGAGTTCGACCAGGTCCTGCGCTTCTGGCTGGACCGGGGCGTCGACGGCTTCCGCATCGACGTCGCCGCCGGACTCTACAAGCACCCCGGACTGCCCGACGCCGACGACCCGGAGGCCGACGCCCGCACTCGCGACTCGGTCAACCCGCTCGCCTGGAACCAGCCCGAGGTGCACGACGTGTGGCGGCACTGGCGCGCGGTGTGCGAGGAGTACACCGCCCGCGACGGCCACGAACGGCTGCTGGTCGGCGAGGTGTCGGTGCCCAGCGCCCGCGAACACGCTCGGTACGTCCGCCCCGACGAACTCCACCAGGCGTTCTTCTTCGACCTGCTCCGCACCCCCTGGGACGCCGACGCCTTCCGCAAGGTCGTCTCCGAGGCCGTGCAGGACATCGCCGGCACCGGCTCCACGGTCACCTGGGTCCTCAACAACCACGACCAGGTCCGCACCGTCACCCGCTACGGCGAACCCGCCCCCACCGGCAGCGGCCTCGGCGCCGCCCGTGCCCGCGCCGCCGCGCTGCTGATGCTGGCGCTGCCCGGATCGGCGTACATCTACCAGGGCGAGGAACTGGGCCTGCCCGAGGTCGTCGACCTGCCCGACGACGTCCTCACCGACCCCATCTTCCACCGCACCGGAAGCCGCACCCACGTCCGCGACGGCTGCCGCGTACCGCTGCCCTGGTCGGGGCAGGCCTCCCCGTTCGGCTTCACCGACGGGACCGGGGGCGCCGAGCCGTGGCTGCCGCAGCCCGAGTGGTTCGCCGAGTACGCCACCGAGCGCGCCCTCGCCGACACCCGCTCCTCCTGGCACCTGTACCGCGACGCCCTCCAACTGCGCGCCTCCCTGCCCCAGCTGGGCGAGGGCACGCTGCGCTGGCTGGACACCGAGCCGGACGTTCTCGCCTTCGTCCGCGGCGACGGCCTGGTCTGCGCCGTCAACTTCGGTACGGCACCCGCCGCCGCCCCCGCCCCCGGCACCCCCCTGCTCGCCAGCGGCCCCTGCCCCGCCGGGGAGCTGCCCGGCTCGACGGCCGCCTGGTGGCTCGCCGGCCTCTGATCTCTGTCACCTGCCCACCCACCGAAGGGACATCAACGATGATGCGACGACGTACCACCCTGCTCACCGGCTGCACCACCCTCGCCCTGGCACTCGGCACGACCGCCTGCGGCGGCAGCACCCCGGTCGCCGCGGGCGGCGGCGACAAGGCACTCAGCGGCCGGACCGTCACCGTGGCCGGTGTCTGGACCGGCAGCGAGCAGAAGAACTTCCAGAAGGTGCTGGACGCGTTCACCGCGAAGACCGGCGCCAAGACGCAGTTCATGTCCACCGGCGACAACGTCTCCACCGTCGTCGGCAGCAAGATCGAGGGCGGCAACGCGCCCGACGTCGTGATGGTCCCGCAGGTCGGTGTGCTCCAGCAGTTCGCGAAGCAGGGCTGGCTCAAGCCGCTGTCCCCGACCGCCGAGCAGACGATCGGCGCCGACTTCGCACCCGTGTGGAAGAACTACGGCAGCGTCGACGGCAAGCTGTACGGCCTGTACTTCAAGGCCGCCCACAAGTCGACCGTCTGGTACAGCCCCGACGCCCTCGCGCAGGCCGGGGTCAAGGCCCCGGGGACCTACGAGGAGATGCTGAAGGCCGGCCACACCGTCTCCGACTCCGGCCTCGCCGCCTTCGCGGTCGCCGGACAGGACGGCTGGACCCTCACCGACTGGTTCGAGAACATCTACCTCTCCCAGGCCGGACCCGAGAAGTACGACGCCCTCGCCACCCACAAGATCAAGTGGACCGACGCGAGCGTGGTCAAGGCACTCACCACCCTCGGCAAGCTCTTCAAGGACAAGCAGCTCGTCGCCGGCGGCCAGAAGGAGGCCCTCAACACCGACTTCCCGGGCTCGGTGGAGAAGGTGTTCGGACCCAAGCCCGAGGCCGGCATGGTCTACGAGGGCGACTTCGTCGCGGGCGTCGCCCACGACCAGTTCGGCAAGACGGTCGGCAAGGACGCCGACTTCTTCCCGTTCCCCGCGGTCGACGGCGGCACCGCCCCCGTGGTCAGCGGCGGCGACGCGGCCGTCGTCCTCAAGGACGGCAAGAACGCCGAGGCCGGCATGAAGCTCCTGGAGTTCCTGGCCACGCCCGAGGCCGCGGCCGTGTGGGCGAAGGCGGGCGGCTTCCTGTCCCCGAACAAGAAGCTCGACCTCGCCTCCTACGGCGACGACGTCACCCGCGCCACCGCCAAGTCCCTCGTCGCCGCGGGAGACGCCGACTCCGTCCGCTTCGACATGTCCGACCAGGCACCGGCGGCGTTCGGCGGCACCAAGGGCGCGGGCGAGTGGAAGCTGCTCCAGGACTTCCTGCGCGACCCCTCCGACGCCAAGGGCACCGCCGCGAAGCTGGAGTCCGCGGCGGCCAAGGCCTACCAGGGCTGAGCGGAAACATGACCGCCTCCGCACTCGTCAAGGAGCAGGCGGGCCTGCGGGCCGCCGGCCGCGGCGCCACAGCGCCGCGCCGGCGGCGCGCCCGGCTGATCGCCCTGCTCTTCGTCTTCCCCGCGCTGCTCCTGCTCGGCGCGCTCGTCGTCTACCCGGTCCTGTTCTCCGTCGGCCGCAGCCTCTTCGACGCCTCCGGCACCCGGTTCGTGGGCGGCGACAACTACACCGAGATGTTCCGCGACCCGGCCACGCTGAAGGCCGTCCGCAACACCGTCGTCTGGGTGGTCGTGGCCCCGGCCCTGCTCACCGGACTCGGCCTCGTCCTGGCCGTCCTGGTCGAGAAGATCCGCTGGGCCACCGCCTTCAAACTCCTGCTGTTCATGCCGATGGCCGTCTCCTTCCTCGCCGCCGGCATCGTCTTCCGGCTCGCCTACGACGAGGACCCCGACAAGGGCGTGCTCAACGCGGCCGTGGTCTCCGTCCACGACGCCTTCAAGGGCACGTCGTCCTACCCGACGGCCCGGGCCCGCGACGGGCAGGGGCTCACCCCGGGCCGCGACGGCTCGTACGCCACGACCGCGAGCGTGTCACCGGGTGACTCGGTGACGCTGCCCATGGTCGGCGTGCTGCCCGGAGACCTGCCCCAGGGGGCCGAACCCGCGTCCGAGGCCCCCCGCGAGACGGCGGCCGGCGAACTGCGCGGCGTCGTCTACCTGGACTTCACCCCCGGCGGGGGAGGCAGACAGGGGCAGGTCGACCCGCACGAGAGCGGCCTGCCCGGCATGAAGGTCGAGGCGGTACGCGGCGGCGGTACGGTCGCGAGCACCACGACCGCGGCCGACGGCTCCTTCCGCCTCACCGGGCTGCACGCCGGCTCGTACACGCTGAAGCTGCCGGAGTCGAACTTCGCCCCGCCCTACCAGGGCGTCTCCTGGCTCGGCCCGGCCCTGGTCACCCCGGCGATCATCGGCGCCTACCTGTGGATCTGGACCGGCTTCGCGATGGTGCTGATCGGCGCGGGCCTCTCCGCGCTGCCCCGGGACGCCCTGGAGGCGGCCCGGATCGACGGGGCGAGCGAGTGGCAGATCTTCCGCCGCATCACCGTCCCGCTGCTGGCGCCCGTCCTCACGGTCGTCTTCGTCACCCTCGTGATCAACGTGATGAAGGTCTTCGACCTCGTCTACATCATCGCGCCCGGGCCGGTGCAGGAGGACGCCACCGTGCTCGCCACCCAGATGTGGCTGGTGTCCTTCGGCGGAGGCAACAACCAGGGCCTCGGCAGCGCCCTCGGCGTGCTGCTCCTGCTGCTCGTGGTCCCCGCGATGGTCTTCAACGTCCGCCGCTTCAGAAGGAGTCAGCGATGAACGCGGTCCGGCGCGGCCTGGGCAACGGCCTGGTGCAGGCGTTCCTCGTGGTGATCGGCCTCGTCTGGCTCACCCCGCTCGCGGGACTGTTCGTCTCCTCCCTGCGCTCGGCGGCCGACACCGCGAAGGGCGGCTGGTGGACGGCCCTGGCCGGTCCCGGCCAACTGTCCTTCGACAACTACACGGCGCTGCTGAAGAACGCCGGGATGACCCAGGCCTTCTGGAACACCGTGCTGATCTCCGTGCCGGCGACCGTCCTGGTCGTCGTCATCGCCGCCCTCGCCGGATACGCCTTCGCCTGGCTGGACTTCCCCGGCCGCGAACCGCTCTTCCTGCTGGTGGTCGCCCTGTTGGTGGTGCCGGTCCAGATCGGCCTGCTGCCGGTGGCCAAACTCTTCGGCCAGCTGGGCCTGTTCGGCACGATCCCCGGCGTGGTCCTCTTCCACGTGGCCTACGGCCTGCCGTTCGCGGTGTTCCTGCTGCGCAACTACTTCGCCGAGATGCCGAAGGAGATGCTGGAGGCGGCCCGCATGGACGGCGGCGGCGAGTGGCGCATCTTCACCAGCCTGGTCCTGCCGGTCGGCCGCCCCGCCATCGCCAGCCTGGCCATCTTCCAGTTCCTCTGGGTCTGGAACGACATGCTGGTCGCCCTGCTCTTCGCCGACAGCTCCGCCCAGCCCCTGACCGTGGAACTCCAGTCCCAGATCCGTCAGTTCGGCAGCAACATCGACGTCCTGGCGCCGGGCGCGTTCCTCTCCCTGATCGTGCCCGTGGCCGTGTTCTTCGCGTTCCAGCGGCACTTCGTGCAGGGGGTCATGGCCGGATCCGTGAAGTAGCGGCACAGGAAAAAGGGGCGGCGGGGGCTCGAAGCCCCCACCGCCCCTTTTCTCACGGCCGGTTCACACCCTCACGGGGAGGCCGGCGGATACAGCGAGCGCGGCAGCTGCGAGGCCGCCGCCGTGTCCAGCAGCCACAGGGTGCGGGCACGCCCGCGGGCCCCCGCGGCCGGGGCCTGGATCTCTCCGGCCGCCGACAGGGCGATGGCCACCGCCTGCGCCTTGTCCTCACCGGCCGCGAGGAGCCAGACCTCACGGGCCGAACGGATCGCGGGCAGGGTGAGGGAGACCCGGGTCGGCGGAGGCTTGGGGGCGCCGTGGACGCCCACCACCGTGCGCTCCGTCTCACGCACCGCGGGCAGCTCCGGGAAGAGCGAGGCCACGTGCGTGTCCGGTCCGACACCCAGCATCAGCACGTCGAACACGGGCACCGAGCCGTGGTTCTCCGGCCCGGCCGCCTTGGCCAGCTCCGCCGCGTACGCCTCGGCCGCCGCGTCCACGTCCGCACCGTACGGGCCGTCGGACGCGGGCATGGGGTGCACGCGCGCCGGGTCCAGCGGTACGGAGTCCAGCAGGATCTCGCGAGCCTGCGTGTAGTTGCGCTCCGGGTCGCCCTCGGGGAGGTAGCGCTCGTCGCCCCACCACAGGTCGAGACGGCCCCAGTCGATGGCGTCCCGGGCGGGGGACGCCGCCAGCGCGGCCAGCAGCCCGTTGCCGTTGCGGCCGCCCGTGAGGACCACGGACGCGTGGCCCTGGGAGGCCTGCGCGTCCACGATCTTCGTGATCAGACGGGCCGCGGCGGCCTGCGCCATCAGCTCCTTGTCACGGTGGACGACCAGCTGGGGGGTGCTCATTTCGCCGCCGCCTTCTTCGCCGGGGACCGCTTGGCGGCCGCCTTCTTCGCGGGCGCCTGCGCGGCGTCCACCACCGGGTCCTCGGCGGCGGCCGGCTCCTCCACCGCGGCGGAGGCCTCCGGGGCCTGGGCCGGCTCCACGGGAGCGGCCTCCTTCGCCGCGGCGGCCTGCGGTACGGACCTCAGCCGCTCCACGCCGTAGCGCAGCGCGGCCGCGTAGGTGTCGTCCGGGTCGAGCCGGCGCAGCTCCTCCGCGATCAGCTCGGCGGTCTCCCGCCGCTTGAGCGCGACCGCGCGGGCCGGCTGGCCCTCGATGGACAGGGTGGCCAGCGAGCCGTCCGCCCGGTCCAGGGTGATCGGGCCGTGGTCGGTGTCCATGCGGACCGCCGTCAGACCGGGGCCCGAGGACAGCGTGCGCCGCACGGGCACGTGCAGCCGGTCCGCGAGCCACATCGCGAGCAGCTCGCAGCTCGGGTTGAACTCCTCGCCCTCCACCTCGACGGCCTTCACCTTGCACGTCACCTGGTCCAGGGCCGCCGCCAGCATCGAACGCCACGGCGTGATCCGGGTCCAGGACAGGTCGGTGTCGCCGGGCGTGTAGGCCGCGGCGCGGGCCGACAGCTCCCGCACCGGCTGCTCCGAGGCATAGGTGTCGGTGACCCGGCGCTGGGCCAGCGCGCCAAGGGGGTCCTTGGCCGGGTCCAGCGGCGCGTTCACCGGCCACCACACCACGACCGGGGCGTCCGGCAGCAGCAGCGGCAGGACGACCGAGTCGGCGTGCTCGGCGACCTCGCCGTGCAGCCGCAGGATGGCCGTCTCGCCGGTCCCCGCCTCCGCGCCCACCCGCACCTCGGCGTCGACCCGCGAGGTGCTGCGGTCGCGCGGGGAACGGGAGACGCGCTTGATGACCACCACCGTGCGCGAGGGGTGCTCGCGCGACGCGTCGTTGGCGGCCCTCAGGGCGTCGTAGGCGTTCTCCTCGTCGGTGACGATGACGAGGGTGAGGACCATGCCCACGGCGGGAGTGCCGATGGCACGGCGGCCCTGCACGAGCGCCTTGTTGATCTCACCGGCGGTGGTGTCGGTCAGGTCTATCTTCATGGCCGGCGCCAGCTCCGTCCGTCTCGTGCGAGCATCTCGTCCGCCTCGGCCGGACCCCAGGTGCCCGACTTGTACTGCGCGGGAGTGCCGTGCTTGTCCCAGTACTCCTCGATCGGGTCGAGGATCTCCCAGGAGCGCTCGACCTCCTCGGTACGCGGGAAGAGGTTGGAGTCGCCCAGCAGCACGTCCAGGATCAGCCGCTCGTACGCCTCCGGGCTCGACTCCGTGAACGACTCGCCGTAGGCGAAGTCCATGGAAACGTCCCGGATCTCCATCGAGGTGCCCGGAACCTTCGAGCCGAAGCGGACCGTGATGCCCTCGTCCGGCTGGACGCGGATGACGATCGCGTTCTCGCCCAGCTCCTCGGTCGCCGTGTGGTCGAACGGGGAGTGCGGGGCCGCCTTGAAGACGACCGCGATCTCCGTCACCCGGCGGCCGAGCCGCTTGCCGGTGCGCAGGTAGAAGGGGACACCCGCCCAGCGGCGGTTGTCGATGCCTACCTTGATCGCGGCGAAGGTGTCGGTCTTCGACTTCGGGTCGATGCCGTCCTCTTCGAGGTAGCCGATGACCTTCTCGCCACCCTGCCAGCCGGCCGCGTACTGTCCGCGCACGCTGTGCCGGCCCAGGTCCTTCGGCAGCCGGACGGCGCCGAGCACCTTGGTCTTCTCCGCGGCCAGCGCGTCCGCGTCGAAGGAGGCGGGCTCCTCCATCGCGGTCAGCGCGAGCAGCTGGAGCAGGTGGTTCTGGATGACGTCACGGGCGGCGCCGATGCCGTCGTAGTAACCGGCACGGCCGCCGACGCCGATGTCCTCGGCCATGGTGATCTGCACGTGGTCCACGAAGGACCGGTTCCAGATCGGTTCGAACATCGTGTTGGCGAAACGCAGCGCCAGGATGTTCTGGACGGTCTCCTTGCCGAGGTAGTGGTCGATCCGGAACACCTGGTCCGGTTCGAACACCTCGTGCACGACCTTGTTCAGCTCCTCGGCCGACTTCAGGTCGTGGCCGAACGGCTTCTCGATGACCGCGCGGCGCCAGGAGCCACCGCTCTGGTCGGTCAGACCGTGCTTCTTCAGCTGCTGGATGACCACCGGGAAGGAGCGCGGCGGCACGGACAGGTAGAAGGCGAAGTTGCCGCCCGTGCCCTGTGCCTTGTCCAGCTCCTCGATGGTGCCGCGCAGCCGCTCGAAGGCCTCGTCGTCGTCGAAGGTGCCCTGGACGAAGCGCATCCCCTGGATGAGCTGCTGCCAGACCTCCTCACGGAACGGCGTACGGGCGTGCGCCTTGACGGCGTCGTGGACCTCGGCGGCGAAGTCCTCGTGCGCCCACTCACGGCGGGCGAAGCCCACCAGCGAGAAGCCCGGCGGCAGCAGACCCCGGTTGGCGAGGTCGTACACCGCGGGCATCAGCTTCTTGCGGGACAGGTCACCCGTGACGCCGAAGATCACCAGGCCCGACGGCCCCGCGATGCGCGGGAGCCGTCGGTCGGCGGGATCACGAAGCGGGTTCGCTCCGGAACCGGGAAGACGTGACAACTCAGCCCTCCGTAGGGGCGAGGCGCTTGAGCTCCGCCTCCGTCGACTTGAGCAGGTCGTTCCAGGACGCCGCGAACTTCTCCACGCCCTCGTCCTCCAGGACCTGGACGACGTCGTCGTAGGAGATGCCGAGCTTCTCCACCGCGTCGAGCTCGGCGCGGGCCTGCTCGTAGGTGCCGGAGACGGTGTCGCCGGTGATCTCGCCGTGGTCGTCCGTGGCCTCGAGGGTGGCCTCCGGCATGGTGTTGACCGTGTTCGGCGCGACCAGCTCGGTGACGTACATCGTGTCCGGGAAGGACGGGTCCTTCACACCGGTCGACGCCCACAGCGGACGCTGCTTGTTGGCGCCGTCGGCGGCCAGGGCCTTCCAGCGGTCGGAGGAGAAGACCTCCTCGTAGGCCTGGTAGGCCAGGCGCGCGTTGGCGAGGGCGGCCTTGCCGCGCAGCGCCTCGGCCTCGTCCGTGCCGACGGCCTTCAGGCGCTTGTCGATCTCGGAGTCCACGCGGGACACGAAGAAGGACGCCACGGAGCGGATCAGCGACAGGTCCAGGCCGCGCTCCTTGGCCTTCTCCAGGCCGGTGAGGTACGCGTCCATGACCGCGCGGTAGCGCTCCAGCGAGAAGATCAGCGTGACGTTGACGCTGATGCCGAGGCCGATGACCTCGGCGATCGCCGGCAGACCCGCCTTGGTGGCCGGGATCTTGATCAGGGTGTTGGGGCGGTCCACCAGCCAGGCCAGCTGCTTGGCCTCGGCGACGGTGGCCCGGGTGTTGTGCGCGAGGCGCGGGTCGACCTCGATGGAGACCCGGCCGTCCTGGCCGTCGGTGGCGTCGAAGACCGGGCGCAGGATGTCGGCGGCGTCGCGGACGTCCGCCGTGGTGATCATGCGGATGGCCTCTTCGACGGTCACCTTGCGGGCGGCGAGGTCCGCGAGCTGCTGCTCGTAGCCGTCGCCGCTGCTGATGGCCTTCTGGAAGATCGTCGGGTTGGTGGTGACGCCCACGACGTGCTGCTGGTCGATCAGTTCGGCGAGGTTGCCGGACGTGATCCGCTTGCGCGACAGGTCGTCCAGCCAGATCGCGACGCCTTCTTCGGAGAGGCGCTTGAGTGCGTCTGTCATGGAAATTGCATCTCCTACGTGTCGTATGTCAGCGTCAGCGCTGGGCGGCGGCGAGGGATTCCCGGGCCTTGTCGGCCACGTTCTGCGCGGTGAAGCCGAACTCCTCGAAGAGGACCTTGCCGTCGGCGGACGCACCGAAGTGCTCCAGGGAGACGATGCGGCCGGCATCGCCCACGAAGCGGTACCAGGTCAGGCCGATGCCGGCCTCCACGGCGACGCGCGCCTTCACGGACGGCGGCAGCACCGCGTCCCGGTACCCCTGGTCCTGCTGGTCGAACCACTCCACGCACGGCATGGACACCACGCGGGTGGGGACGCCCTCGGACTGGAGCCGCTCGCGGGCCTCGACGGCCACGTGCACCTCGGAACCGGTGGCGATCAGGATGACCTGCGGCTCGGTCTTCTGCCCGTCGGAACCCTCGGCCTCGAACATGACGTAACCGCCACGCGCGGCGTCGTCGTTCGGCTCGTAGGCCGGCAGGCCCTGGCGGCTGAGCACCAGACCGTGCGGCTGGCCCTTGCCGTACTCCTTGGTCCAGCGCTTGAGGACCTCGGTCCAGGCGATCGCGGTCTCGTTGGCGTCCGCCGGGCGGACGACGTTCAGACCGGGGATCGCGCGCAGCGCGGCCAGGTGCTCGACCGGCTGGTGGGTCGGGCCGTCCTCGCCGAGACCGACGGAGTCGTGCGTCCACACGTACGTCACCGGAAGGTGCATCAGCGCCGACATGCGCACGGCGTTGCGCATGTAGTCGGAGAACACCAGGAAGGTGCCGCCGTAGACCTTGGTGTTGCCGGCCAGCGTGATGCCGTTCATCTCCGCGGCCATCGCGAACTCGCGGATGCCGAAGTGGATGGTGCGGCCGTACGGGTTGGCCTCCGGCAGCGGGTTGCCCGCCGGCAGGAAGGAGCTGTCCTTGTCGATGGTCGTGTTGTTCGACCCGGCGAGGTCGGCGGAACCGCCCCACAGCTCGGGGATGACCGGACCGAGCGCCTGCAGCACCTTGCCGGAAGCGGCACGGGTCGCGATGCCCTTGCCCGTCTCGAAGACCGGGACCTTCTCCTCCCAGCCGGCCGGCAGCTTGCCGCTGCTGATGCGGTCGAACTCGGCCGCGCGCTCGGGGTTGCTGTCGCGCCACTCCTGGAAGGACTTGTTCCACTCGGCCTTGGCCTGCCGGCCGCGGTCGAGGGCCTCCCGGGTGTGGGCGAGCACCTCGTCGGAGACCTCGAAGGACTTCTCCGGGTCGAAGCCGAGGACGCGCTTGGTGGCCGCGACCTCGTCGTCGCCGAGGGCCGAGCCGTGGGCGGCCTCGGTGTCCTGGGCGTTCGGGGCCGGCCAGGCGATGATCGTGCGCATCGCGATGAAGGACGGCCGGTCGGTGACCGCCTTGGCCGTCTCGATGGCCTCGTACAGGGCACGGGGGTCGATGTCGCCGTTGTCCTTGGAGTCCACGCGCTGCACGTGCCAGCCGTAGGCCTCGTACCGCTTGATGGTGTCCTCGGAGACGGCCGTCTCGGTGTCGCCCTCGATCGAGATGTGGTTGTCGTCCCACAGCAGGACCAGGTTGCCGAGCTTCTGGTGGCCGGCCAGCGAGGAGGCCTCGGCGGAGACGCCCTCCTGGAGGCAGCCGTCACCGGCGATGCAGAAGACGTAGTGGTCGAAGGGCGACTCGCCCTGCGGGGCCTCCGGGTCGAACAGACCGCGCTCGAAGCGGGCGTCCATCGCCATGCCGACCGCGTTCGCCACACCCTGGCCCAGCGGGCCGGTGGTGGTCTCGACGCCCTTGGTGTGGCCGTACTCCGGGTGACCCGGGGTCTTCGAGCCCCAGGTGCGGAAGGCCTTCAGGTCGTCCAGCTCCAGGCCGAAGCCGGCCAGGAAGAGCTGCGTGTAGAGAGTCAGGGACGAGTGTCCGGCGGACAGCACGAAGCGGTCGCGGCCGACCCACTCCGGGTCCGCGGGGTCGTGCCGCATCACCTTCTGGAAGAGGGTGTAGGCGGCCGGGGCCAGGCTCATCGCCGTACCGGGATGGCCGTTGCCGACCTTCTGTACGGCGTCGGCGGCCAGGACACGGGCGGTGTCCACGGCCCGCTGGTCGAGCTCGGTCCAGTCAAGGTCTGTGGTGGTCGGCTTGGTGCTCACCCTGGTTCAGGGCTCCTCTCCACATATGGGTCGCCGGTCTTCGGGGCGTCTGCCCACCCGGCCGCCGGTGCGCTGCCTGCCCACCGGCCGTGTCGAGCCTACCCCCGTGAGGACGTGCGTTTTTTCGAGTCATTCCAGACTGCCGGGAGTCCGCGCGATCCGCCTCCCGACTGGCCGACAACGCATTCGGCACATGAATACGGAGCCGCTCATCTGACTGCTCAATCGAGCTGGGAGACACCTCGTATGCGGCGGCCGCCAACACGAGTCGACCCCCGCGAAGGCCGGGGTCTGGGCAACGTCTAAAGTGGCGTGGTACGCGCGAGCCCCCTGATCCGACCTCACGGACCTCATCACGGGGAGGCTCGCTGGGATGTCTCTGTCAGGGGTGTGCGTGACGGCCGTCGAATCCCGTCCAGCGGTTGGGGCCACCACCCATGCCGTTAAGGCAATGGGGGAGCTCGGTGGTGCGAGCCAGGGCCCGGTTCACCGGACGTTCGGGGCCCGCGTCAAGGGCTTCGTGGCACTGACCAAACCGCGGATCATCGAGCTGCTGCTCATCACCACAGTGCCGGTGATGTTCCTGGCTCAGCAGGGGGTGCCGGACCTCGGACTGGTCCTGCTCACCTGCCTCGGCGGCTACCTCTCCGCCGGTGGCGCGAACGCGCTGAACATGTACATCGACCGGGACATCGACGCCCTGATGGACCGCACCTCGCAGCGGCCGCTGGTGACCGGCCTGGTCAGCCCGCGTGAATGCCTCGCATTCGGCATCACGCTCGCGGTCGTCTCGACGCTGCTGTTCGGATTCACCGTCAATTGGCTGTCCGCGTGGCTGTCACTCGGAGCGCTGCTTTTCTACGTCGTCGTCTACACGATGATCCTCAAAAGGCGCACCTCGCAGAACATCGTGTGGGGCGGAATCGCCGGCTGCCTCCCGGTGCTCATCGGCTGGTCGTCCGTCACGGACTCCCTGTCGTGGGCGCCGGTCATTCTCTTCCTCGTCATGTTCTTCTGGACCCCGCCGCATTACTGGCCGCTGTCCATGAAGGTCAAGGAGGACTACGCGCGCGTGGGCGTGCCGATGCTCCCGGTCATCGCCTCCAACAAGGTGGTCGCCCGGCAGATCGTCATCTACAGCTGGGTGATGGTCGCCGTCTCCCTGCTGCTCCAGCCGCTCGGCTACACCGGCTGGTTCTACACCGCGGTGGCCCTCGCGGCCGGCGGCTTCTGGCTCTGGGAGGCGCACGGGCTGCAGAACCGGGCCAAGGCCGAGGTGAGCGGGGCCAAGCTGAAGGAGATGCGGCTGTTCCACTGGTCCATCACCTACGTGTCGATCCTCTTCGTCGCGGTCGCGGTGGACCCCTTCCTGCGGTAGTCCCCCTTATTGCTTCCGACGCTTGTCGCTTCCGACGGGAGGGGTGCGTGGCCCAGGCCACGCACCCCTCCCGTCGCCGTTTGATCTACCCGTCGGTAGCATCCTGGTCATGGCAGAAACGCAGCAGGTTGACGCGAGGGCCGAGCGCACGGTGAAGCGCCTCGCCCATCAGATCAGCGCCTTCGCGAAGGCGCACGGCGGGGCCGGCGGCAACGTGGCCTACATCGGCGAGCTCGGCGCCCGGATCGCGCTGGTCGGCGAGGACGGCGAGTGGGGCAACCTGGTGGCCCCCAGCGTCGGCATCGCCCAGCAGGCCATGGAGAAGGCCGGCGTCACGGCCCACGAGTCCTTCGACGGCGAGTTCGCGGCGAGCGTGAAGACGGGGCCGTACGAGTGGAAGCGGATGGCGGGCATCCAGATCTGAGCGGAGCCCGCCGGGTGGCGGCGGCCGGTCCGTCGCCGAGGCGCCGGGTGGCCGGTGGCGGCGAGCGGGCGGCCACCGGTCCGTCGCCGAGGCGCGAGTTCCGGACAGTCCCACGCCCCTTTGGGCCGTCTGCCGCCACCTGAACCGGTCTTCACCCGTTAGGGACCTGTAGCAGCACAGCGTCCACGCCGGGGAGCCCGGGATGATCGAAACGCCGTCCCTCGTGGACCAGTACTGCCACGGAGTACTGCGTACGGAGCTGGGCCTCGGCACCTTCGAGGCCTGGCTGGCGCGTACCGAGGGCCCACCGGCGCCGGGCACCACCCTCTTCGACACCCAGACCGGCTTCGCCCTACGCCGCTGGTGTCCGCCCCTGCTGGGCCTGGAGCCGCACGCCCCGCCCGCCCGCTATCTGGCCCGGCGCCGCGAACTGGGCGTCCTGGAGGCGGGCCGCAGACTGCTGCGCGGCAGCGGCATCACCACCTACCTCGTCGACACCGGCCTGCCCGGCGACCTCACCGAACCCGCCGAACTGGGGTCCGCGGGAGACGCCGCGGCGCGCGAGATCGTCCGGCTGGAACTCCTCGCCGAACAGGTCGCCGACACCTCCGGGACCGTCGAGTCCTTCCTCGCCAACCTCGCCGAATCGGTGCACGGTGCGGCCGGGGAGGCGGTCGCCTTCACCTCCGTGGCCGGGCTCAGGAACGGCCTGGCGCTCGCGCCCGAACCGCCGGGGCCGGGCGAGGTGCGGGGCGCGGCCGGCCGCTGGCTGGCCGGACGCCGGGTCGGTGGCCCCCTGACCGACCCGGTGCTGCTGCGCCACCTGCTGTGGATCGCGGTCGCCTCCGGACTGCCCCTGCAACTGCACGCCGGACTGGGCGAGCCCGGCTCCCGCATCGATCGCACCGACCCGGTGCTGCTCAGCGACTTCGTGCGGGCCACGGCGGGCCTCGGCACCGACCTGATCCTGCTGCACGGCTACCCGTACCACCGCCACGCCGCCCACCTGGCCGGCGTCTTCCCGCACGTGTACGCCGACTCCGGCGCAGCCCTCGTACGCACCGGAGCCCGCGCGGCCACCGTCCTCGCCGAGACCCTGGAACTGGCCCCCTTCGGCAAGATCCTCTTCTCCAGCGGCGCCCACGGCCTGCCCGAGCTGCACGTCGTCGGCGCCCACCTGTTCCGCGAGGCCCTGACCCGGGTGCTGGGCGCCTGGGTCACCGACGGCGCGTGGAGTCTGGGGGACGCGCAGCGGGTGGCCCGGATGATCGCGGCGGACAACGCGCGGCGGGTTTACCGGCTGGGGTGAGGGGTCTTGTCGGACGGGTGGCCGCTCTCCAGACTGGGGCGATGCCTACCGACGCCCTCCTTGCCCGTTTCCTGCGCGATCTCACGCCGTTACGGCCGCTCGCCGTCTGGGCGCACGGTTCCCTGGCCGGCGGGGACTATCAGGAGGGTCGCAGCGACCTGGATCTGATCGCGGTGCTGCCCGAGGGCACCGGCCCGGGAGTCGTACGGGAGGTGGTGACGCTGCACCGCCGGATGCGGACCGAGCCTCTCGCCGGAAAGCTGCACTGCAGCTATCTCACCCCGGCCTCGTCGGCCGACCCCGGGCGGTCCCATCCGACCTGGGCGCACGGCCATGTCATGCGCCGCCCGGTCACCCCCGTCACGCGGCGCGAGCTGCACGCCTTCGGCCGGGTGCTGCACGGTGAGCCGCCGGCCGGCCTGCTTCCGGAGGTGACGGACCTCGAACTCGGGGAATTCGTCGTACGCGACCAGCGGGACTTCTGGCGGCCCGCGGTGGACAAGGCCAGGGTGTGGCGGCAGGACATCTGGGTCGACCTGGGACTGCTGACCTTCGCCCGGGCCACCGTCACGCTGCGCGAGGGGCGGCTGATCTCCAAGCGGCAGGCGCTCGCCGAACTGGCGGGACTCGGTGCTCCCGCGGAGGTCCTGGCCGACATCGAGCGGCGGCGGTACGACCAGGGTCCCGCCCCGGCGTCAGCCGAGTGGCTCGACCGCCGGGCCGGGTTGACGCGTGCCTACCTGGGGCCGGCGATCGACGGGCTGGTCACCACGTACGGGTGACTCAGGCGCGCGTGCCCACCGCGACCTCGGCCGCGGGTGCGGGCAGGCCCGCGACCTGAGCGGGGCGTTCCCGCAGCGACAGCAGGACCCGCAGGACCCAGATCCAGATCAGACAGGAGCCGAGCATGTGCAGGCCGACGAGGAGTTCGGGGAGGTGCGTGAAGTACTGGACGTAGCCGATGACCCCCTGCCCGAGCAGGATCAGGAACAGCTCCCGCGTGCGGGCCAGCGGACTCTTCGGGGCGTCGACCGCCTTCAGGACGAACCACAGCGCGAACGTCAGCGTCACCACGATCCAGGCGAGCACGGCGTGCAGCTTGGCCACCGTCTCCCAGTCGACGGGAATCCGGTGGACCTCCCTGGTGTCACCCGCGTGCGGACCCGCGCCGGTCACCACCGTGCCGGCCACGATGAGCAGCAGGGAGGCGCCCACCAGGAACCACACCAGCTGCGCCACGGCCTTGCCGACCAGCGGACGCGGCGCCTCGTCACCCTCACGGGTGCGCTGCCACATCACCGCGGCGACGGCGATCAGCGCCGTGGACAGCAGGAAGTGCGCGGCGACGGTGTACGGGTTCAGGCCGACCAGCACGACGATGCCGCCGAGCACCGCGTTGCCCATGACCACCCAGAACTGGGCCCAGCCCAGCCGGGTCAGGCCGCGCCGCCACGGCTTCTCGGAGCGGGCGGCGACGATGGCCCAGCCGACGGCCGCGCACAGCACGTACGTCAGCATGCGGTTGCCGAACTCGATGGCGCCGTGGACGCCCATCGCGCTGGTGGTGGTCAGCGAGTCGTCGGTGCAGGTGGGCCAGGTCGGGCAGCCGAGGCCCGAGCCGGTCAGCCGTACGGCACCGCCGGTGACCACGATGACCACCGACATGACAAGCGCGGCGAGGGCCGCCCGCTGGACCGTCCGGGGGGCCGGAGTCCAGCGTTCGGCGATGAAGGCGAGCGGGTTGCGCAGAGCCGCTGCGGCGTCGGCGGGGGTCAGCTTTGGCACGCGCACCATCGTAGGCGGAGGATTGTGCACGCTTTCACGAGGGGTCCGGACCGTCACCCGTGCGGGGGCACTCGCCACCCGCGCGGGGTCACTCCCAGCGGAAGAACTTCCCGGCCGCGGCCAGCCCCACGACGGCCCAGACGGCGAGAATGCCCAGGTCGCCCCACGGCATGGCGGCCCCGTGCTGGAGCACGTCCCGCAGGCCGTCCGAGAGCGCGGAGATGGGCAGCAGGCCTAGCACGTGCTGCCCGGCCGTGCCGAACTTCTCCAGCGGCACGATCACCCCGCCGCCGACGAGCAGCAGCAGGAAGACCAGGTTGGCGGCGGCCAGGGTAGCCTCCGCCTTCAGGGTGCCGGCCATCAGCAGGCCGAGCCCGGAGAAGGCGGCCGTGCCGAAGAGCAGCAGGAGCAGGACGGCGGCCGGGTTGCCGTGCGGGGACCAGCCCAGCGCGAAGGCGATCGCTGTCAGCAGGATCAGCTGGAGCACCTCCGTGACCAGCACGGACGCCGTCTTCGCGGTCATCAGGCCCCAGCGAGGCAGCGGGGAGGACGCGAGCCGCTTCAGCACGCCGTAGCGGCGCTCGAAGCCGGTCGCGATGGCCTGCCCGGTGAACGCCGTGGACATCACGGCGAGGGCCAGGATGCCGGGGGCGAGGAAGTCGACGGCCTTGCCGGCGCCGGTGTCGACGATGTCGACCGAGCTGAACAGGGCGAGCAGCAGCGTCGGGATCACGACGGTCAGCAGCAGCTGCTCGCCGTTGCGCAGCAGCATCCTCGTCTCCAGCGCCGCCTGGGCCGCGATCATGCGGGGGAGCGGGGCGGCGCCCGGCTTGGGGGCGTAGGTACCCGTCGCGGTGGTACCTGTCGTGGTGGTCACGAGCGCAGCTCCTTGCCGGTCAGCTCCAAAAAGACGTCCTCCAGAGTGTGCCGCTCCACCGAGATCCGGTCGGGCATCACTCCGTGCTGGGCGCACCAGGAGGTCACGGTGGCCAGCAGTTGCGGGTCGATCTCGCCGATGACCCGGTAGGACCCGGGGGTCAGCTCGGCGGCCGCGCTGTCGGCGGGGAGCGCCTTGAGCAGCGAGGCGACGTCGAGGCCGGGGCGGCCGGTGAAGCGCAGGGTGTTCTCGGCGCCGCCCTTGCACAGCTCCTCGGGGGAGCCCTGGGCGATGACCCGGCCGCCGTCGATGATCGCGACGTCGTCGGCGAGCTGTTCGGCCTCGTCCATGTGGTGGGTGGTGAGGATCACCGAGACGCCGTCGGCGCGCAGGTCCCGGACCAGGTCCCAGGTGGCCCGGCGGGCCTGCGGGTCGAGGCCCGCGGTGGGCTCGTCCAGGAACACCAGTTCCGGGCGTCCGACCACGGCCATGGCGAGCGCGAGGCGCTGCTGCTGGCCGCCGGACAGCCGCCGGTAGCCGGTCCGGCCGCAGGAGCCGAGCCCGAGGCGTTCGACGAGCGCGTCCACGTCCAGCGGGTGCGCGTGCAGTCTGGCGACATGGCGCAGCATCTCGTCCGCGCGGGCGCCGGAGTAGACGCCGCCGGACTGGAGCATCACGCCGATGCGCGGGCGCAGCTCGGCGGACTGCCGTACCGGGTCGAGGCCCAGGACGCGCACCGTGCCGGAATCCGGCTTCCGGTACCCCTCGCAGGTCTCGACCGTGGTCGTCTTCCCCGCCCCGTTGGGGCCGAGTACGGCGGTCACGCCCGCCCGGGCCGCCAGGTCGAGGCCGTTCACCGCGGTCTTCGTGCCGTACCGCTTCACCAGGGCCTGGACCTCGATGAGCGGGTGCGACGCGAAGCGTCTCCTTGAGGGGTGGTGGTCGGGAGACGGGCGGGCGGGCTCACTTCGCATGGCTCAAGAGTCTAGGGAGGCGCCGCGGCGCTCGGGCGCGGGGGTGCGGGAAGTCCTCCTCATGGGGAGGCGCACGGTCATTCGCGGGGGCGGTGCACGCTCAGCCACCGCTCCGCGTAGGCCACGGCGTCGGCCACCGGGAACAGCCGTACGGCGGCCGCGCCGACCGTCCCGCGCACGACGGGCCGGTCGCGTTCGAAGTCGTGGCCCAGTTCGTCGAAGCGGTCGGAGGTGATCGACACCTCGGCGACCGTCTCCCAGCCGCCGCCCGGAGCCGGCCGGCCGACCCGCTCCGTCGGGGACGGGATGCGGTACTCGGCCAGGTGGAAGCTGGTGCAGGCGTCGTAGCCCGCGCCGAGCAGCAGGACCCGGGCGCCGAGCTTCTCCAGCCGGGCCAGCGGGCTCCGCTCGCCCAGCCGGCAGTCGGGGGCGTGGTCCCCGGTGATCTCGGCGGCGCGCGGTCCGACGGCGGCGAAGGAGGTCTGGGGGTGCGCGCTGCGCAGGGCGCCCGGCCAGGTCCGTACGGTCTCCGGGATCACGCCGACCCCGCGGGTGGGGGTGATCCGGTGGTCGTAGGCGGGCATCGTGGCCCGGATCTCCTCCCACCAGTCCTCGGGCACCGGAGGCCTGCTCCAGGCCGCCGGGTCGGACAGGTCGGCGCTCTGGGAGGGGACGACGAGGGTGCCGTCCGGGCCGAGGGCGTCGAGCAGTCCCTGGACGGCGGCGACGGCTCCTCCGTTGACCCAGCCGAGGGAACTCAGGGAGGAATGTGCGAGCAGGGTCTCGCCGGGCTCGACACCCAGGGTGAGCAGCTGCGCGGCGATCGAGCCGCGGGTGACGAGAGGTCCGGTCCGCAGGGGTGTCGGCATGGTCCGGAGTCTTCCCCGCCAGGGCCCCGAACGCCATCGAATTACCTGGTGAGCGGTGCCGGAGCGACCGGTCGGAAGATCGTTTCCGCAGGTCAGGTTAGGTGTACCTAAGTGATGTAATGCACCACTCGATGATCCATGTGCGGCTTGTCAGGCCCTGAGGAATTACGCAACAATGGCGTTGTGAAAAACGTCGGTGAGGCTCGGGAAGCCCCGATGGGGACTCCCCAGGAGGAGCTCGCGACCGGAGAGCGCTCGACGCGCAACCGGGTCGCGCGGTCCATCCTGGACCACGGCCCGTCGACCGTCGCCGAACTGGCCGGCCGGCTGGGACTCACCCAGGCCGCCGTACGCCGGCACCTGGACGCCCTTGTGGCCGACGGTGTCGTCGAGCCCCGCGAGCAGCGTGTCTACGGCGCGCGCACACGAGGCCGTCCTGCCAAGGTGTTCGTACTGACCGACTGCGGCCGCGACGCCTTCGACCAGTCCTACGACAAGCTCGCCGTGGACGCCCTGCGCTGGATCGCCGAGCGGGAGGGCGGGGCCGAGGCGGTCGCCGCCTTCGCCCGCGCCCGGATCAGCGCCCAGGCGGGTGAGTACCGCAAGGCCGTCGAGGGTGTCGCCCCCGCACAGCGCACCGAAGCGCTGGCCAAGGCCTTGAGCGCGGACGGGTACGCTGCTACGGCGCGCAGCGCACCGGTCGGCGAACAGCTGTGCCAGCACCACTGTCCGGTCGCCCACGTGGCGGAACAGTTCCCGCAATTGTGCGAGGCGGAGACGGAGATCTTCGCCGAACTGCTGGGGACTCACGTTCAGCGACTGGCGACCATCGCGCACGGCGACGGCGTCTGCACGACGTTCATCCCCAAGAATTCGAAGACCGATCAGAGCCACGCATCTGCAAGCACGGCCGGGAGGAACCCCGCATGACTCTCCCCACGGAGACTGCTCACCCCGAACTCGAGGGCCTGGGCAAGTACGAATACGGCTGGGCCGACTCCGACGTAGCCGGTGCCGCAGCGAAGCGCGGCCTGAACGAGGACGTCGTCCTTGACATCTCGGCGAAGAAGTCCGAGCCGGAGTGGATGACGAAGCTGCGCCTCAAGGGCCTGAAGCTCTTCGCGAAGAAGCCCATGCCGAACTGGGGCTCGGACCTCTCGGGCATCGACTTCGACAACATCAAGTACTTCGTGCGCTCCACCGAGAAGCAGGCTGAGTCCTGGGAGGACCTGCCCGAGGACATCAAGAACACCTACGACAAGCTGGGCATCCCGGAGGCCGAGAAGCAGCGCCTCGTCGCCGGTGTCGCCGCCCAGTACGAGTCGGAGGTCGTCTACCACCAGATCAACGAAGAGCTCGAGGCGCAGGGTGTCATCTTCATGGACACCGACACGGCGCTCAAGGAGCACCCGGAGCTCTTCAAGGAGTACTTCGGCACCGTCATCCCGGTGGGCGACAACAAGTTCGCGTCGCTGAACTCCGCGGTGTGGTCCGGCGGCTCCTTCATCTACGTGCCGAAGGGTGTGCACGTCGAGATCCCGCTCCAGGCCTACTTCCGTATCAACACGGAGAACATGGGCCAGTTCGAGCGGACCCTGATCATCGTCGACGAGGGCGCCTATGTGCACTACGTCGAGGGTTGCACGGCGCCGATCTACTCCTCGGACTCGCTGCACTCCGCGGTGGTCGAGATCATCGTGAAGAAGGGCGGCCGCTGCCGCTACACGACCATCCAGAACTGGTCGAACAACGTCTACAACCTGGTCACCAAGCGCGCCGTGGCGTACGAGGGCGCGACCATGGAGTGGATCGACGGCAACATCGGCTCCAAGGTGACGATGAAGTACCCGGCCGTCTACCTGATGGGCGAGCACGCCAAGGGCGAGACCCTCTCCATCGCCTTCGCGGGCGAGGGGCAGCACCAGGACGCCGGCGCCAAGATGGTCCACATGGCACCGAACACGTCGTCCAACATCGTCTCCAAGTCGGTCGCGCGCGGCGGTGGCCGCACCTCCTACCGCGGTCTGATCGAGATCGGCGAGGGCGCCGCCGGATCGAAGTCGAACGTGCTGTGCGACGCGCTGCTCGTCGACACGATCTCCCGCTCGGACACGTACCCGTACGTCGACGTCCGCGAGGACGACGTCTCCATGGGCCACGAGGCGACCGTCTCCAAGGTCTCCGAGGACCAGCTCTTCTACCTGATGAGCCGCGGTCTGTCCGAGTTCGAGGCCATGGCGATGATCGTGCGCGGCTTCGTCGAGCCGATCGCCAAGGAACTGCCGATGGAGTACGCGCTGGAGCTGAACCGGCTGATCGAGCTGCAGATGGAGGGCTCGGTCGGCTGATCGCCGCACCGTACTCCCCGTCCAGGCCCTTTACGCAAGAAAGCGAGCATTACGACAGCCATGGCTGAGGCTCAGAACATCCCTGTGGGCTCTACCACCGCGGGCTCGATCGCGGTCGCCGCGGAGTCGACCGTCGTCTCCCGCATGAGCGCGCCCCCCTCCTTCGACGTCGCGGACTTCCCCGTCCCGCACGGCCGCGAGGAGGAGTGGCGGTTCACCCCGCTGGAGCGCCTGCGCGGTCTGCACGACGGCACCGCCGTCGCCACCGGCAACGGCATGAAGGTCGCCGTGGAGGCCCCCGAGGGCGTCACCGTCGAGACCGTCGGCCGTGACGACGCGCGCCTGGGCAAGGCGGGCACCCCGGTGGACCGCGTCGCCGCCCAGGCGTACTCCGCCTTCGAGCAGGCCTCGGTCGTGAGCGTCCCGAAGGACACCGTTCTCACCGAGCCGATCCGCATCGCGGTGCACGGCGAGGGCGGCACCGTCTTCGCCCACCAGGTGATCGAGCTGGGCGCCTTCGCCGAGGCCGTGGTCGTCATCGACCACACCGGCGACGCCGTGCTCGCCGCCAACGTCGACTACATCCTGGGCGACGGCGCCAAGCTGACCGTCGTCTCCGTCCAGGACTGGGACGACAAGGCCGTGCACGTGGCCCAGCACAACGCCCTGATCGGCCGGGACGCCTCCTTCAAGTCCGTGGTCGTCACCTTCGGCGGCGACGTCGTCCGTCTGCACCCGCGCGTCGAGTACGCCGGCACCGGCGGCGAGGCCGAGCTGTTCGGCCTGTACTTCACCGACGCCGGCCAGCACCAGGAGCACCGCCTGCTGGTCACCCACAACACCCCGCACTGCAAGTCGAACGTCGTCTACAAGGGCGCGCTCCAGGGTGAGGCCGCCCACGCGGTCTGGATCGGCGACGTGCTCATCGAGGCCTCGGCCGAGGGCACCGACACCTACGAGATGAACCGCAACCTCGTCCTCACGGACGGCGCGCGCGTCGACTCGGTGCCGAACCTGGAGATCGAGACCGGCGAGATCGTCGGCGCCGGCCACGCCTCCGCCACCGGCCGCTTCGACGACGAGCAGCTCTTCTACCTGATGGCCCGCGGCATCCCGGAGTACGAGGCCCGCCGTCTGGTGGTCCGCGGCTTCTTCGCCGAGCTGGTCCAGCAGATCGGTGTCGCCGACATCGAGGAGCGCCTGCTCGCCAAGATCGAGGAGGAGCTGGAGGCGTCGGTCGCATGACCAGCTTCCTGCGCGCCTGCGGACTGAGCGAGCTGGAGGAGGACACCCCCAAGCGGGTGGAACTCGACGGCACGCCGGTCTCGCTGGTCAAGACCGAGGGCGAGGTGTTCGCGATCTACGACATCTGCTCGCACGCGAACGTCTCCCTCTCCGAGGGCGAGGTGGAGGACGGCCAGATCGAGTGCTGGCTGCACGGTTCCTGCTTCGACCTCCGCACCGGCAAGCCGGCCAACCTTCCCGCGACGCGCCCCGTCCCCGTATACCCCGTAAAGATCGAAGGGGACGACGTGCTCGTCTCCCTCTCCCAGGAGTCCTGAGGCACCCATGGCAACGCTTGAAATCCGAGACCTGCACGTCACCGTCGAGGCCGACAACGCCACGAAGGAGATCCTCAAGGGCGTCGACCTCACCGTGAAGCAGGGCGAGACGCACGCCATCATGGGCCCCAACGGCTCCGGCAAGTCGACCCTCGCCTACTCGCTCGCGGGTCACCCGAAGTACACGATCACCCAGGGCACCGTCACCCTCGACGGCGAGGACGTCCTCGCGATGTCCGTCGACGAGCGCGCCCGCGCCGGCCTGTTCCTCGCGATGCAGTACCCGGTCGAGGTCCCCGGCGTCTCGGTCTCCAACTTCCTGCGCACCTCCGCCACCGCCATCCGCGGCGAGGCCCCCAAGCTGCGTACCTGGGTGAAGGAGGTCAAGGAGACCATGGCGGAGCTCCAGATGGACCCGTCCTTCGCCGAGCGCAACGTCAACGAGGGCTTCTCCGGCGGTGAGAAGAAGCGCCACGAGATCCTCCAGCTGGAGCTCCTCAAGCCGCAGATCGCGATCCTCGACGAGACCGACTCCGGCCTTGACGTCGACGCGCTGCGCATCGTCTCCGAGGGCGTCAACCGCGTCCGCGAGACCGGCGAGGTGGGCACCATGCTCATCACCCACTACACGCGCATCCTGCGCTACATCAAGCCCGACTTCGTTCACGTCTTCTCCGGCGGCCGCATCGTCGAGTCCGGCGGCGCCGAGCTCGCCGACAAGCTGGAGAACGAGGGCTACGAGGCGTACACGAAGGGTGGCGCATCCGCGTGACACAGCTGCCGGGCCTCCTCGACACCGAGGCGATCCGCAAGGACTTCCCCATCCTGGACCGCACGGTCCACGACGGTAAGAAGCTCGTGTACCTGGACAACGCGGCGACCTCGCAGAAGCCGCGCCAGGTGCTGGACGCACTCAGTGAGTACTACGAGCGCTACAACGCCAACGTCCACCGCGGTGTGCATGTGCTCGCCGAGGAGGCCACGGCGCTGTACGAGGGCTCGCGCGACAAGGTCGCCGAGTTCATCAACGCGCCCAGCCGCGACGAGGTGATCTTCACCAAGAACGCCTCCGAGTCGCTGAACCTCGTGGCCAACATGCTCGGCTGGGCCGACGAGCCCTACCGGGTCGACCACGAGACCGAGATCGTCATCACGGAGATGGAGCACCACTCCAACATCGTGCCGTGGCAGCTGCTCGCGCAGCGCACGGGCGCGAAGCTGAAGTGGTTCGGCCTCACCGACGACGGCCGCCTCGACCTGTCCAACATCGACGAGATCATCACCGAGAAGACGAAGATCGTCTCCTTCGTGCTGGTCTCCAACATCCTGGGCACGGTCAACCCGGTCGAGGCGATCGTGCGCCGCGCCCAGGAGGTCGGTGCGCTGGTCTGCATCGACGCCTCCCAGGCCGCTCCCCACATGCCCCTGGACGTCCAGGCCCTCGGCGCCGACTTCGTGGCCTTCACCGGTCACAAGATGTGCGCTCCGACGGGCATCGGCGTGCTCTGGGGCCGCCAGGAGCTGCTGGAGGACCTGCCTCCGTTCCTCGGCGGCGGCGAGATGATCGAGACGGTCTCGATGCACTCCTCGACGTACGCCCCGGCGCCGCACAAGTTCGAGGCGGGCACCCCGCCGATCGCCCAGGCCGTCGGCCTCGGCGCGGCGATCGACTACCTCAACTCGATCGGCATGGACAAGATCCTCGCCCACGAGCACGCGCTCACCGAGTACGCGGTGAAGCGGCTCAAGGAGGTCCCCGACCTGAGGATCATCGGCCCCACCACGGCCGAGGACCGCGGCGCGGCGATCTCCTTCACGCTCGGCGACATCCACCCGCACGACGTGGGCCAGGTCCTCGACGAGCAGGGCATCGCCGTGCGCGTCGGCCACCACTGCGCGCGGCCGGTCTGCCTGCGGTACGGAATTCCCGCGACCACGCGAGCGTCGTTCTATCTGTACTCCACGCCGGCCGAGATCGACGCTCTGGTCGACGGACTGGAGCACGTACGGAACTTCTTCGGCTGAGGGGCGTGCTGACAAGGTGAAGCTGGACTCGATGTACCAGGAAGTCATCCTGGACCACTACAAGCACCCGCACGGGCGTGGTCTGAGGGATGGCGACGCCGAGGTACACCATGTGAACCCGACGTGCGGCGACGAGATCACCCTTCGTGTGAAGTACGACGGCACGACGGTCGAGGACGTCAGTTACGAGGGCCAGGGCTGCTCCATCAGCCAGGCCTCCGCCTCCGTGCTGAACGAACTGCTGGTCGGCAAGGAGCTGGCCGAGGCGCAGAAGATCCAGGAGACCTTCCTGGAGCTGATGCAGTCCAAGGGCAAGATCGAGCCCGACGACGCGATGGAGGAGGTGCTGGAGGACGCGGTCGCGTTCGCCGGTGTCTCCAAGTACCCCGCGCGGGTCAAGTGCGCTCTCCTGAGCTGGATGGCGTGGAAGGACGCGACGGCTCAGGCACTGAGCGGAGCCGACGCCGAAAGGAAGACGGCATGACCGACACCGCAGAGATGAAGCCGGTCTCGGAGGAAGAACTCCGCGAGGCCCTGATGGACGTCGTCGACCCCGAACTGGGCATCGACGTCGTCAACCTCGGCCTGATCTACGGCATCCACATCGACGACTCGAACGTGGCGACCATCGACATGACCCTGACGTCGGCGGCCTGCCCGCTGACGGACGTCATCGAGGACCAGGCCAAGTCCGTCACCGACGGCCTGGTCAGCGAGCTGCGCATCAACTGGGTCTGGATGCCGCCGTGGGGCCCGGACAAGATCACCGAGGACGGCCGGGAGCAGCTGCGGGCCCTCGGCTTCAACGTCTGAGATCCCCTGCCTCCGCGCCGGGTCCGCTCGTGCGGGTGAGACACGTGTGAAGCGGCGGTACCCCACGGGTACCGCCGCTTCACGTGCGCCCGGGCCCCTCGCACACGCGGGGACCGCCCCTGCCCACCCCGGGTTTCCGGCACGCGCCACCGGTTAGGCCCGGCGACCCTCCCCACGTTAGGTTTTCCGTATGACCGACACTGCTTCCCGTACCACCGGCGCCGTCGCCGCCGGTCTCGCCACCCTCGCCTCCGACGGCACCGTTCTCGACACCTGGTTCCCGGCCCCCGAGCTGGTCGCCGAGCCGGGCCCCGCCGGCAGCGAGCGGCTCTCCGCCGAGCGGGCCGTGGAACTCCTGGGCGACGGCGCCACCGCGGCGATCGGCCCGGACGCCCGCCGTGGCGTCGAGGTGGTTGCGGTCCGCACGGTCATCGCCTCGCTCGACGACAAGCCGATCGACGCGCACGACGCCTACCTGCGCCTGCACCTGCTCTCGCACCGTCTGGTCAAGCCGCACGGCCAGAACCTGGACGGCATCTTCGGCCACCTCGCCAACGTCGCCTGGACCTCGCTCGGCCCGGTCGCCGTGGACGACGTCGAGAAGGTGCGCCTGAACGCCCGCGCCGAGGGCCTGCACCTCCAGGTCACCTCGATCGACAAGTTCCCGCGCATGACGGACTACGTCGCCCCCAAGGGCGTCCGCATCGCCGACGCCGACCGGGTCCGCCTGGGCGCCCACCTCGCCGAGGGCACCACGGTCATGCACGAGGGCTTCGTCAACTTCAACGCCGGCACGCTCGGCACGTCGATGGTCGAGGGCCGCATCTCCGCGGGCGTGATCGTCGGCGACGGCTCGGACATCGGCGGCGGCGCCTCCACCATGGGCACGCTGTCCGGCGGCGGCAACGTCATCATCTCCATCGGCGAGCGCTGCCTGATCGGCGCCGAGGCGGGCGTCGGCATCGCGCTGGGCGACGAGTGCGTGGTCGAGGCCGGCCTCTACGTCACCGCGGGCACCCGCGTCACCATGCCCGACGGCCAGATCGTCAAGGCCCGCGAACTGAGCGGCGCCTCCAACATCCTCTTCCGCCGCAACTCGGTCACCGGCGCGGTCGAGGCCCGCCCGAACAACGCGGTGTGGGGCGGCCTGAACGAGGTCCTGCACAGCCACAACTGATCTGTGGCGGCGGGTGGTTGTGCCCGCCGCATCGAGTCGGCGGGCCGGTTCCGGGGCACAACGCCCGGGAGCCGGCCCGCCGTTCTCGTGACCGGCGCCGCCTACTGCCCGAAGCCGTAGGCGAACAGGTGGTCCGTGCCGGTCGAGCCCGTCACCGGGAGGGTGATCGAAGCGACCTGTTTGGCGGGGTCGAGGGGGACCTTGGTGGCGAAGACGTAGGTCTTCACGCTGTCACGGCCGCCGCTGCCGGTGTTGCGGTAGCCCGTGGTGACGGCCGTCGTGTCGCCTGGCACCGGCTTGGTCGCACCGGCGTTGAGCGTCCAGTCGGAGAAGCCGACGGTCGCCCTGGCGGTGGTGCCGTCGGTGTAGGTGACGGTGACCGTGCCGGAGACCCCGCTGCCGTCGGTCGGGGCGTTGGTCGCCGTGCCCAGCAGGCCCAGCGACGCGCCCGAGGTGCCGGCGGGCATCGGGATGGTCTGGCCGGCCATCTCCAGGTTGTCCACCTGACCGGACTTCACCGTCGGCCAGAGGTAGGAGACACCGTCGACCGTGACGGTCCCGCCGCTCTGGACGCCCGCCGCCGACAGCGCGTTCTGCGAGAACGCCCAGCCGCCGCCGTCGAAGCCGCTCGAGAAGGCCGCGCCGTCGGGGTAGATGCCCTCGTTGGTGGCGTACGGCCACAGCTCACCTGCCTCGGCCACGGCCACGCGCAGGGCCGCCCCGGTCAGCGCGGCACCGGTGTCGTGGTCGGTCAGCGCGAACGTGACCGGGAAGGTGCCCTCGTCCGTGCCCGCCGTCACACCGGTCTTCGCCTCGGCGCTGCCGGACGCGGGCACCGTCACCGAGCCGGACGCCGAGTCCAGCGAGACGCCCGGGGGTGCCGTCGCCTTCCAGTCGACCGTGACGGACGTGTCGCCGAGGTTGGTCAGGTTCAGCGTGCCGTCACCGGAGGCGCCCGGCTGGAGCACCAGGCCGTCGCTCGTGGGACCGGTCGCGGCCAGCACCCGGCCGCCGCCCGTGGTGTCCGACGGCGGCGCCGCTGATGGGCCTGACGCCCAGGACTTGTCCGGCGTGGTGCCGAGCGTGAAGTCGACCGTGCCCGCGCCCTTGAACTGCTGGTACGTCAGCCAGGACGTCCTCCACTCCTTGCCCTTGACGTCGAGCGACTGCACGTACGGCGCATCGGGCGCGGCCTGGGGCGCGTTGATCCGCACGGTCCTGCCGCCCGCGAGGGTCACCTCGGCCACCGGGAACACCGGGCTGCCGAGGGCCAGGGTGTCGGTGCCCGGGGTCTGCGGGTACATGCCGAGCTCGGACCAGACGTACCAGGAGCTCATCGCGCCGAGGTCGTCGTTGCCGAAGGAGCCGACCGGGGCGTTGAAGTACAGCTTCCGCTGGGCGTCCCGGACCGCTGCCTGGGTCTTCCACGGCTCACCCGTGTAGTCGTACTCCCAGGGGATCTCCACACTGGGCTCGTTGCTCAGGTCGGCGTCGGTGCCGCCCGGGTGGGCGATGTCGTCGAGCAGGCTGTCCAGGTAGGACGAGTACGCCTTCGCGCCGCCCCGTGCCTGGATGAGCTGCTGGAGGTTGAACGGGACCATCGGCGTGTACTGGGCCGACGTGCCCTCCACGAAGCCGTTGGAGGTGCCGGCGGTGAACCCGCCCACGAACTGGCCGTCCTTGTTCCTGCCGTGCATGTAGCCGGTCTGCGGGTCGAAGACGTTCATCCAGTCCTGGGCGCGGGTGGCGAACTGCTTGTACACGGCCGTCCTGCCGAGCGACTTCGCGAAGGACGCGAGGGCGTAGTCGGCGGAGTCGTACTCCAGTTGCGTGGAGACCGGGCCGTAGAAGTTGCAGCAGCCGTAGTCGTTCTCGTCCAGCGGGAGATAGCCCTTGGCGTCCCGCACCGACTCGCCGGGGCGGTCGTTGTTCGGGGAGGTCGCCTCGTGCTGGAGCGCCGCCAGCGCCTTGTCCGTGTCGAAGTCCCGGGCGCCGAACGCGTACGCGCCGGCGATGATGCCGGCGGCCGGATCGCCGACCATCACGTAGCTCTCGCCGTTGTTCGAGGCCCACTTGGGCAGCAGGCCCGTCTGGTCGTAGCCGTTGAGCATCGAGGTGACCACGTCACTGGTGACCTTCGGCTCTGCCATCGCCATCAGCTGGGTCTGGGAGCGGTAGGTGTCCCAGCCCGAGTAGTTGGCGTACTGGGCCTGCTGGCCCTTGGCCAGTTTGTGGACCTGGTTGTCCATGCCCATGTACTGGCCGTTGGCGTCGGAGAAGACGTTCGGGTGCAGCAGCGCGTGGTAGAGCGCGGTGTAGAACTGCGTCTGCTGGTCAGGGGAGCCGCCGCCGATCCGGACCTTGTCCAGCACCGCGTTCCAGGCGTCGTGGTTCGCCCGCGCCACGGCGTCGGCGTTCCAGTTCCTGATCTCGGTGGAGAGGTTGTCCGCCGCGTTCGCGTCACTCGTGTACGAGATGCCGACCTTCGCGCTCACCGTCGCGTCCGAGGAGGTGTCGAAGGTCAGGTACATGCCGTTCGCGCCCGTCGTGGGCGGCTCGACGGCCTTGCCCGCGGAGCTGTTGCCCGAGGCGTTCTTGCCCGACGCGCTCGCGCCCGCAGCGCTCCCGCCGGTGGCGGACGCCCGGGGAGTGCCGCCGGCGCCGGGGGCCGGGGACGGCGTACCGGAGGAGGGGCCGCCGCTGCCGTGGACGGTCGGGGACGGTGCCGCGGGGACGGTGAAGTGCTTCTCCTTCAGCGCTCCCGACGGATGCGCCGGAAGGTCCTGCCGGGCCCTGCCCGCCTTCAGCGACGTCGCACCGGGGTTGACGGTGCCGCCGACCCAGGTGCCGCTCGCGGTGAACGGCTGGTCGAACTTGATGTCGAAGTGCAGCGTGTACCGGTTGCCCGCGCCGCAGAAGTGACCACTGTCGATCGCTCCGCTGATCTCCTTCTTGTTCACCACCTGGACGCGCGTTCCGTCCACCTGTGTGGCGCCCCCGCTGAGCTTGAACAGCAGGTTCGCCTGCTGCCCCGCGGGGAAGGTGAAGGTGCCCAGACCGGCGCGGGTGGTGTCGGTCAGCCGGGTCGTGACCCCGTTCGCGTCGGTCACCCGGTAGGAGCCGACGGTCGCCTGCTCGTCCCCGTGGCCGAACCCGACGGAGGTGCTGCCGAGGTTGCCCGGGAGGGCGCCGGTCACCGGCAGGACGGGCAGGTCGCCCGCGACGCCGCAGCCGGGTCCGGAGACGTGGGTGAGGCTGTAGCCGGAGATCTTCTTGTCGTCGTACTCGTAGCCGCCGCCCGCGGGGCGGTCGGGCGTCGTGTCCGGACCCCACTGCACCATGCCGGCCGGCATGTCGGGGCCGGGGAAGGTGTCCACCGCACCGGAGGTGCCGATGAGGGGGTTGACGAGGGACGCGGGATCCTTCACGAAGGCCGGCGTCGCGGCGGTCGCGGCGTAGGCGCCCCCGATCGCCGGGACGGGGAGCGCGACGAGGCCCAGGACGGACACCAGGGCGAGACGTCGGCGGAATCTCTTGGGGGCGAGTGGTGCACCAGAACGTCGAGGTCGGACCATCAGGCTGCCTCCACAGCGGCTCGTGCTTCGCACATGAGGTGCCGACGGCGCCGGGGAACCGCTGACGCCGGCGACGGGCAGGGTGCCGGCCGCTCCGGGGCGGTCTGACAACGTTGCCACGCACGAGTGTCGAGTGAAACGCCTGCGCTGAGGATGTGTCAACGGTGCCAACAGGACGTTCTGGCAAGGAAGTTCACTGCGCGGATTCCGGCGTGGTGGATATTCCCGTGGCGGCAGGCATAGTCGTACGCCGTCCCGCGCGTCACACAGGGTGGAGGGGCCCGGCAGCGGGCCGGGGCCGGAGAAGAGAAGGTGGCGATGGATGCCGAAGCGCAGGAGAGTTTCCGGGAGTTCGTGGCCGGCAGGTCGTCCGCGCTGCTGAGGACCGCCGTGCTGCTGACCGGCGGGGACCGGCACGCCGCCGAGGACCTGCTGCAGAACGCGCTGGTCAAGGCGGCCGGGCGCTGGCAGCGGATCGACGAGCCGGAGGCCTATGTGCGGCAGGTCCTGTACCGCCAGCAGGTCAGCCGCTGGCGGCTGAAGTGGCCGCGGCGCGAGGTGACGGTCGCCGAGCCGCCCGAGGCCGCCGCCGCCCCGGACGCCTCCGGCGTCGCCGAACTGCGGCTCGTGCTGCGCTCCGCCCTGTCCCGGCTCACCGCCCGCCAGCGCACCGTGCTGGTGCTGCGCTACTTCGAGGACCTGCCCGAGGCCGACGTGGCCCGGCTGCTCGGCTGCTCCGTCGGCACCGTACGGTCCACCACCCACCGCTCCCTGGCCCGGCTGCGCACGCTCGCCCCCGAACTGGCCGCGCTCGACGGCCCCGGCCGGCAGCCGTCCCGTGACTTCTCGCCCGTGGAGGTGCGTCCGTGAACGTCGAGGAGATCGTGCGCGAGACACTGCGCGAGCAGGCCGCCGAACAGCCCCCGGCACGGCCGGGGTTCGCCGACCGGGTGCTGCGCGTGTGCCGGCGTCGCCGTACCCGCGCGCTCACGGCCGCGGCCGCCGCGGTGGTCGCCGTGATCGCGGTCGGCGTGCGGGCGCCGCTGCTGGACTCGGGCCCGCGCGACGTACGTCCGGCGGGCGTGCTCGGTGGGTCCGGGGTCCTGGCGCACCCGGACCAGTCGCCGCCCCGGGACCTGATCGCCGCGGGGAAGGTGACGCTGGCCGCGTACCGCACCGGCCACATCCGCGTGCGGGCGGACGGCAAGGGCGTCTACGAGAGCACCTACTGGCTGCTCGACCCGCGGACCGGGACGTACGAGAAGGACTCCAGGTGGAGGTCTGTCGCCGTCGCCCCCGGGGCGAGGACCGCCGCCGTCCTGGAACGGAACCTGCCCGCGCGCCGCATCGGCCTGCTCGACCTCGCCACGGGCCGGGTCGAACGGTGGATCCCGGTCGGCCACGGGGTCGGCGCGCTGGCGTACTCGCGCGACGGGAGCGAGCTGGTCGCGACGACGTACAGCGAGGATCCCGGCCTGCGCGAGAAGGCGACCCCGGCGAACGGGGACACGGCGGCGCCGGACGCGTGGTTCGCGCCGCCCGGTTCGTCGAGCCGTACCGGCTTCTCCGTCGTCGACGTGGCCACCGGCAAGGAGACCTGGAGCGAGGTCGTGCCCGGGCGCAATGACGCGGGCCAGGAGGATTTCGCCTTCTCCCGCGACGGCGAGCTGGTGTACGCCCGCAGCGTCAGCGGCAGGGACGGTTCCGAGCGGTTCTACGACCTTGCCGGCAAGGAGGTCGCGGCGCCCGCGGACGAGCGGTTCCTGCGGGCGGACGTCCCCGCCCGGCTCTCCCCGGACGGGCGGCGTGCCGCGCTCGGTCTGACGGCCGAGGCCAAGGACAGGTCGTGGTCCAAGATCGTGGACCCGCTCACCGGCGAGGAGACCGCCAGGGTGCGCGGCGCGGAACTGCTCGCCTGGGTGGACGACCGCCGGCTCCTCGCCTGGGAGCGGATGCCGGGGTCGGGGCTGTACCGTCCCCGGCTCGTGCTGGTCACCATCGGAAGCGGCAAGGTCGTACCGCTGAGCGGCCCGGCTCCATTTTCCCTCACCGGTGAGGAAGGCTGGGTGCCCGTCTTCGCCGAGCGGTGATCAGACGGCCGTCAACTCCCCGTGCAACGCCAGCAGCCCGTCGGCCGTCTCCCGGCCGGCGGGCAGCAGCGGGGCGCGCACCGGGCCCGCGGGCAGGCCGATTCCGGCGAGGAGGGCCTTGGCCGTGACCGTGCCGGGGAGGCCCGCGTCCATCATCGCCTCGATCAACGGCGTGATCCGCAACTGGAGTTCGGTCGCCCGGGCCGTGTCGCCGGCGTCGAAGGCGTCCAGGACGGCGGCGACCGCGCCCGGTACGGCGTTGGCCACCGTGCTCACGCAGCCCGCCGCGCCGACGGCGTACAGGGCGAGGACGTGCTCGTCGCAGCCCGCGTAGTAGGCCAGGTCCGTGCGCGCCAGCACCTTCTGGGTGCCGAGGAAGTCGTAGGAGCAGTCCTTGACCGCCACGATCCGCGGGTGCCCGGCGAGGCGGATCATCGTCTCCGGTTCGATCCGGGTGCCGGTGCGGCCGGGGATGTCGTAGAGCATCACCGGCAGACCGCTCGCGTCGGCGACCTGGCGGAAGTGTGCCTCCACCGCCTCCTGCGGCGGCCTGCTGTAGTACGGCGTCACCACCAGCGCCCCGTCGGCGCCCGCCTTCTCGGCGGCGAGGGCCAGCTCGACCGTGTGACGGGTGTCGGAGGTGCCGACGCCCGCCACCAGGGCGACACCGTCGCCCACCGCGTCCCGGACGGCCGTGATCAGCTCAGCCTTCTCCGTGTCCGTGGTGGTCGGGGACTCGCCCGTGGTGCCGTTCAGGACCAGGCCGTCACAGCCCTCCGCCACCAGCCGGGCGGCCAGCCGCCGGGCTCCCTCCAGGTCGAGCGCGCCCGCCTCGGTGAAGGGGGTGATCATCGCGCAGAGCGTGCGGCCGAAGGGCCGGAGTCGGTTCGTCATGGAACAAGTCTCGACACCGCAAAGGTGAAGCTCTACTTAATTCTGCTACCCAATATTGCTAAGAATCGCTGACTGGTGGGGTCGGATGCGTCCCGTTCGCCGACAACTTCACTCGCCTGGACAAAAAAAGTTTTCGGTGGGAGGGTGGGCGCATGCTGGACGTGACCGTGATCGAGGACCCCGAGACGGCGGCCGTATCGCTCGACCCGATACGGGCCAGGCTGCTCGCCGAACTGGCCGCCGAGCCCGCTTCCGCCGCCATGCTGGCCGGCCGGGTCGGGCTGCCCCGGCAGAAGGTGAACTACCACCTCAAGACGCTGGAACGGCACGGCCTGGTCGAGCTTGCGGGGGAGCGCCGCAAGGGCAACGTCACCGAGCGGCTGATGCGCGCGACCGCCGCGTCGTACGTCATCTCGCCGGCCGCCCTCGCCCCCGTGCAGCCCGACCCGGACCGCTTCCGCGACCAGCTCTCCGCGCGCTGGCTGCTCGCGCTCGGCGCCCGCCTGGTGCGGGACGTCGGCGCGCTGATCACCGGCGCCGCCAAGGCCCGCAAGGGACTGGCGACCTACGCCCTGGACGGCGAGGTCCGCTTCGCCTCCGCCGCCGACCGCGCGGCCTTCGTGCAGGAGCTGACGGCGGGCGTGAGCGCCCTGATCCGCAAGTACGACGCACCCGGCGCCGAAGGCGGCCGTGACCACCGGATCGTCGTCGCTCTCCACCCCACGGTCAAAGACCGTCCCACCCTCGACAGTTGAGCAGGAGCCCCGCCATGTCCAAGGAATTCGAGATCGTCCGCGAGTTCGAGGTCGACGTCCCGCCGGAGAAGGTCTGGGAGGCCGTCACCACCGGTACCGGCGGCTATCTGTGGCCCATGGACCCGCCCGAGCCCCGGGAGGGCGGCCAGGGACCCTTCGGGTCGACCGTCACCGCCTGGGACCCGCCCCACCGCTACACCAGCCGCAGCGAGAACGTGGGCATGCCCGCCCAGTCGCTCAACCAGCTCGACTACACCATCGAACCCCGCGACGAGGGCCGCCACGCCTGGGTGCGCTACGTCCACAGCGGCGTCTTCACCGACGACTGGAACAACCAGTACGACGGTGCGAGCAAGCACACCAACTTCTATCTGCACACCCTGTGCGAGTACCTCACGCACTTCGCGCCCAGCCCGGTCACCTTCGCCCAGCTGAACGGGCCCGCGGCCTCGGCGACCCCGCGGGCGCTCGCCACCGCCGCCCGCGCCCTCGGCCTGACGGACGACGCGGCGGCGGGTACCGAGGTCCGCGTCCAGGGCCCCGGTGGGCGGACCCTGGACGCCGTACTCGACTACCGCAGCCCGTACTTCATCGGGCTGCGTACCGACAGCGCCCTCATCCGCTTCTTCGGGCGCGGTCACTGGGGCGCGCCCCTCGGCATCAGCGTGCACGACTTCGCGCCGGACGCCGACGCCGGGGCGAACGAGAGGGCCTGGCAGGACTGGCTGAACGGCATGTTCAGCCAGTTCTGACGGCCGGCCCGGCCGCGACCGCTACGGGCGGAAGCGCAGCACCTGCGGGTCGTGGTCGCTGATCTGGTCGTTGAACTCCGAGTTGATGTGCACGCTGTCGTACGCGAAGTCGCCGTCGCACCGGATCGCCCGGCTGATCAGGATCTGGTCCAGGACCTGCTCGTTGCCCTGGTAGTCGTAGGTGTAACGCTCCTTCTTCGGCAGCGACTTGATCGCCGACCACAGGTCGCCGTCGCCTTCGAGTATCTGCGCGGTGCCGGAGAACTCGAAGTCGTTCATGTCGCCGAGCGCGATGACGTTCGCGTTCTTCTGGACGGACAGGATGTCCTTGACGAACGCGTTCACCTCGGTCGCCTGCGCGTGGCGCTGGGTCTCCGAGCTGCGCACCGGCGGCTGGTACTGCGCCGTCAGCGCCTGGTCGCCACCCTTGGAGTTGAGGTGGTTGGCGATCACGAACACCGTCTTGCCGCGGAAGACGAACTCGCCGGCCAGCGGCTTGCGGCTGCTGGTCCAGGCCGCGTTCGCCGGGTCGATCCGGCCCGGGGAGGCCGTCAGCTGGGCCTTGCCGTGGACCTTGGTGACGCCGACGGCGGTGGTGGAGTCGCCGCCCGCGCGGTCGGTGAAGGACACCCGCTCCGGGTTGAACAGGAACACCTGGCGGATGTTGCCGCCGGGCTCGCCGCCGTCCTGGTCGTTGACCGGGTCGATCGAGCGCCAGTCGTACTTCGGGCCGCCCGCCGCGACGATCGCGTCGATCAGCTTGGTGACCGTCGCGCTCGCGCCGACCGTGCCGTCGTCCTTGGCGCCGTTGTCGTCCTGGATCTCCTCCAGCGAGACGATGTCCGGCGACTGCAGGTTGTTCACGATCGCGGCGGCGTGCTGCCCGAAGGTGGCGTCCGACGGGTCGAGGTTCTCGACGTTGTAGGTCGCCACCGCCAGCTCGCGGGCCGACTGCTTCTGGGTCGTCTCGCGCTCCAGGCCACCGCTCACCAGCGTGCCCAGCTTGCCCGCGACCAGCGTGTAGCCGCCGAACTGGTTGAAGTCCAGCGGGCCGGTGGTGGTGCCCTCCAGGGTGTCGCCGACGTTCGCCTTCGGGAAGGCGGCGGTCGCGCCCAGCGACTGGATCTGCAGCCGGCCGGTGTTCTGGGAGTCGTAGGAGCCGTAGAGCGTGCCGCCGCGGTGGGTGCGGTGCTCGCGCGGCTTCACCGTCACCCACAGCTCGCTGTACGGGTCGGTGGCCGTGACCACCCGGGCGTCGGCGACCTGGACGTTCATGCCCTCCAGGGACTCGTAGTAGTCCAGCGCGTACCGCTGCGGGTCCAGGGTCAGGGCGTTGACCGAGCCGGCCGCCGCCGTGTCTCCGGCCGGGGTGTACACGTCCGGCACCGCGCGCTTGTCGATCACCGTCGGCGCCGGGACCTCGTTGCCGGTGGAGACCGTGGTGATCACCGGCTTGGTGATCTCCGTCAGCGACTGGTTGCCGGTGGACGCGCCGCCCGGGACGTACTCGGAGACCGTGCCGGTCACCGTGACCGAGTCGCCGACCGCGACCTTCGGGGTCGAGCTGGTGAAGACGAACACGCCTTCGCTGGTCGCCGGGTTGTCGTCCGGCGTCGGGTCCTGGAGCCAGAAGCCCTTGGAGGAGCCGTAGGTGCGGGTGGCCGTGACGATGCCCGGGACGTCCGTCACCTTCTGGCCCGTGAGCGGCGATGTGCGAGTGGTGCCCTGCACGTCGTGGATGCGCACGGAATCGGCGTGCGCGGGCGACGTGAGGGCGACGGTGGACGCCGCGCTGCAGACAGCGGCGACAGTGAGCGCGGCGAGGCGCGCGGAAGACCTGCTCGGCAAGGGATCCCTCCGGGGGACGTGCGTGAGCGCCGGGACGAGGGTGGGGCGGGAGCGTGTGGGGCTCGTAGCCCTGTGTGACACGCGCAGAGCCGAGTGAACAGTTGTCCCCCCAACTTCTACGCGCGTCAATCTCCAGCCTGGCGTGGGGAGTTGTCAAGGTTTCGGCCATGTACGGTCGTGGGCGGGAAGATGAACCAGGCGGCATGGGTGGAAATCCGTCTAGGCTGAGCCGCCGAGTCCTTATTTGGTGTCCGAGGAGAACCAGCCGATGTCAGACAGCTCCCCCCTGCCGCCCGTGCGGCTGCACCCCGAAGCGGAGCTGGCGCGCGCCGCGCTGTCCACCCCGTTGCTCTCCCGTGCCGCGCGTCTCGCCCGCTGGGCCGGACCCGACACCCGCGTGGACGCCGGCGGCGGACTGGCCGAGGACCAGCTGGCCGCCGCCGCCGAACTGCTCGGGCTGAGCGGGGACGACGCCGCCGCCTACGCCAGTGAGGCCTGGCGGGTGGCGGTGGACGCCGGTCTCGTCGAGATCACCGACGAGGAGGCCGGGACCGTGGCGGCCGGCGAGGAGCTGGCGCTGCTCACCGGCGGCTCCCCGCACGACGTGCTCGCGGTCTGGCTCGCCGCCCTGGAGACCGTCATCGCGGACGCGGGCGTACCCGACCTCGACGGCCTGGTCGACGCCCTGGACGAGGGCGGCGAGATCGATTTCTCGTCACTCGACTGGGACCCCGAGGCCGAGTCCGAGTTCCTCGACGGCGTCCTCGGCAACCTCTACCTGCTGACCGTCAGCGAGGACGGCTCCGGCGAGGGCCCGGTGCCGCTGCCCGCCCTCGCCGCCTCCATGATCGTGCCCAGCGACATGGACGAGCCCACCAACGACGTCCTGGAGCAGGTCTCCGACGCGATGATGCGCCTCGACGACCAGTTCCGGCTGCTGGAGCCCATCGGCCTGGTGGACTACGACCCCGTCGACGAGGCGCTCATGGCCGATGCGGACGAGGAGCCCGCCGCGCCCGTGGACGACACCGACGTCTCCCGCTACGGCATGGTCCGCCTCACCCCGCTCGGCGCGTTCGGCCTGCGGGCGCGCCTGCTGGAGGCCGGCTTCGACGCCCCCGCCGTCGGGGAACTCGCCGACAAGGGCGCCGACGCGCTCCTCGACGCCACCGCCCGCTTCGGACAGTCCGCCGCCCGCGCCGAGACCGAGCAGTGGCTCGCCCAGCGTGAACCGCTCGCCTCGGCGCGGGAGTTGCTGTCGGCCGCGCGGGGCGCCGACGCCGGCGCGCCGCTGCGCAGGCTGCGCTGCCAGCAGGCCCTGTCCCTGGTCGGCCCGGAGGCCGAACCGGCGCTGCGAGCGGTCCTCGGCGACCCCGAACTGGGCGGCCTCGCCCGGGTCTGGCTGAGCGAGCGGGGTGCCGCCGACGTGCCCCCGCCGTCGCAGGACCTGGTCTTCTGGCTGACCATCGACACCGTCGCCGCCCAGCTCCGGGCCGAGGGCAACTCCGAGGAACTCCAGGCACTGGTGGAGGGCCTCGCCGCCCAGCACGGCGGCTTCTTCGCGGCCGCCTGGCGGGTGGACCACCCCGACACCGCGGACGTGCTGGAGGCGATGGGCCGGCTGCACCCGGACAAGCGGGTCGCCAAGGAGGCCCGCAAGGCCGCGTTCAAGGCCCGGTCGCAGCAGACGGGTTGAGCGGCGGGTCGAGCGGCGGGTCGAGCGACGGCCGGAGGAACGGCCACGGCCCACGCCCTCGTGGAGCCACGCCCTCGCGGAGCCACGGCGCCGTGAGGGCGTGAGGGCCTGACCGGTGCGGCCTGAGCGTGGCCCGCGCTCCTTCGCTAGCGCGGGCCACACCGGCGCTCACGGCGCCCGCCCCGGTCCGCCCGGGTCCGCTTCGGTCCGCCCCGGTCCGACTCGGGCCGCCCGGCTTCACTTCGGGCCGCCCGGGTCAGCTTCGGCCTCTCGGTCGGTTTCGATCGGTTTCGGCCGGTTCCGGGGTGCGGCAGGGTGCCGGTCGGGCTACAGGGCCCTGGCTCCCGGCTCCGCCATGTTCCGTACCGTGCGCGCCTTCACGAAGTCGCCCATCGCCGTCATGTCCCACTCGCCGGAGAACTGGCGGACGAGCTTGGCCATCAGCACGCCGGTCTGGGGCTCGGCGCCGGTGAGGTCGAAGCGGACCAGTTCCTCGCCGGTGGCGGCGTCCATCAGGCGGCAGTAGGCCTTGGCGACCTCGGTGAACTTCTGGCCGGAGAAGGAGTTGACCGTGAAGACCAGGCCGGTGACCTCCTGGGGGATCCGGCCGAGGTCGACCGTGATCACCTCGTCGTCGCCCCCGCCCTCACCGGTGAGGTTGTCGCCGGAGTGCCTGATCGCGCCGTTCAGGATCGTCAGCTTGCCGAAGTAGCAGCTGTCGATGTGGTTGCGCTGCGGGCCGTAGGCGATGACCGAGGCGTCCAGGTCGATGTCCTTGCCGCGGAACGCGGGCTCCCAGCCGAGGCCCATCCTGACCTGGGAGAGCAGCGGGCTGCCACCCTTGACGAGGGACACGGTCTGGTTCTTCCGGAGGCTGACGCGGCCCTTGTCGAGGTTGATCTTCCCGGCGCCGGGCGCCGGGGGCGGCGGAGTGGCCGGGGCCGGGGGAGCGGCCGGGACCTGCGGGGCCACCGGCGACTGTACGGCGGGGGGCGCGGGCGGCGGAGGCGGCGCGACCGGCTGCTGCGGCGGGGCCGCCGAGGCGGCGGCCGGCTCCTCCACCGACACGCCGAAGTCGGTCGCGATGCCGGCGAGTCCCTCGGCGTACCCCTGGCCGACCGCGCGGACCTTCCACTGGCCGCCGCGCCGGTAGATCTCGACGACCACCAGCGCGGTCTCGGTGCCGAGCTGCGGCGGGGTGAACGTGGCCAGCACCGTGCCACCGTCCGTGTCGCGGACGGTGGCCGTCGGCTCGACGCCCTGGAAGGTCCGGCCCGCCGCGTCCGGGCTGGCCGTGACCACGATCTTCTCGATGTCCGGTGGCACGGCGGCCGTGTCGATCGTGATCGCGTCGGGCGCGGTGCCCCCGCCGGACCGGTACGTCACACCCGGTCCCGTGGGCTGGTTGTAGAAGATGAAGTCGTCGTCGGAGCGCACCTTGCCGTCGGCGGTGAGCAGCAGGCCCGACACGTCGAGCCGCACCGGGGCGGCGACGTCCACCGTCACCCGGGCGACCGGCAGAGGGGTGTTCGAGCCAGGGGTCATAGCTGTCATGCCGGGTGAACGAACGACATCACTTTGCCGTTCCCTTACCCGCGGCCCGCCCCCCGATCGGCCCAGAGCGCGGTGGATCCACTCGGGGCACCGCTCAGGGCACCACGACGATCTTGCGTCCCACCCCCGCCGCGAACTGCTCCAGCGCCTGCGGGTACTGCTCCAGCGGAACGCGGTCGCTGATGAACACGTCCGGGTCGAGCACCCCGCCCGCGAACAGGTCGGCCGCCCGCTCGAAGCTGTGCAGCACCGCCATGGAGCCGGTGATGGTGATCTCCTGGTTGTAGATGCGGTACGGGTCGATCGTGACCCGCGTCGCGTAGTCGGCCACCCCGAACTGCAGGAACGTGCCCGCCTTGGCAACCCGGCCCAGGCCGTCCTGGATGGCCGCCGCGTTGCCGGTCGCGTCGATGACGACGTCCCAGCCCCGCGGGCGCTCCAGCTCGTCCGCGTTCGCCGCGGAGCCGGAGACGCCGAGCCGCCGGGCGGTCTCCAGACGCGCCGGGTTCAGGTCGACCACGTCCACGTTCGCCGCGCCCGTGCGCTTGGCCAGCTCCAGCATCATCAGGCCCATGGTCCCGGAGCCGTAGATCAGGACGTTGGCACCGAGCCGGGAGTTGAGGACGTCGTACCCGCGTACCGCGCAGGACAGCGGCTCGATGAGGGCCGCGTCCTCGGTGCGCACGTGCTCGGGCAGCTTCACGCAGTTCGCCACGGGGGCCACCGCGAACTGGGCCGCGCCGCCGGCCGTGGTCACACCGATCGCGGCCCACCGCTCGCACATGTTGTTGTGGCCGTCACGGCAGAAGCGGCACTCGTAGCAGTACAGGGAGGGGTCCACGGCGACCCGGTCGCCGACCGCGACCTCGGTGACCTGGGTGCCGACGCCGACCACCTCGCCCGCGAACTCGTGCCCGGGGACGATCGGCAGCTTCGGGGCGAACTCGCCCTGGAGGATGTGCAGGTCGGTGCCGCACAGGCCGCAGGCGGCCACCTCGACGACGACCTCGCGCGGGCCGGGTGTCGGGTCCGGGACCTCGGTGACGACGGCACGGCCCACGGACTCGATGACGGCGGCCTTCATTTCACGGCTCCAAGCGACAGACCCTGGACCAGCTTGTCCTGGGCGGTGAACCCCGCGGCGAGCACCGGCAGGGAGATGACGAGCGACGCGGCGCACACCTTGGCCAGGAACAGGCCCTGGCTGGTGATGAAGCCGGTCAGGAAGACGGGGGCGGTCTCGGCGACGACACCCGTCAGGACCCGGGCGAACAGCAGCTCGTTCCAGCTGAAGATGAAGCAGATCAGGGCCGTCGCGGCGATGCCCGGAAGGGCGATCGGCGCCACCACCCGGCCGAGGACCGTGGGCAGCCTGGCACCGTCGATCTGCGCCGCCTCGATGATCGCGATCGGCACCTCGGCGAGGAAGGACTGCATCATCCACACCGCGATCGGCAGGTTCATCGAGGTGTAGAGCACGACCAGGGCCCAGACGTTGTCCAGCAGCCCGGCGTCCTTGGCGAAGAGGTAGATCGGCAGCAGGCCCGCCACGGCCGGCAGCATCTTGGTGGACAGGAAGAAGAACAGGACGTCGGTCCACTTCTTCACCGGCCGGATGGACAGCGCGTACGCGGCCGGCAGCGCCAGGAGCAGGGTCAGCACCGTGGAGGCCACAGACGCCGTGGTCGAGTTGATCAGCGAGGGCCAGGGGCTCGCGCCGCCGCCCAGGCCGAAGAACTCGCGGTAGCTGTCCAGGGTGAGCGGGGCGGTGAGGGAGGGCGGGTTGGTCGCCGCGTCCGCCTCGGAGTGGAAGGACGTCAGCGCCATCCAGAGCAGGGGCAGGACGAACAGGATGCCGGCCAGCCAGGCGGCCACCGACAGGACGGCGCCCTTCAGACCGGGGCCGGAGCGGCTCGGCCGCGGCGCGTGACCGCGCGCGGGAGCGGTGACGGAGGTCGTCATGCGCGGGGGGCCTCCTCACGGAACAGGGACGACACGACGCGCAGGGCGAAGGTCGCGATGACGATCGAACCGATGACGACGAGGACACCGGCGGCGGAGGCGAGACCGTTCTCGTGCGCCTGGTAGAAGGTCTGGTAGACGGTGTACGGCAGGTTCGCGGTGCCCAGACCACCGGAGGTGATCGTGAACACGGCGTCGAAGTTCTGCACGATGTAGATCGAACCCAGCAGCACGCCCAGTTCGAGGTAGCGCCGCAGGTGCGGCAGGGTGATGTGGACGAACACCTGCCAGTCGCCCGCGCCGTCCATCCGGGCTGCCTCGATCAGTTCCGGGTCGCGGCTCTGCAGCCCGGCCAGCAGGATCAGCATCATGAACGGCGTCCACTGCCACACCAGCGAGGCGGCGACCGCCGTCAGCGGCATCTCGGAGATCCAGTCCGGCTGCGGCGCCCCGCTTCCCCCGAGCCAGTGCAGTACGCCGTTGAAGAGGCCGTACTCGGGGTTGAACAGCACGTGCTTCCAGAGCAGGGCGGCGGCGACCGGCACCAGCAGGAAGGGGGCGATGAGCATGGTGCGCACGACGCCCCGGCCGCGGAAGCGGCGGTCGAGGAGCAGCGCCAGCACCAGTCCGAGCAGCATGCAGGCCAGCACCACGGAGGCGGTCAGCAGGACGGTCGTCCACACCGACTGGCGCAGCTCGGGGGTGCTGATCACGTCGGCGTAGTTGGACAGGCCGGTGAAGTGGCGGTCGTCCGGGTAGAGCGCGTTCCACTTGAAGAACGAGATCACCAGGGTCGCCACGAACGGCAGCTGGGTCACGGCGATCATGAAGATCAGCGCGGGCAGCAGCGGGGCCCGGGTGACCCAGGCGCGCATGCGGTTCGAGGGCCGGGCCGCCGGCCGCGCGGTGGCGGCGGCGACCGGGGCCGATGTCGTCACGGTCATGATCCCTCGTACTTCTTGCCGACGGCCTCGGCGTACTGCTGCGACTTCTTCAGCGCGCTGTCCACGGACTGACGGCCGGCGATCGCGCTGCTGATCTCCTGGGCGACCTTGGTGCCCAGGTCGGTGAACTCGGGGATGCCGACGAACTGGATGCCGGGCGCGGGCCGGGGCTGCACGCCCGGGTCCTGCGGCCTGGCGCCCGCGATGGCGTCCCGGGTGACGTCCGCGAAGGCGCCCGCCTCCTTGGTGTACTGCGGTATGTCATAGGTCGACGCGCGCTTGCCCGCGGGCACGTCGGACCAGCCCGACGTCTTCCCGACGAGGTTCTCGTAGCCCTTGCCGGACGCCCACGAGATGAACTTCCAGGCGTCGTCGGGGTGCTTGGACGCCTTCTGGACGCCCCAGGCCCAGGTGTAGAGCCAGCCGGAGCTCTCGGTCCTGTCGACCGGGGCCGGCACGTAGCCGATCTTTCCCTTGACCGGGGAACCGGCGGCCTCCAGCGAGCCCGCGCCCGCCGTGGCGTCGTACCACATGGCCGTCTTGCCCTGGGTCATGTTGTTCAGGCACTCGGCGTAGCCGGACTGCGCGGCACCGGACTCGCCGTGCTTGCGGACCAGGTCGACGTAGAACTGGACGGCCTTCTTGAACTCCGGGGAGTCCACGCGCGCCTTCCAGTCCTTGTCGAACCAGGTGCCGCCGAAGGTGTTGACGACCGTGGTCAGCGGGGCGATCACCTCGCCCCAGCCGGGCAGGCCGCGCAGGCAGATGCCCTTCATCCCGGACTCGGCGCCGTCCGTCTTGGCGGCGAGGTCGGCGACCTGCTTCCAGGTCGGGTGGGCCGGCATGGTCAGGCCCTTCTTCTCCAGGACGTCCTTGCGGTACATCAGGAAGGAGGACTCGCCGTAGAAGGGCTCGCCGTAGAGCTTGCCGTCCGCTCCGGTCAGCGCCTGCCGCATCGGGGCGAGGATGTCCTGCTGGTCGAAGGCGGTGTCGCTCTTGACGTAGGAGTCGACGGAGTGGAGCCAGCCGTTCTTGGCGTAGATCGGGATCTCGTAGTTGCTGAGCGTGGCGATGTCGTACTGGCCCGCCTGGTTGGCGAAGTCCTGGCTGATCTTGTCCCTGACATCGTTTTCCGGCAGCACGGTGAAGTTCACCTTGATGCCGGTCTCCTTGGTGAAGTGGGCGGCGGTGAGCTTCTGGAGCTCCACCATCTGCGGGTTGTTCACCATCAGGACGTTGATGGAGTGGGCGGAGGATCCGCTCCCGCCCGCGCCGCCTGCGCCCGCGCAGCCGGTGAGCAGGGGGGTGGCGAGCGTTCCCGCGGCGGCCGCGGCGAGGAGGACGCGTGGCGTTCGTCGGCTCTGGGTTCGCATGGAAGGGGTACTCCTGATCGCTGATGGTCTTGGGAAGACGGGGACGGGATGCGGGTGTCGAGGTGTGCTGGAGCGGCCGTGCGGCTCGCTGGAGGTACGGCGGACGGCCGGGCGGTGCGGTGACTGCGGTGCGGTGCGGTGAAAGTGGAACGGTGACTGCGGTGCGGTGACCGTGGAGCGGCGGCGGTGGTGCGGTGGCCCGGAGGGGCCTCGGGCGTGCGGTCAGACCCGGATGACCTGCGGGCCCTGGAGCGAGTAGCGGTGGGCCTCGGCGGCCGGCAGCAGCGTGCTGGTGACGACGGCCTCCAGGGCGCCGACCTCGGCGAACCGGCAGAAGCTCACCGCGCCGAACTTGGTGTGCGTCCCGGCGAAGACCGTGCGGCGGGAGGCACGGATCGCCTGGGCCTTGACCTCGCTGACCGCCGGGTCGGGGGTGGTCAGCCCGTGGTCGCGGGAGATGCCGTTGGCGCCGATGTACGCCAGGTCGATGACGAACCCGGCCAGCATCCTGGTCGTCCAGTGGTCGACGGTGGCCAGCGTGCCGGCGCGCACCCGGCCGCCCAGCAGCAGCACCGTCGTGTTCTCGGCCTCCGCGAGCGCCCCGGCGGTGGCCAGGGAGGCGGTGACCACCGTCAGCGGCCGGTCGCGGGGGAGCGCCTCGGCGATGAGCTGCGGGGTGAAGCCCTCGTCGACGAAGACGGTCTCGGCGTCCCCGAGCAGCTCGGCCGCCGCGGCCGCGATCCGGCGCTTCTCGGGGACGTGACTGGTGGCGCGGAAGGCGAGGGTCGTCTCGAAGCCGGCGCTCTCCACGGGATAGGCGCCGCCGTGCGTGCGGCGGACCAGCCCGTGGTCCTCCAGGGCCCGCAGATCGCGTCGTACGGTCTCCTTGGCGACGCCCAGTTCGGTGGCGAGCGTGGTGACGTCGACCGAACCCGTGCGGCGGGCGGCCTGGACGATCTCGCGCTGTCGTTCCTCCGCGGTCATCGCCGTCATCGCCGACACCTCCCCTGCCTTGCCTTGCCGTGCTGTGCCCGTTCGGGCCCGGTGAGGCCCTCGGGGGAAAGTTCTACAGCGCGTGCGCGGCGGTGACCAGGCCTGTTGCGCGTCCGATGGTGCCCGCATGTGCCCGTTCGGTTCTGGCTGTGCCCGCCTCGGACCTGGGCTGCTGTGTGCCGGGACGTGAGATCGGGCAGCTCCGATGCCCGAACACGGCGGCGGGCGCGCCCGTTTGCTGCCCGCCCGCCATGAAGATCGATCGTTTTCGGCCGGGCCGAAGGCCGCGGCGGACACTTCGGGACGGTCGTTTCGTGACAGTCGTTTCGTGACGGTCGTGGGGGGCCGGGCACGGGTGACGGTCCGCGAGGGAACCGGGGGGCCGGTGTGTTCCGCCGGGGCGGCGGCGGTGGCGACCGTCCGGCGCCGGCCTGTGCCTGACCCGAGCGGGTGACACTCCGGGGGCGTGCGGGAGCCGACGGCCCGGCGGACCGGTTCGCCGCCGTCCGCCCTTCTAGGGTCGGCTCCGCGGTACCCCTTGATCATCTTCGGAAGGGATCCCTCCCGTCATGAAGCTCCGCACCACCCTCGGCGCCTCCCTCGGCGCCCTCGCCCTCGCCCTGTCCATGGCCGGCTCCGCCCAGGCGGCCCAGGGCAGCTTCCACTACAAGTACGTCGACGGCTACGGCCAGGAGCAGCACGTCGCCCTCGCCGACCCGCACAGCGGCAAGTGCATCAACCTCTACGGCGTCGGCGACGACGAGGAACTCCCCGGCTACGGCCCGCAGAACGACACCGACACCGCCGTGACCGTCTACCTCGGCGCGAACTGCGAGGGTTCCGCCTGGCGGCTGAGGGCACACGGCAAGCCGGCCAAGGACACCCTGGAGGTCCGTTCCGTGCGCTTCGACGCCCCGGAGGGCGGTACGGCGGCAAACTAGTCGCCAAGCACGACGACGAGTCCCGGTGTTGACCGGCGCCGACCGGCGTTGACCGGTGTCGACCGTGAGGCGGCGCCGGGAGGCCGCTCTTCGGTGATCCCCGGCGGAATCCCCGGCGGAATCCCGCAGGGCCCCGCCCGCGCCCGGTGGTCGTCGCGGAGCGGCCTTGCTCGTCCGGGGCGCGCGCAAGAGGCCCGGTGCCGTTCCGGATCGTTCAGTACGGCCAGATCGGCGGGTCGTTCACGAAATGGCCGCCCAGGTGGCTGTGGGCCGGGTTCGCCGAGTCCATTTCGCCCTGTGCGGCGATCAGTTCGGCGGCGTACGGCTCGGAGTCGTCCCGCGGCTCGTAGCCGAGCGCCCGGGCGGACGACAGGTCCCACCACAGACGGGTGTTGGCCGAGGAGCCGTAGACGACCGTGTGGCCGACCTCCTCGGCGGTCAGGGACGCGTGGAAGAGGCGGGCGCCGTCGGCGGGGCTCAGCCACAGCGAGAGCATGCGCACACTGGTGGGCTCGGGGAAGCAGGAGCCGATGCGCACGGAGACGGTCTCCAGGCCGTGCCGGTCCCAGTAGAGCTGCGCCAGGTCCTCGCCGAAGGACTTGGACAGGCCGTAGAAGGTGTCCGGGCGGCGCGGGGTGCCGACCGGGATCAGCGCGCCGGGATCGAGCGGTACGGCACCCTGTGGCGCCGCGGTGTAGCCGACGGCGTGGTTGGAGGAGGCGAAGACGATCCGGGGCACTCCTTCGTGGCGGGCGGCCTCGTAGAGGTTGTACGTGCCCTCGATGTTCGCCTTGAGGATCTTCTCGAACGGCGCCTCCAGGGAGATGCCCGCGAGATGGAGGACCGCGTCCACGCCCCGCACCGCCTCGCGCAGCGCCTCCTTGTCGGCGAGGTCCGCGGTGATGGCGTCCGGCTCGTCCTCGACGGGGCGCACGTCGAACAGGCGCAGCGTGTAGCCGTACGCCGGCAGCAGGGACCGCATCAGGGTGCCGAGGCCGCCGGCGGCGCCGGTGAGCAGCAGGGTGCGGGGAGCGGGCATCCTCGATCTCCTTGCGGTTCTTGAGTCAACGGCCGCATGTGTGGATGCGATTCACATCCGTGGACACGCTAGAGAGGGCCGAGCCGTGCGGTCAAGTGTGCCGTGGAGTGCGGAAATCCGGTGCTGTGTTGGTGGTTCGCCCGCTTGACCGCCCTTGTGGGCGGCCTTTAGCGTGATGCCGTTCAGAGATATGGACACCGATCAGATTCGTGCACCCGTGGCACGCACCGACAGGGAGCGCCCGTGACGTCAGTCCCTCTCGCCGCCCGGCTCAGCGACCCCAGCGGGCCGCTGTTCTTCCCCGTCACCGCCTACGGCCCCGACGGCTCGGTCGACCTCGACGTCTACCGCGCCCATGTGCGCCGCGGCGTCGAGGCCGGAGCCGCCGCCGTGTTCGCCGCCTGCGGCACCGGCGAGTTCCACGCGCTGCTCCCGGAGGAGTTCGAGGCCTGCGTGCGCGCGGCCGTCGAGGCGGCGGAGGGCCGGGTCCCGGTGATCGCGGGCGCCGGCTACGGCACCGCGCTCGCCGTCCGCTACGCGCGGCTCGCCGAGGAGGCGGGCGCCGACGGACTCCTCGCCCTGCCGCCGTACCTCGTCGTCGCCGGGCAGGAGGGTCTGCTGCGGCACTACCGGGAGATCGCCGCGGCGACCGCCCTGCCGGTCATCGTCTACCAGCGCGACAACGCCGTCTTCACCCCGCCGACCGTGGTCGAACTCGCCCGCACCGAAGGCGTCATCGGCCTCAAGGACGGCGTCGGCGACCTGGACCTGATGCAGCGCATCGTCAGCGCCGTCCGCACCGAAGTCCCGGGCGACTTCCTGTACTTCAACGGCCTGCCCACCGCCGAGCAGACCCAGCTCGCCTACCGTGCCCTCGGCATCACCCTGTACTCCTCCGCCGTCTTCTGCTTCGCCCCCGAGATCGCCCTGGCCTTCCACCGGGCGCTGGAGACGGGCGACGAGGCCACCGCGCGCCGCCTGCTGGACGGTTTCTACCGCCCGTTCGTCGAACTGCGCGCCCAGGGCCACGGATACGCCGTCTCCCTCGTCAAGGCGGGCGTACGGCTGCGCGGCCTGGACGTCGGCGAGGTCCGGCCCCCGCTGCACGAGCCCGCCGAGGATCACGTCAAGCAACTCGCCCGGCTCGTCGACCGCGGCCACGCGCTGCTGGAGGAGGGTGCGTGAAGGCGTCGGCGTTCGTCTACCCCTGGGACGTCAATGGGGACCCCGACGCCCCCGCCCGGATCGCCGGACTCGGCGTGGAGCAGGTGACCCTCGCCTCCGCCTACCACTCCACCCGCGCCCTGACCCCGCGCCACCCCCGCCACCGCGTCGTCACCGCCGAGCACGCGGCCGTCCTCTACCCCGCCGGCGACCGCTGGGCGGGCCGGGCCCTGCGGCCGTACCCCGCGGGACACTGGGCCCCCGGCGACGCCTACGGGCAGGCCGCCGAGGCACTCGCCGCGGCCGGCCTGGAGGTGCACAGCTGGGTGGTCCTGGCGCACAGCTCCCGCCTGGGCGCCGAACACCCGGACACCTCGGTCGTCAACGCCTACGGCGACCGCTACCCGTGGGCGCCCTGCATCGCCCAGCCCGCCACCCGCGCGTACCTGACCGGCCTCGCCGCCGAGGCCGCCGTACGCCCCGGCGCCCGCGGCACCGAACTGGAATCCCTCGGCTGGTACGGCCTCCAGCACCTGCACGCCCACGACAAGACCGCCGGGATCGCCCTCGGGGACGCCGGGCAGTACCTGTTGTCGCTGTGCTTCTGCCCGGACTGCCGCGCCGGCTACGGCGAACAGGGCCTGGACGCCGACGCGTTGGCGGGAGCCGTACGGGCCGCGCTGGAACCGCTGTGGCGCGGTGCGGCGGACGACGGGGACTGGGCGGCCGTCCGAAAGCTCCTCGGCGAGGAGACGGCGTCCGCCACGCGCGCGTGGCGCGAGCGGACGGCCCACACCCTCCAGGAAGCGGCCGTCACCGCTGTACGCGCCGCCGCGCCCGACGGCTTCCAGGTGCTGCTGCACGCGGACCCGGTGCCGTACCACTGCGGCGCCAACGCCGGCGTCGACCCCGCCCACATCCTGTCCGTCGCGGACGGCGTGGTCGTCCCGTGCGCGGGCGGCACGGACGGTACGGCGCTGCTGGCACCCTTCGCCGAGCGGGCGCGGGAGGGCGCGGTCCTCGCCGCCAACTTCCCGGTGGTCACCGGCATGGGCGGCAGCCCGGGCACCCTCGCGGCCGACGCGGCACGCGCGCGTGCCGAGGGGGCGACGGAACTGCGCCTGTATCACGCCGGGTTGGCGTCCGACGGGGACCTGTCGGTAGTGCGCGAGGCGCTGTCCACGCGCTGAACGAGTGACGCCGCCGTGGCGAGGAGCGCCACGCCGTACACGGGCAACAGCGGCGCGGGGCCGGCCAGTTCGACCAGGCCGGCCCCGACGGCCAGCCCGACGGCGGTCGGTGTGAAGATCAGCGTGCCGGCGGTGGCGGTCACCCGGCCCAGCAGCGGGCCGGGCGTCTCGAGCTGCACGGCGGTGAACGCGGCGATCAGCACGCACGGCAGCCCCAGGCCGATCCCCAGGCTGCCCGCCAGCACCACCGGGTCCGACGGGACCGCCCGCGCGGCCACCGCGACCGCCGTGAGCGCGATCCCGGCCGCCGCGAACCGGCGCGCGCCCAGCCGGCGCAGCGCCGCTCCCGACACCAGCCCGACCGCCGTCGAGCCGGCGCCCTGGACGGCGTACAGGACACCCGCGTAGGCGGGGGAGTGCCCGAGGGCGTCCACGACGCCGTACGTCATGGTGCTGCTCAGGCTGGAGAGGAACATCGTGGCACCGCCGGCCAGCACCAGCGGACGCAGGAGCGGATGCCCCCACAGCTCGCGGACGCCCTCGGCCGCCTGCGCGCGCCCGCCGCCCGCCCGGGGCCGCGGCGGCTCCTCGCGGACGCGGACGAACGGCCACACGGCGGCGGCCAGCGCGAACGTGCCGGCGTCGAGGCAGGCGACCGCGGCCCCGCCGTACGCCGCGTACAGGGCCGCACCGGTCAGCGGGGCCACCAGCTTCATGCCCTCCACGGCGGTCGTCCGGAGCCCGCCCAGGTCACCCAGCAGCTCCGGGCCGACGACGCCGGTGACGACGGCGGACTCGGCCGGATCACGGACGGCGACGACCGTGCCGTACACCAGCAGCACGGTGAAGAGCAGCCACAGGTCGTCGCGGGAGCGCACCGCGAAGAGGGTGAGGAGGACGGCACCGAGGCCGAGGTCGGCCCAGATCAGCAGGGGTTTGCGGGGCAGGCGGTCGGCGATCGTGCCGAGCAGCGGGCCGGCGAGCGTGGGCGCCCAGGTGGCGAGCAGACACAGGGCGGCCAGGCCGTTCGAGCCGGTGAGGTCCTTCACCCACATGCCGCAGGCCGGGCCCAGCGCGGACGTGCCGAACGCGGACACCACCACACTCGCGAGGTACAGACCGGCGTCGCGGTCGCGCAGCACGCGCCTCGTACCGCCGTTTTTCGTTTTCGTCATGCCTGGTCATCGTGGCCCTAAGGAGGGTGGGCGCGGATCGGGCGGATGCCTCGTCCGGCGCGCCGGTGAGGGGCGTACCGATGAGTTCCCGTGCCCCGGCGGGTCACTCATGGGTACGGATGTCACCCCCGTACCCGGGTACGGATGTCCCCGCCCCCCACGCGCAAGGAGCACGGCATGACCCACCCCATCTTCGATCTCGGTGCCCAGACCCGGGTCCTCACGGAGCTCGCCGGCAAGGTGAGCGACGAGCGGCTGCCGGATCCCACCCCGTGTCCGGACTACACGGTGCGGGACCTGCTGGCCCATCTGACCGGGCTGGCCGTCGCCTTCCGGGACGCCGCCCGCAAGGACCTCGGCCCGACGACCGACACCAGCCCGGAGGCCGGGCTCCCCGAACTCGCCCCCGACTGGCGCGAGCGGCTGGCCGAGGCGCTCGACGAACTGGCCGAGGCCTGGCGCGAGCCGTCGGCGTGGACCGGCACGACCCGCGCCGGGGGCGTGGACCTGCCCGGCGCGGTCGCCGGCGCCGTCGTCGCCGACGAGCTGGTGATCCACGGCTGGGACCTGGCCCGCGCCCTCGGCCTGCCCTACGAACCCGACGCCGCCGTCGTCGAGGCGGCCCTCGGCTTCCTCACCGGTGCGGCGGCCGGCCTCGACCGCGAACGCGGCCCCTTCGGCCCCGTCGTACCGGTCCCGCAGGACGCCCCGCCGCTGGAGCACGCGGTGAGCCTGAGCGGCCGCGACCCGGGATGGCGGCCGTAGGGCCGGGGGGACACCCGCCGCGCCGCGGCGGACCCCCGCGGGCCTCTTTCGTCAGCGGCATTGACGAAACGCGGCCCCCCTCCTAACTTCGACGCGTCGCGCCTCGTACGTCATACGTCATACGTCATATACGAGGCGCGGTACGTGAGTTCACGGCCGCGGGCCCGCGCGGCCGTGTCACCGGGAGGCGCCCGTGACCGCTGTGCCCACGCCGATCCCGTCCCGCACGCAGTACGTGCTGGAGGCGATCAGACACCGCATCCTGACCGGCGCGCTGGCTCCCGGGCAGGCGCTCGTCGAGACGGAACTGGCCGCGTCGTTCGGGGTGTCCAAGACCCCGGTGCGCGAGGCGCTGAAGACGCTCGCCGGCACCGGCCTCGTCGTGACGAGCCAGTACAAGGGCGTCACCGTACGCACGGTGGACGCGGACATGGCGCGCCAGGTCCACGACGTACGGCTGCTGCTGGAACCGGAGGCCCTGCGCCGCACGGTCACCCGCGGGGCTCCTCTCGACGCCGCCGCGGACGCGCTGGACCGGGCGGACACCGCCCCCGGCCCCGCCGAACGGGCCCTCGCCAACCGCGCGTTCCACCGCGCCCTCTACCTGCCGTGCGGCAACCCGCTGCTCACCCGGATGCTGGACGACGTCCGCGACCAGGCCGCGCTCGTCTCGGCCGTGGCCTGGGCGGCCGACCCCTCCTGGGAGCGGGAGGCCGCCGAGCACCGGGAGATCCTCCGCCTCGCGCGAGGCGGCGACGCGGACGGCGCCGCGAGCGCCCTGCACACCCACATCACCTCGTTCACCCGGCGGGCCTTCCCCGCGTCGCGCCCGGAGGAAGGACAACAGTGAGCAGCCCGATGTTCGCGGCCGAACGGGCCGCCCTGGCCGACGTGGTGGCCATCCCCGTGACCCCCTTCGCCGAGGACGGCCAGGTCGACCGGACCGCCTGCCGGGCCTTGCTGCGCCGCCTCATCGACGCCGGGATCAAGACCCTCACCCCGTGCGGGAACACGGGCGAGTTCTACGCCCTCGCCCCCGAGGAACGCCGTCTGGTGGTCGAACTGGCCGTGGACGAGGCGGGAGACCGCGCCACCGTCCTGGCCGGCGTCGGCCACGACCTGCCCACCGCCGTCGCCTCCGCCCGGCACGCCCACGCCCTCGGCGTCCGGATGGTCATGGTCCACCAGCCCGTCCACCCCTACGTCTCGGAGGCCGGCTGGGTCGCCTACCACCGTGCCGTCGCCGAGTCCGTGCCCGGCCTCGGGGTGGTCCCCTACGTCCGCGACCCCCGCCTCCCCGGCGCCCTCCTCGCCGAACTGGCCGGCCACTGCCCGAACGTCATCGGCGTCAAGTACGCCGTCCCGGACGCTGCGCGCTTCGCCGCCTTCGCCCGGGACGCCGGCCTGGACCGCTTCACCTGGGTGGCGGGCCTCGCCGAGAGCTACGCCCCCGGCTACTTCGGCGCGGGCGCCACCGGGTTCACCTCCGGACTCGTCAACGTCGCCCCGGCCCTGTCCCTGACCATGCTGGAGGCGCTGCGGGCCGGCGACCACCCGGCCGCCATGAGGGTGTGGGAACGGATCCGCCGCTTCGAGGAACTGCGGGCCGCCCACGGCTCGGCGAACAACGTCACCGTCGTCAAGGAAGCCCTCGCCGCGCTCGGCCTGTGCCGCGCGGACGTCCGCCCGCCGAGCTCGCCGCTGTCCGGGGACGAGCGCGCCGAGGTCGCCGCCATCGCCGCCTCGTGGGTGCGGTGAGGAAGGCCGTGCGTGAACCGCAGGAGCTGCGCAGCCACCAGTGGTACGGCACCGAGGGCCTGCGCTCCTTCAGCCACCGCGCCCGCACCCGCCAGCTCGGCTACCTGCCCGAGGAACACCTCGGCAAGCCGGTCGTCGCCGTCCTCAACACCTGGTCCGACATCAACCCCTGCCACGTCCACCTGCGCGAGCGCGCCCAGGCCGTCAAACGCGGGGTGTGGCAGGCGGGCGGCTTCCCCCTCGAATTCCCGGTCTCCACGCTCAGCGAGACCTTCCAGAAGCCGACGCCCATGCTCTACCGCAACCTCCTCGCGATGGAGACCGAGGAACTGCTGCGGTCGTACCCCGTCGACGGCGCGGTGCTCATGGGCGGCTGCGACAAGTCCACGCCCGCGCTGCTGATGGGCGCGGCCTCGGCCGGCCTGCCCGCCGTCTTCGTCCCGGCCGGACCCATGCTGCCGGGCCACTGGCGCGGTGAGACCCTCGGCTCCGGCACCGACATGTGGAAGTACTGGGACGACCGGCGGGCCGGCCTCATCGGCGACTGCGAGATGGCCGAGCTGGAGAGCGGCCTGGCCCGTTCCCCCGGCCACTGCATGACCATGGGCACGGCGTCCACGCTCACGGCCGCGGCGGAGGCCCTCGGCATGACCGTGCCGGGCGCCTCCAGCATCCCGGCGGTGGACTCCGGGCACGAACGGATGGCCGCCACGGCGGGCCGGACGGTCGTCGAACTGATCCACCAGGACCGCGGGCCGGGCGACATCCTCACCCGGGAGGCCTTCGAGGACGCCGTCACCACCGTTCTCGGTCTCGGCGGCTCCACCAACGCCGTGATCCACCTGATCGCCATGGCGGGCCGGGCCGGGGTACGGCTCACCCTGGACGACTTCGACCGCATCGCCCGCACGGTCCCCGTCCTCGCCGACGTCCGCCCCGGCGGACAGCGGTACCTCATGGAGGACTTCCACTTCGCGGGCGGCCTGCCCGGATTCCTCTCCCGCATTCCCGACCTGCTCCACCTCGACCGGCCCACGGTCTCGTACGACACCCTGCGCGAGCAGCTCGCGGGCGCGCGGGTGCACCACGACGGCGTCATCCGGCCACGGGACAACCCGGTCGCGCCCGAGGGCGGGGTGGCCGTGCTGCGCGGCAACCTCTGCCCGGACGGCGCCGTCATCAAGCACATCGCCGCCGAGCCCCGCCTGCTCCGGCACACCGGCCCCGCCGTCGTCTTCGACGACTACCGCACGATGCAGCGCACCATCGACGACCCCGCGCTCGGCATCACCGCCGACAGCGTGCTCGTGCTGCGCAACGCCGGCCCCAAGGGCGGACCGGGCATGCCCGAGTACGGCATGCTCCCGATCCCGGACCACCTGCTCAAGCAGGGCGTGCGGGACATGGTCCGTGTCTCCGACGCCCGTATGAGCGGCACGAGTTACGGCACCTGCGTACTGCACGTGGCCCCCGAGTCCTACGTCGGCGGCCCGCTCGCGCTGGTCCGCACCGGCGACCTCATCACCCTGGACGTGGACGCCCGCAGTCTCCGTCTCCACGTGGAGGAAGCGGAGTTGGCGCGCAGGAAAGCCGAGTGGACCCCACCGCCCGCCCGGTACACGCGCGGCTACGGCGCCCTCTACGAGGACCAGATCACCCAGGCCGACGCGGGCTGCGACTTCGCCTTCCTCGCCCGCCCGGGCGAGGCACCGGACCCGTACGCGGGCTGACCCCTCCCGCCGCCCTCCTCGCGGGCCGTCCTGTTCGGGACTGCTGGGAACTGCCCGGGACCGCCCGGGATGCGTATCGATCGGATAACACGCCTCGCAACGCCGGGTTGATGCGCGTAGACAGTGCGTGGCCTGATCCTCACTCATCAGATCCGGAGATTCCATGCGGAAGTCCCTCAGAGCGGCCGCCGTCGGCGCCGCCTGCGTTCTCGGCGGTACGGCGCTGTACGGTGCCGGCGCGGCCGGTGCCGGTCAGTCGACGGCGAACTCGACCCACGAGCCCTACAACATCGGGCTCCTGGTGAAGGACATCGACACGTACTACGGCACCACCGCCGACGCGAGCGGCGTGTACCAGGCGTCCCCGGACAGCCCGTACGCCAAGGACCTGGCGCGGATCGACGCCGACGCCAGGAACTACATAGACAAGGCGGCCCGCAAGGACCACCGCCACGGAAAGAAGCCGGCCGTCGTCTTCGACATCGACGACACGCTGCTGCTCAGCCTCGACTACGAGAAGCGCTACAACTACACGTACAACGCCACGACGTGGAACGACTACGTGAACCGGGCCGACCGTCCGGCCGTGTTCGGCAGCGCCGAGCTGGTCCGGTACGCCCAGTCCAAGGGCGTCGAGGTCTTCTACAACTCCGGTCTCAGCGAGGCCCAGCGCGCCGGCGCCGTGGAGAACCTGAAGAAGATCGGCGCCGACGTGAACCTCGACGCCGGCCACATGTTCCTCAAGGACAAGGCCAACCCGCCGGCCTACCTGAGCGGATGCGCCACCGCGACGACCTGGACCTGTACGACCGTGCAGTACAAGGGCGGCACCCGAGGACACATCGAGGACCTCGGGTACGACATCATCGCCAACTTCGGCGACCAGTACTCGGACCTGGACGGCGGCCACGCCGACCGCACCTACAAGCTGCCGAACCCGACGTACTTCGTGTCCTGAAGTCCCGCGTCCCGGGCGGCTGTCCGCATCCGGCCCTCGTCCCCGGCGGTTCCCGCCGGGGCGGGGGCCGGCCCGCTTCCCGCGTCCATTCCGTAACACGAAGGGAACCTGAAACCGGTCGCCCGGGGGAACAATCCAGCCAGCATCCGCACAACACCCCGTTGATGATTAGGAGTTGGTGTCGGGCATGTCCGAGACGCAGAAGGCGGACCAGCGGTCCGGCGCCGTGCCACCCACGGGCAACGGCGTCGACCGGTACTTCAGAATCTCCGAACGGGGATCGACCTTCGGCCGGGAGATACGCGGCGGCCTCGCCACGTTCTTCACCATGGCGTACATCCTCGTCCTGAACCCGATCATCCTGGGCAGCGCCAAGGACAAGTTCGGGCACTCCCTCGACACCGGCCAGCTCGTCACCGCCACCGCGCTGGTGGCCTGCGTGATGACGGTGGTCATGGGCGTCGGCGGCAACCTTCCGCTCGCCATCGCCGCGGGGCTCGGCCTGAACGCCGTCGTCGCTTTCCAGCTGGCGCCGCTGATGAGCTGGCCCGACGCGATGGGCCTGGTCGTCCTGGAAGGCCTCGTCATCTGCCTCCTGGTCCTCACCGGGCTCCGCAAGGCGATCATGGACGCGATCCCGCGGCAGCTGAAGCAGGCCATCGGAGTCGGCATCGGCCTGTTCATCGCCTTCATCGGCTTCGTGGACGCCGGCTTCGTCAGCCGCGTCCCCGACGCCGCGCACACCACCGTGCCCGTCCAGCTCGGCGCCGTCGGCAGACTGACCGGCTGGCCCGTCCTCGTCTTCTGCCTCGGCGTGCTGCTGACCATCGCGCTGCTGACCCGGAAGGTGAAGGGCGCCATCCTGATCAGCATCGTCGCGATGACGGCCGTCGCGATCGCCGTCGACACCGTCGCCGACATCAAGAGCTGGGGCCTGACCACCCCGAAGGTCCCCGACAAGGTCGTCGCAGCCCCGGACTTCGGGCTGATCGGTCACTTCAGCCTGTTCGGCGGCTTCGCCAAGGCCGGTGTCCTGACCGCCGTCCTGCTCGTCTTCACCCTCGTGCTGTCCGACTTCTTCGACGCCATGGGCACCATCGTCGGCATCAGCGCCGAGGCCGGGCTCCTCGACGACGAGGGGCAGGTGCCGGGCATCGGCCGGGTCCTGCTCATCGACGGCGCCGCGGCCGTCGCCGGCGGTGTCGGCTCGGCCTCCTCCAGCACCGCCTACATCGAGTCCGCCGCCGGCGTCGGCGAGGGCGCCCGCACCGGCTTCGCCAACCTGGTCACCGGCGGTCTCTTCGGCCTCGCGCTCTTCCTCACCCCGCTGCTCACCATCGTCCCGCTCCAGGCGGCGGCGCCCGCGCTGATCGCGGTGGGCTTCCTGATGATGACCCACGTCAAGCACATCGACTGGGACGACCACGAGATCGCCGTCCCGGCCTTCCTCACCATCGCCACGATGCCGTTCACCTACTCCATCACCGACGGTATCGGCGCGGGCTTCGTGGCCTACGTGGTCATCAAGACGGTGGTGGGCAAGGCCAGGGAGGTCAACTGGCTGCTGTGGGGCGTCTCGGCGCTGTTCCTCGTGTACTTCGCGATCGACCCCGTGGAGCAGGTGCTGGGCGTCAAGTGAGGCGAGCGCGGGGGCGGTTCGGACGAACCGCCCCCGCGCACGGGGCGCCTACTTGAGTGCCGCCTGCATCATCGCCCTGGCCACCGGCGCCGCCAGGCCGTTGCCGCTGACCTCCGAGCGCAGGGCGCCCGACTGCTCGACCATCACCGCGACGGCGATCTCCTTGCTGGTGCTGTCGGACCTGCCGTAGGACGTGAACCAGGCGTACGGCGTCTTGCTGTTGTTCTCGCCGTGCTGGGCGGTACCGGTCTTGCCGCCGACGGTCACCCCGTCGATCAGGGCGTTCGTACCGGTGCCGTCCTTCACCACGGACTCCATCGCCGACCGCAGCTGCTCGGCGGTCGAGGAGCTGACGATCTGCTTCGTCCCCGCGTCGTCGTAGTCCTCCAGCACCTCACCACCACTGTCGGTGATCTGCGAGACCATGTGCGGCGAGACCAGCTTGCCGCCGTTCGCCATCACCGCCGACACCATGGCCATCTGCAGCGGGGTCGCGGTGACGTCGAACTGGCCGATGCCGGAGTAGGCGGTCTGGGGCTTGTCCATGTCCGACGGGTAGACGCTGGCCCAGGCCCGGAAGGGCACGTCCCGCTTCTCGTCGTTGAAGCCGAACTTCTCGGCCATGGCCCGCACCTTGTCCTGGCCCAGGTCGACGGCCATCTTGCCGAAGACGTTGTTGCAGGAGTACTCCAGGGCGACCCGGATCCGGGCGTTCCTGCAAGGGGCCGACTTGTTCTCGTTGACCAGCACGTGTGTCGTGCCCGGCGGGGTGTAGGGATCCGGGCTGTCGGTGTTCGTGTCGACGTCCTTGTACAGCCCGCTCTCCAGCGCGGCCGCGGCCACGACCAGCTTGAACGTCGAGCCCGGCGGCAGCGGCTGGCGCAGCGCCCGGTTGACGAGCGGCTTGTCCTTGTCCGTGGTGAGCCGCTTCCAGGCGGGCCCCGCGGTGTTCGCGTCCGTCAGCTCGGTGGGGTCGTACGACGGCGTCGACACCATCGCGAGGATCTTGCCGGTCTTCGGGTCGATGGCCACGGCCCCGCCCTTCTTGCCGGCGAGCGCCCGGTAACCGGCCTTCTGCACGGCCGGGTCGATCGTGGTGAGCACGTTGCCCGGATCGGTGTGCTCGCCGGTGACGACGTTCAGCACCGTCTTCAGCCGGGTGTCCGAGCCGTTGAGCAGGTCCTTGTAGATGCCCTCCAGCTGGGTCGGGGCATAGGCCTGCGAGGCGTAGCCCGTCACCGGGGCGTAGAGCTCGCCGTCCTTGTACGTGCGCTTGTAGGCGAGGTCGCCGCCTTTCGTCCGTGCCGAACCCGTGATCGAGTTCCCGGCCACGATGATGTTGCCCAGTGGCCGGGAGTACGTCTTGATCGCGTTCCGACGGTTGTTGTTGTCGTCCGCGAGAGCCTGGCCGTCGTAGAACTGCACCCAGGTCGCCCTGACCAGCAGAGCGAGCACGAGCAGCAGCGCGAAGACGGACGCCCGCCTGATCGTTGTGTTCATCCCACCCGTCAGGACGAGCGGAGCGGGCGTGAACGTTCCCGCGCGGCCGTTTTTCTCATCACACGCTCAGCTCGCGTTCCGCGTGCGGACCTCACGCGGACCTCACGCGGGCCTCGGAGCCCGGCGCTGCCGGGTCAGAGTCTGCGTGTCGCCAGGGTCAGCCGGTCCCGTGCGTCGAACAGGGCGTCCTTGATCAGCTGCTCGTGGGCCGGGGTGAGCCGGGCCACCGGGACCGAGCAGCTGATGGCGTCGCGTGCCGGGGTGCGGTAGGGGATGGCGACGCCGAAGCAGCGCAGGCCGAGGGTGTTCTCCTCGCGGTCCACGGCGAAGCCCTGCTCGCGGACCTGGCGCAGCTCCTCGATCAGCTGCTCCCGGTCGGTGATGGTGTGCTCGGTAAGCGCGGGCAGCGTCTCGGGCAGCAGCCCCCGCACCTGCTCGTCGGTGTGCGTGGCGAGCAGCGCCTTGCCGAGCGAGGTGGAGTGCGCGGGCAGCCGGCGGCCGACGCGGGTGAAGGGGCGCAGGTAGTGCTGCGACTGGCGGGTGGCCAGGTAGACCACGTTCGTGCCGTCGAGGCGGGCCAGGTGGATGGTCTCCGAGGTGTCGTCGGAGAGCCGGTCCAGAGTCGCCCGGGCCGCCGCCACCACCTCGTCGCCGTCGATGTAGGAGGTGCCGACCAGCAGCGCCCGCACCCCGATGCCGTACCGCGTGCCCGTCGCGTCCGTCTCCACCCAGCCCAGCTCCACGAGCGTGCGCAGCAGCATGTACAGGCTGGACTTGGGGTAGCCCACGGCCTCCTGGACTGCCGCGAGGGAGTGCATGCCGGGACGGCCGGCGAAGTACTCGAGCAACTCCACGGTCCGCACCGCGGACTTGACCTGCGCCCCGCCGCCTGCCTCGCCTGCCGACATCGCCCGTGACCCCTTCGTTGGAGGAGAACCTGCTTGGAGAACCTGATGGAAGAACCTGGTTCGAGGACCTGGATACCTGGACAGAGGATCTAGATATACGAGGGCCCGGATAGGTAGTCTCCGATCAGCTCATTCACCATCAGAGACGGCGTTCAGTATATCGAACGCCCTGATGGCCGACCGGGAAAATGCGGCCTTGTCTGGAGGTACCCGCGGTGGCAGCAGCACCAGTCTGGAGTGTCGACCCGCGCACCGGAAAGCAGCGCGAACAGGTCGCGGTGGAGGCCACCGCCCAGGAGGTGGACGCGGCCGTCACGGCGGCGCGGGCCGCCCGCGGCGCCCTGGCCGACCGCGCGGTCCGTTCCGCCTTCCTGCGCTCGGCCGCCGCGGGCCTGGAGGCGGCCGGGGACCGGCTGATCGAGGCCGCCGACGCCGAGACCGCCCTCGGCCCCGTCCGGCTGACCGGCGAACTCGCCCGGACCGCATATCAGTTGAGGGCCTTCGCCGGCATCGTCGACGAAGGTGCCTTCCTGGACGTCGTCGTCGACCACCCCGACGACACCGCCACCCCGCCCGTTCCGGACCTGCGCCGCTACAAGATCCCGCTCGGTGTCGTGGCCGTCTACGCCGCCTCCAACTTCCCCTTCGCCTTCTCCGTCGCCGGCGGCGACACCGCGAGCGCGCTGGCCGCCGGGTGCCCGGTGGTCGTCAAGGCCCAGCCCGACCACCCGGCCCTGTCCGAGCTGGTCGCCAAGGTGCTGCGCCGGGCCGCCGCGGCCCACGGCATCCCCGAGGGCGTCGTCGGACTCGTGCACGGCTTCGACGCGGGCGTCGAGCTGATCGGGCATCCGCTGGTCGCCGCCGCGGGCTTCACCGGGTCGGTGCGGGGCGGGCGCGCCCTGTTCGACGCGGCCGCCGCGCGTCCGGTGCCCATCCCCTTCCACGGCGAGCTGGGCTCGCTGAACCCGGTCCTGGTGACCGAGGCGGCGGCGGCCGAACGGGCGGAGGCCATAGGCGCCGGACTCGCCGGGTCCATGACGCTCGGCGTCGGCCAGTTCTGCGTGAAGCCCGGACTGGTGCTGGTGCCGTCCGGTGCGGCGGGAGACGGGCTGGTCAAGTCCCTCACCGACGCCGTCAGCGCCACCGAGGCCGGTGTACTGCTCGACCACCGCATGCGGGACGCCTTCGTCAGGGGCGTCGCCGAGCGGGCCGCGCTGCCCGGGGTGGGCTCGCCCGTCACACCGGGGGCGGGCGGCGAGCACACGGTCAGCGCGGGGTTCCTCACGGTGCCGGCGAGCAGGCTGGCCGGGGAGGGGGCGCACGACCTGCTTCTGGAGGAGTGTTTCGGGCCGGTCGGCGTGGTGGTGCGGTACGAGGACGAGGCCGAGGCGGCCGCGGTGCTGCGGCGGCTGCCGGGCAACCTCACCGCGACCGTCCAGCTGTCCTCCGAGGAGGCCGCGGGGGAGGGGCGTGGCGCCGAACTCCTGGCCGAGCTGACGCCGTTGGCCGGGCGTGTGGTGGTGAACGGGTGGCCGACGGGGGTGGCGGTCGCACCGGCGCAGCACCACGGCGGGCCCTACCCCGCGACGACCTCCACCTCGACGTCCGTCGGAGGCACGGCCATCGAGCGGTGGCTGCGGCCGGTCGTCTACCAGAACGCGCCCGAGGCGCTGCTGCCGGAGGAGCTCCGCGACGGGAACCCGCTGGGGCTTCCCCGGCGGATCGACGGAGTTCTGGAGCGGTAGCCCCCGCCGCCGTCGGGCGGGCCCGCAGGGCGGTCCTGCGAGAATCCGGCAATGGATCTCGAAATCCCCGAACTCCCCTTCTCCCTGCGGACCTACGGGCCCGACGGCAACTGGTCGTACGAGGACGGTGTGCTCACCGGCTGGGCGGGCCCCCGGCAGGACCGGTTCGTGACGCCGACGGGGGAAGCCCTGGACCCGGCCTCCGACGCGCCCCGGCTGCTCGGGGCGCCCGAGGGCGACTTCCAGCTGATCGCGCGGGTCACCGTGGGCTTCGCCGCCGCCTTCGACGCCGGCGTGCTCTACGTCCACGTCGGCGACCGGGCCTGGGCCAAACTCTGCCTGGAGTACTCCCCGGACGTGCCCACCGTCTGCACGGTGGTCACCCGGGGACACTCCGACGACTCCAACGCCTTCACGGTGGAGGGGAGTTCGGTGTGGCTGCGGATCAGCCGGACCGGGCGGGCGCTCGCCTTCCACGCCTCCCGGGACGGTGTGCGCTGGACCTTCGTCCGGCTCTTCACCCTGGGCGAGGAGAAGGAGACGGGCGCCGCGCTGGTCGGGTTCATGACCCAGTCCCCGCTGGGGGAGGGGTGCGTGGTCACCTACGACCACATCGAGTTCAGGGACGCGTGGCCGGGCGACCTCCGAGACGGCAGCTGAGGAGGAGGGTCGCGGCGAGCAGGGCCGCGGCGACGGCCAGGCTCGCCCGCGTCCCCGTGGCGAAGCCGCCGGAGACCAGCGCACCGAACACCGCGATCCCCAGCCCGCCGGACACCTGCCGCGCCGAGTTGAGCACCCCGGCCGCCAGCCCCGCCCGCTCGGCCGGCACGGCGTCCAGCATCACGGCCGTCAGGGTGGGGATGGCCAGCGCCACACCGAGGGCCATCGGGACGAGGAGGACGGCCACCACGACGGCGGGCGTGCGGACGTCGACGGCGAACAGCGCCAGCAGGCCCGCCACCGCGAGCGCCTGCCCGAGCAGGAGCGGCAGCCGGGGTCCGTAGCGTCCCGCGAGCTTGCCGGCCACCACGTTCGTCACCGCGATCAGCCCGGTCATCGGCAGGAACAGCAGTCCGGCGTACAGCGCCGAACGGCCCTGTACCTGCTGGAAGAAGAGCGAGAAGAGGAAGATCATCCCGTAGAACGCCACGCTGCACGCCGCCCCCGTGGCGACGGCCACGCGCACCGCCCGGTCGCGGAACAGCCCGAGCGGGACGACGGGGTGCGGCTGCCGTGACTCGATCCGCACGAACAGCGCGGCGGCGGCGACAGCCACGACCCAGGCCACGACCGATGTCGTACCGTCCTCGATCACGGCGAACGTCAGTGCCGTCAGGGCGAGTACGGCCGCCGCCTGGCCCGGCAGGTCCAGCGGCGCGGGCCGGCGCTCCGAGCGGGGCGCGCGCAGCAGCAGGGCGAGCGCGGCCAGGCCCAGCGGCAGGTTGACGAAGAAGATCCCCCGCCAGTCCCAGGCCGTGGTCAGCGCCCCGCCCGCCACCGGGCCCAGCGCCAGCGCCGTCGACCCGCCGGCCGCCCAGGTGGCCACCGCGCGGCCCCGCCGTACCGGGTCGGGATACGCCTGCCGCACCAGGGCCAGCGAGGCGGGCAGGACCACGGCCGCGGCCACGCCCTGCACCGCCCGCGCCCCGATCAGCGCCGGGAGGTTCGGCGCCAGCCCGCAGGCCGCCGAGGCGAGGGTGAAGACGGCGATGCCGACGGCGTACGCCCTGCTCGCCCCGGCCCGGTCCGAGAAGGCGCCCGTGGACAGCATCAGGGCGGCGAAGGCGAGGGTGTAGGCGTCGACCACCCACTGCAGTCCGGCCATTCCGCCGCCCAGCGAGGAACCGATGGCCGGCAGGGCCACGTTCACCACGGTCGCGTCGAGGGTGATCAGCGCTGAGCCGAGCATGGCGGCCGCCAGGGTGAGCGCCGGAGCGACTCTGTGCGTCAACTCCCGTGACTTCTTGTTCAGTTGTGGCTCGGTGAGGATCTGGTCTGTCGGCATGCCCCCATGCTGCGGATCTCTTCCGGCGTACAGTAGTGGCCTGAACGCCATGCATCCGGAGGTTCTGGCCATGCTCCGTGTCGCGGTCCTCGCGTCGCCGCCCGTGTCGATGTTCACCCTCGCCATCCCCGAGCTGCTCTTCGGGAAGGTCGAGATCGGCGGACGTCCCGGCTACGAGGTGGTGATCTGCGCGCCCGACCCGGGCCCCGTGCCCACCACCGGCGCCCTCGCCCTGCACGTGCCGCACGGACTGGAGGCGCTGCGGGACGCGGACACCGTGATCGTGGCGGGCACCGGCAAGCCCCTCTCGCCGGACCCGAGGGTGCCGCAGGTCCTGCGCGAGGCCGCCGCCGCGGGCGTGCGCATCGCCTCCATCTGCACCGGCGCCTTCTCGCTCGCCGAGGCGGGCCTGCTCAAGGGCCGAAAGGCCACCACCTACTGGGCGCACGCGGAGGAACTGCGCCGCCGCCACCCCGACATCGAGGTCCAGGGCGACGTCCTCTACGCCCAGGACGGCCAGTTCCTCACCTCCTCCGGCTACGCCGCCGGCCTCGACCTGTGCCTGCACCTCATCCGCACCGACTACGGCGCCGCCGTCGCCAACCAGGTCGCCCGGCTCACCCTGGTCGCACCCGTCCGCCCCGGCGGCCAGACCCAGTTCACCCAGACGCCGCTGCCGCCCGAGCGCGGCAACGCCTGCGCCGACACCCGGGGCTGGGCCATGCGCAACCTCGACAAGCCGCTCACCCTCACCGACCTGGCCCGGCACGCCGGTGTCAGCGTGCGCACCCTCACCCGCCGCTTCCACGCCGAGAGCGGGGTCAGCCCCCTGCAGTGGCTGCTGCACCAGCGCGTCGAACGCGCGAAGGAACTGCTGGAGACCACCACCCTGCCGATGGACCGGGTGGCCACCGCCTGCGGCCTCGGGACCGCCGACTCGCTGCGCGCCCACCTGGTCCGCCGGACCGGCCTCACCCCGAGCGCCTACCGCGCGCAGTTCACCCGGCGGGTAACCGCCGACGGCGCGGTCGCGACCTCGGCCGCGTGATCAGCGGGCGTGTGGACGTGCCGGCGTGCGGACGTGCGGACGTGCGGCCGCGCGATCGGCGCTCCGGTGATCCGTGCCGCGCCGCCCGCCGAGGGCGACAACCATCCGTTCCCGCGTAACGCCGAGCCCGGGGAATGAACGCGGCTGCTTGAACGTTCACGTACCCGGTGGGGAGAGCCTCCGCCCCCGTACGACCCCGGAAAGAGCCGAACCATGCGCGTCGAAATCTGGACCGACATCGCTTGCCCCTGGTGTTACGTCGGAAAGGCCCGTTTCGACAAGGCGCTGGCGGCGTTCCCGCACCGCGACGACGTCGAGGTGATCCACCGCTCCTTCGAGCTGGACCCCGGCCGCGCCAAGGGCGACGCCCAGCCGGTGCTCGCCATGCTCACCAAGAAGTACGGCATGAGCGAGGCACAGGCCGAGGCCGGCGAGGACAACCTGGGCGCCCAGGCCACCGCAGAGGGCCTGGACTACCGCACCCGGGGTCGCGACCACGGCAACACCTTCGACATGCACCGCCTGCTGCACTTCGCCAAGGAGCAGGGCAGGCAGGACGAGCTGATCCAGATCCTGTACCGGGCGAACTTCGCCGAGGAGCGGTCCGTCTTCACCGAGGGCGACGAGCGGCTCGTGGAGCTGGCCGCCGAGGCCGGCCTGGACGCCGACGCGGCCCGCAAGGTGCTCGCCGACCCCACCGCCTACGCCGACGACGTCCGCGCCGACGAGCGCGAGGCCGCCCAGCTCGGCGCGAACGGCGTGCCGTTCTTCGTCCTGGACCGCAAGTACGGCGTCTCGGGCGCCCAGCCCGCCGAGGTCTTCACCCAGGCCCTCACCCAGGCGTGGGGCGAGCGCTCCCCGCTGAAGCTGGTCGATCAGGGTGACGCCGGCGCCTGCGGCCCGGACGGGTGCGCGGTGCCGCAGCAGGGCTGAAACCGCAGGTGGCGCGGATGTATAAGCGTTCCTGAGTGGATCCGTGCAACACATCTCGATGGACGGGGTCCCGGCGGGGCCGCAGAGTGGTCCCATGGAGACCACGGAGACGTTCGAGAGCCTCGTCCGCGCCGAGTTCGCCCCGAAGAACACCTACCTGAACACCGCGAGCAGCGGCCTGCTCCCGGCCCGTACCGTCCGCGCCCTGCACGAGGCGGTGGCGATCCGCGCGGAGGGCCGGCCGCTCGACCCGCTGTTCGAAGACGTCGAGGCCGCCAGGGCGGCGTTCGCCCGGCTGGCGGGTGTCCCCGTCACCCGGGTGGTGGCCGGCCCCTCCGTCGCGGCCCAGACCGGGCTGATCGCCGCGTCCCTGCCCGGGGGCTCCGAAGTCCTCACCGTCGAGGACGACTTCACCTCCGTCGTGAACCCCTTCCACGCGCGCGGTGACCTCAAGGTCCGCGCGGTGCCGCTGGAACGCCTCGCCGAGTCCGTCCGGCCGGGCACCGCCCTCGTCGCGGTCAGCGCCGCGCAGTCCGCCGACGGCCGGATCGCCGGCCTGGCGGACCTGCGCGAGGCGGCCCGCACGCACGGCGCGCGCACCTACGTCGACTTCTCCCAGGCCGCCGGCTGGCTGCCGATGGACGCCGGCGCCTACGACTTCACCGTCGCCACCACCTTCAAGTGGCTGGCCGGCCCGCACGGAGCGGCGTTCCTGGCCGTCCCGGAGGACTTCGGGGGCCTGACCCCGCTGCTGGCCGGCTGGGTGGCGGCCGAGCGGCCGTGGGAGAGCTGCTACGGACCGGTCCTCGAACTCGCCCACTCCGCACGGCGGTTCGACGTGAGTCCGGCCCTGTTCACCTATGCCGGGGTGCGCCGTTCCCTCGAACTGATCGAGGAACTCGGGGTGGCCGCCGTACAGGCTCACGACCTGGGCCTGGCCGACCGCTTCCGCGCGGGCCTCGCGACCCTGGGCCACGAGGCCCTGCCCGCTCCCGGCTCGGCGATCGTCTCGGTGCCCGGACTCGGCTCCCGGCAAAGGGAGTTGAGCGAGGCGGGGATCGAGGTGTCCGACCGCGCGGGCAACCTCCGCGCGTCCTTCCACCTCTACAACACGCCCGCGGACGTCGACCGCCTGCTGGACGTGCTCTCCGGCTGACATGACCGGGCCGGGCCTCCTGTCCCACGAAGAGGCCCGGCCCGGTGTCCGGGGGAGTGGCCGCGGTGGGCCACCGTGCGGCTACCTCACCGGGGTGAAGTCCCGCGCGCCGATGAACTCCGGCCGCCGCACCGGCGCAGCGAACGGCTCCACCGCCGTGTTCTCCACGCTGTTGAACACGATGAAGACGTTGCTGCGCGCGAACGGCGTGATGTTGTCGCCGGAGCCGTGCATGCAGTTGCAGTCGAACCAGGTCGCCGAGCCCGCCCGGCCGGTGAACAGCCGGATGCCGTGCTCGCCCGCCAGCTCGGTCAGTGCCGCGTCGGACGGCGTGCCCGCGTCCTGCATCCGCAGCGACTTGCGGTAGTTGTCCTCGGGCGTGGCCCCGGCGCATCCCAGGAACGTCCGGTGCGAGCCCGGCATGATCATGAGGCCGCCGTTGGTGTCGTGGTTCTCGGTCAGCGCGATCGAGACGGACACCGTGCGCATGTTCGGCAGGCCGTCCTCGGCGTGCCAGGTCTCGAAGTCCGAGTGCCAGTAGAAGCCGCTCGCGCCGAAGCCCGGCTTGACGTTGATCCGGGACTGGTGGACGTACACGTCCGAGCCGAGGATCTGCCGGGCCATGCCGGCCACCCGCTCGTCGCGCACCAGGTTCGCGAACACCTCGCTGATCCGGTGCACTTCGAAGACCGAGCGGATCTCGTTCGACCGCGGCTCGACGATCGCGCGCTCGTCGGCCCGGATCGCCGGGTCGGCGACGATCCGGTCCAGCTCACGCCGGCAGACCGCGGCCTCGTCCGGGGTGATCAACTGGTCGACGGTGAGGAAGCCGTCCCGTTCGTAGGCCTGAAGACCGGCGGCCGGCACCGGGCCCGGGGTGTCCGGGGCGCCCCAGACGACCGGGTCCTGGCGCGGGACGGCCACCTCGCTCGTGCCGCGGCTCGGGTACAGGTCGGTGACGGTGGTCATGGGAGTCAGACCTCCTCGGGCTCGGTGAGCAGGGGATAGACGCCGTTCTCGTCGTGGTCCTCCCGTCCGGTCACGGGCGGGTTGAACACGCAGAGGCAGTGGAAGTCCTCCTTGACGCGCAGCGTGTGCCGCTCGTGGCCGTCGAGGAGGTACAGGGTGCCGGGGGTGATGGTGTACGTCTCCCCGGTCTCGTGGTCGGTCAGTTCGGCCTCGCCCCTGGTGCAGACGACGGCCTCGACGTGGTTGGCGTACCACATCGACGTCTCGGTCCCGGCGTACAGGATCGTCTCGTGCAGGGAGAAGCCGACGCGCTCCTTGGCGAGGACGATCCGCTTGCTCTCCCAGGTGCCGGACTTCGCCTTGACGTGCCGGTCGGTTCCCTCGATGTCCTTGAACGATCGAACGATCATGGAGTGTGTGCCTCCTCCTCGCTAGACGGTTTCCCGGACGGCGCGGGCGAGGATGCTCAGACCCTCGTCCAGCTCGTCGGGGGTGATGGTGAGGGCGGGCAGCAGTTTGACCACCTCGCCCTCCGGTCCTGACGTCTCGATCAGCAGACCGAGCTCGAAGGCCCGCCGGGCGACCCGTGAGGCCCGCGCCTTCTCGTGGAACTCCAGGCCCCACACCAGGCCGCGGCCGCGGTAGTCCTTCACGTCGGCGAGGTTCTCCTCGGTGATCGAGATCAGCTCGCGCTCGACCTGCTCGCCCCGGGTCCGGGTCTGCTTCTCCATCGCGGCGCCGTCGGTCCAGTACGCCTCCAGGGCCGCGGTGGCGGTGACGAAGGCGGGGTTGTTGCCGCGGAAGGTGCCGTTGTGCTCGCCCGGCTCCCAGATGTCGAGCTCGGGCCTGAACAGGCACAGCGACATCGGCAGACCGTAGCCGCTGATCGACTTCGACACGGTGACGATGTCGGGCGTGATGCCGGACTCCTCGAAGGAGAAGAAGGCGCCCGTACGGCCACAGCCCATCTGGATGTCGTCGACGATCAGCAGCATGTCCTGCCGCTCGCACAGCTCCTTGAGCGCGCGCAGCCACTCGGGCCGGGCGACGTTGATGCCGCCCTCGCCCTGCACGGTCTCCACGATCACGGCGGCGGGCTTGTTCAGGCCGGAGCCCTGGTCCTCCAGCAGCCGCTCGAACCACAGGAAGTCGGGGACCTGGCCGTCGAAGTAGTTGTCGAACGGCATCGGCGTGCCGTGCACCAGCGGAACACCGGCGCCGGCCCGCTTGAAGGCGTTGCCGGTCACGGCGAGGGAGCCCAGCGACATGCCGTGGAAGGCGTTCGTGAACGACACGATCGCCTCCCGCCCCTTCACCTTGCGGGCGAGCTTGAGCGCCGACTCGACGGCGTTGGTGCCCGTCGGCCCGGGGAACATGACCTTGTACGGCAGATCGCGCGGGCGCAGCACCAGGTCCTGGAAGGTCTGCAGGAAGGTCCGCTTGGCCGTGGTCGACATGTCCAGGCCGTGGGTGACCCCGTCCCGGGACAGATAGTCGATCAGGGCCCGTTTCAGGACCGGGTTGTTGTGGCCGTAGTTGAGTGAGCCGGCGCCGGCGAAGAAGTCGAGGTAGGCGTGGCCGTCCTCGTCGTACATCCGGCTGTCCCGCGCGCGGTCGAACACGGTGGGCCAGCTCCGGCAGTAGCTGCGCACCTCGGACTCCACGGTCTCGAAGACGCTGAGGTCGGGCTGGGTGATGGTCACGTGAATCGCTCCTCGGTACGGCGTCGGTACGGCGTCGATGCGCTGGGCGGGGTCGGTGCGGTGGGTGCGGGTGCGCCCGGCGGTGCGGCGGTGTGGTGCGGCGGTGCTGCCGGGCACCCGGCGGTGCGGTCGGCGTGCGGCGTGTGCGGCCGGTGCGGCCGGCGTCGGTCAGTGCGCCGGGATCCGGGTCAGCGGGCCGATGCGGTGCAGGACCTCGGGATCGTGCGGGCCGTCGGGGAAGAGGTCGGCAGGGAACAGCACCTCGCGGGTGAGGTCCGCCCCGTGCCGGGCGGCGAACGAGGAGAACAGGCGCTCGGAGGCGGTGTTGCCGGGCGTGATGGTGGTCTCCACGCCCGTGATCCCGCGTTCGGCGGCGAGGCGCGCGGTCAGCCCGTCCAGGAGCGCGGCGGCGATGCCGCGTCCCCGGTGGGCGGGGTCGACGGCCACCTGCCAGACGAGCAGGGTGCGGGGACGCTCGGGCCGCACGTACCCGGTGACGAAGCCGACCGGCCGACCGTCCTCGTCCCGGGCCACCGCGGAGGTGCCGGCGAAGTCCCGGCACCACAGCAGATAGCTGTAGGAGGAGTTCAGGTCGAGGGTTTTCGAGTCCTTCGCGAGCCGCCACAGGGCGGCCCCGTCGGCAGGTGCCGGGCGGTCGATGAACAGGTCTGCTGGTGCGGCAGTCATGGGGCAGGAATTTAGCGAGGCAAATTCATAAATGCACGGCCGGGGTGGCGGCGACGACCCTCAGACTCTGCGTTATGTCGGTTTTGACCTAGCTCAAAATAGGGCAAAAGTGCTTGGTTGTGGGGTCCGTCACAACATCGAAACGCGCTGGAAACCCACCCTGTTTAGCCTCGCAAAAAGCGGGCAGACGCATATGGAAGGCCATCATCGATGAATTCGCGAGAATGCTGAAGACGATTCGAATTCGCGCCGGGGAAACGAAAAGCGGCCCGCGCCTTTCGCGTGAGCCGCTGTTTCGTGGGCGTCTGCCGTCAGTGCCACGCCTCGTCCGCCGCGCGGCGCGCCGCCGCCAGGTCCACCGTCAGCCCCCGCTCGGCGAGCGCGGCGCCGAGGGCCGCCAGGCAGCGGTGCACGGTGTCCGAGGTCGCGTCGGCGCCGTAGTGGTTGACCCGGATCATCTCCTTGGCCAGCGCTCCGCCACCGGCGGCCAGCGGCAGCGTGGGGTCGCCCGCCAGGGCCAGGGCCACCAGCTCGGAGGCCACCAGCTCCGACGGCACCCGGAGGGTCGTCGCGACCGGCGCCGCGTCCCGCGCCTCGTACACGTACGGCTCCAGGCCCCCGCCCAGGGCCGCCACACCGGCCCGCACGGCCAGCGCCGCGTCACGGTGCCGGTCCATCACCGTCTCCAGGCCCGCCGCCTCGATCCGCTCCAGGCACGCCTCCAGCGCCAGCATCTCCAGCTGCGCCGGAGCGTGCAGCAGCGCCTTGCGGCCGCCGTCGATCCAGCGCTCCTTCCAGTCGAGGAGGGAGAGGTAGGAGCGGCGCGGGGCGTTCGGGTTCGCCGCCATCCGGGCCCAGGCCCGCTCGCTCACCGAGATCGCCGACACGCCCGCCGGGCCGCCCATCGCCTTCTGTGCCCCGATCACGCACAGGTCCACGCCCCAGGCGTCCGGCAGCACCGGCTCCGCCCCGACGGAGGCGACCGCGTCCAGGTAGAACAGCGCGCCGTGCTCCCGGACCACCTCGCCGATCTCCGCGACCGGGTTGGTGTTGCCGGTCGCCGCCTCCGCGTGGACCAGCGACACGAAGTCGATCTCCGGGTGTTCGGCGAGCGCCGCCCGGATCTGCTCGGCCGTCACCGCCGTGTGGAAGGGGACGGACAGGTCGTGCACGGTCGCGCCGCAGTCCCGCAGCCAGTCGCCGAAGGTCTGCCCGTACGGACCCGTGATCACGTTCAGGGCCACGGTCCCGGGGCTCGCCGCCGCGCGGATCGCTCCCTCGAGCGGCAGCAGCGCCTCGCCCTGCGTGATCACGACGTCCTGCCGGGTGTCCAGCAGCCGGGCCACCCGGTCCTCGATGGCGGCGAACCGCCCGGCGTCCAGCGGGGGCAGATCGAGGAAGGGGTGGGTCACGGCGGTGCTCTCTTCGCTCACGAGGGTCCACGGGGGCCGGCCCGGACGGCCGGCCGAGACGAGGGTAACTCTCCCCTCCATACGCCCTGCGACCGGCGACTTCTTAGGCCGGACGGCCCTGAGGCCATGGGTTTGATTTGAGGACCCCAAACATCTCCTTATAATCGGAACCCGCAGTTCCCCCCAGACGTCGCATTCCCCCCACAGGGAGATCCGCCCATGAACACGATCCTCGGACGCAGGACCCGCCTCCTGGTAGCCATCGCCGCGACGGCCGGGCTCGCGCTCGTGGCCGGCTGCTCGTCGGGCGGGGGGAGCGGCAAGACCACCGCCAAGGGAGTCCACCTCGTCAAGGCCGGCCAGCTGACCGTCTGCACCCACCTGCCCTACCCGCCCTTCCAGTCGGAGGTCGACGGTAAGGTGCAGGGCTTCGACGTCTCCCTCGTCGACCTCGTCGCCAAGGACCTCGGCGTCAAGCAGCAGACCCTGGACACGCCGTTCGAGAACTTCAAGACCGGCGCCTTCCTCAACTCCGGCCAGTGCGACCTGGCCGCCGCGGGCATGACGATCACCCCCGAGCGCAAGAAGAACGTCGACTTCTCCGACCCGTACTTCGAGGCCACCCAGGCCGTCCTCGTCGACAAGAAGAGCGGTATCCACTCCCTCGCCGACGCCAAGGCCAAGGGCAAGAAGCTCGGCGCCCAGGCGCAGACCACCGGTGAGGACTTCGCCAAGAGCAAGGGCCTCGACCCGGTCTCCTTCCACTCCTCCGACGCGCTCCTCAACGGCCTGCGCACCGGCCAGGTGCAGGCGGTCGTCATCGACTACCCGGTGGTCCAGGGCTGGCTGAAGGACAAGGCCAACGCCGACGCCTTCAAGGTCGTCGACAACATCAAGACCGGTGAGCAGTACGGCTTCACGGTGAAGAAGGGCAACACCAAGCTCCTCGCCGCGATCAACAAGGCGCTGGGCGACGCGAAGGCCGACGGCACCTACAAGAAGATCTACGAGCAGTGGATCGGCCCGTACGACGCCGCCGCCGCCTCCCCGGCCTCCTGACCCCGGCCTGATCCGCCCGGCCCGGGCCTGATCCGCCCGGCCCCGGCCGGTCCGGTCCGGCCCCGGCCTGTTCCGCCCGCCGGATCACGGCCGATTCCGCCCTCCCCCCCCACGACCCGTACGGACACGCTGACCCGATGACCGAAACCGACACCCGCATACAGCCCAGGAAGACGGGCCTGACACGCCGGCAGCGGCGCAGGCTCTCCCGTGGGGCGCAGTACGCCCTCTTCGTCGCCGCCGTGGCCGCGTTCGCGGCGACGGCGGACTGGGGACGCCTGCGGAACCAGTTCGCCCAGGTCGGCATCGCCGGGCAGATGTTCCCGGACATCATCATCCTGGCGCTGAAGAACACCGCGCTCTACACCCTGTCCGGCTTCGTCGTGGGACTGGCGCTCGGCATGATCGTCGCCCTGATGCGCCTGTCGTCCGTGGGGCCGTACCGCTGGGTCGCCGGCATCTACATCGAGATCTTCCGCGGGCTGCCCGCGTTGCTGATCTTCATCTTCGTCGGCGTCGGCGTGCCGCTCGCCTTCCCGGACATCGAGTATCCGGGCGGCATCTACGGCAAGGTCGCCGTCGCGCTCGGCCTCGTCTCCTCCGCCTACATGGCGGAGACGATCCGCGCCGGCATCCAGGCGGTGCCCAAGGGCCAGATGGAGGCGGCCCGCTCCCTGGGCTTCTCGCCCGTGCGGGCCATGGTCTCCGTCATCATCCCGCAGGCGTTCCGCGTCATCCTGCCCCCGCTGACCAACGAACTCGTCCAGGTCGTCAAGGACTCCTCGCTCGTGCTCTTCCTCGGCGTCACGCTGGAGGAGCGCGAACTGTCCAAGTTCGGCAACGACCTGGCCAGCACCACCGCCAACTCCACGCCCATCCTGGTCGCCGGTCTCTGCTACCTGCTGATCACGATCCCGCTCGGCTTCGTCGCGCGCCGCATGGAGGCCAAGGCCCAGAAGGAGATCCGGTGAGCCGTCCCGAAATCCAGGTCGAGGGCCTGCACAAGTCCTTCGGCGGCAACCAGGTCCTGCGCGGCATCGACCTGGAGATCGGCCAGGGCGAGGTCGTCTGCGTCATCGGCCCGTCCGGCTCCGGCAAGTCCACCCTGCTGCGCTGCGTGAACCTGCTCGAGGAGCCCACCGACGGCAAGGTCTTCGTCGGCGGCACCGAGGTGACCGACCCCGACGTCGACATCGACGCCGTACGCCGCCGTATCGGCATGGTCTTCCAGCAGTTCAACCTCTTCCCGCATCTCAGCGTCACCGAGAACCTCACGCTCCCGCAGCGCAGGGTCCTCGGGCGGGACAAGGCGACGGCCGAGCGGATCGCCGCCGAGAACCTGGCCCGTGTCGGCCTCTCCGAGAAGGCGTCCGCGCACCCCGCCTCCCTCTCCGGCGGCCAGCAGCAGCGCGTGGCCATCGCCCGCGCGCTCGCCATGGGCCCCGAGGTCATGCTGTTCGACGAGCCGACCTCCGCCCTCGACCCGGAACTCGTCGGTGACGTCCTCGCGGTGATGCGCGGGCTCGCCGAGGAGGGCATGACCATGATGGTGGTCACGCACGAGATGAGCTTCGCCCGCGAGGTCGCCGACCGCGTCGTCTTCATGGACGGCGGCGTGATCGTCGAGGACGGCAGCCCCGAGCAGGTCATCGGCAACCCGCAGCACGAGCGCACCCGTCACTTCCTCTCCCGCGTCCTCGACCCGGCCATGGCCGAGGTGGAGGAGGGGACCTCCGACCGGGCCTCCGGGTCCGACGGGGCTGCCGGGGCCACGGGCGCCGCCGGGTCCGACGGGACGAAGTCCTAGCACCCTGTCGGGGCGGCCCGGTCGCTCACTAAGGTGCGGTACATGAGCGATCACGCGGTGCTGCACGTGAGGGGCCGGGTCCTGGCCGGGCCCGAGGACGTCCGCGACGAGCTGTGGGTGGTCGGGGGCCGGATCTCCTACGACCGCCCCGCCGGCGCCGGTGACGTCCGCACCGTCGAGGGCTGGGCGCTGCCCGGCCTCGTCGACGCCCACTGCCACGTCGGGCTCGACGCGCACGGCCCGGTGGACGCGGACACCGCCGAGAAGCAGGCGCTCACCGACCGGGAGGCCGGCACCCTCCTCATCCGTGACGCGGGCTCGCCCTCCGACACCCGCTGGACCGACGACCGCGACGACCTTCCGAAGATCATCCGGGCCGGCCGGCACATCGCCCGCACCCGCCGCTACATCCGCAACTACGCCCACGAGATCGAGCCGGACCAACTCGTCGCGTACGTCGCCCAGGAGGCCCGGCGCGGCGACGGCTGGGTCAAGCTCGTCGGCGACTGGATCGACCGCGACCTCGGCGACCTCTCCCCCTGCTGGCCCCGCGAGGCCGTACAGGCCGCCATCGCCGAGGCCCACCGCCTCGGCGCCCGCGTCACCGCGCACTGCTTCGCCGAGAGCTCGCTGCGCGACCTGGTCGAGGCAGGCATCGACTGCGTCGAACACGCCACGGGGCTGACCGAGGACCTGATCCCGCTGTTCGCCGAGCGCGGCGTCGCGATCGTCCCGACCCTCGTCAACATCGCCACCTTCCCGCGCCTCGCGGCCGGCGGCGATGACAAGTTCCCGCGCTGGTCGGCCCATATGCGCCGGCTGCACAAGCGCCGCTACGACACCGTCCGCGGGGCCTACGACGCCGGGATCCCGGTGTACGTCGGCACGGACGCGGGCGGCTCCCTGGCCCACGGCCTGGTCGCGGCCGAGGTCGCCGAACTGGTCACCGCGGGCATCCCCCCGGTGGACGCGCTCGCCGCGACGAGCTGGTCGGCCCGCGCCTGGCTCGGCCGCCCCGGCCTGGAGGAGGGCGCACCCGCCGACCTCGTCGTGTACGAGGCGGACCCCCGGGCGGACGTGCGCGTACTGGCGGCGCCGCGACGGGTGGTGCTGAACGGGCGCGTGGTGGATTGACTTGCTCCTCGGGCTGAAGCCCGAGGATTCTGGCCTTCTCGTCCGATGCCGTGCCGCTACGCGGCACGAGGTTCGGGGGAGAATCCGTGGCTTCCTGCTTCGTCGCGCTGCGCCAGGACGGGTCCTGGTCTTATCTGCGCTCCACAGGCTGCAACCGCCAGTCCGGCGGCCGTCTTGACGTTCTTCGCGGCGTTGTGGTCCCGGTCATGGACCGCACCGCAGGCGGCACAGGTCCAGGTCCGGATGCGCAAGGGCTTGGGGCCGTCCTTGGCCCCGCACTGTGAGCAGACCTGGCTGGTCGGCTCGAACCGGCCGATCTTCACCAGGGTCCGCCCGTACCTGACCGCTTTGTACTCCAGCATGTGTACGAACTGCGACCAGCCCGCGTCATGCACACTCTTCGCCAGTCTGGTGCGTGCGAGTCCTTTGACCGCCAGGTCTTCCACGCCGATCGCTTGGTTGTCGCGGATCAGCTGTGTGGAGAGCCGGTGGTGGAACTCACGGCGGGCGTCGGACACTTGTGCGTGGGCGCGAGCGACCTTGAGTCGGGCCTTCTCGCGGTTCTTCGATCCCTTCTGTTTACGGGACAGCTCGCGTTGGGTCTTCTTGAGTTTCTTCTCCGCGCGCCGCAGGAACCGCGGGGAGTCAATCTTCGTGCCGTCGGAAAGGACGGCGAAGTGCGTCAGCCCGAGGTCGATGCCGACTGTCTGGTCACTGTCGGGCATCCGGACGGCGTCGGCGGCCGGGTCGGTGTCGATGACGAACGAGGCGAAGTAGCGCCCGGCCGCATCCTTGATCACGGCGACCGACGTCGGGGTGGCGGGCAGGGCGCGGGACCACTTCACTTTCACCGCGCCGACCTTCGGCAGGTTCAGCCGCCCACTGTCAGTGACCGACCAGCGGGCATTGGCCGTGAACCGGATCGACTGCCGCTTGTCCTTGCGGGACTTGAACCTCGGTGCACCCGTTCTCGGTCCCTTGCGGATGCCCTTGAGGGAGGTGAAAAAGTTGCGGTAGGCGGCCTCCACGTCGCGCAGGGCCTGCTGGAGCACAACCGAGGACACCTCCCCCAGCCAGGAGCGCTCCGCAGTCTGTTTGGCCTGGGTGATCAGCTTTTTGGACAGCTCACCGGCCGTCGGGAACACTGCGCCCGTCCTCCGGGCTTCCTCGCGGGCGCGCACCGCGTCGTTGAACACGACGCGGGCGCACCCGAATGCCTGGGCCAGCGCGGCGCGCTGGGCGGTGTCCGGGTACAGGCGGAAGCTGTACCGAAGCTGCATGACGGCCACGATACATACTTGGGTTATGGGCGAAATGCAGAAGATCAGGACTGGCCGGCACTGTGTTTTCGTGATGCATGTGCACTTGGTCTTCGTGACCAAGTTCCGGCACAAGGTGTTCACGGATGTTCATCTGACACGCATGGAGGAGATCATGCGGTCGGTGTGCGAGGACTTCGAGTGCGAACTGGTGGAGTTCAACGGCGAGGACAATCACGTCCACCTCCTGGTGAACTTTCCGCCCAAGGTCGCCGTCACGAAGCTGGTCAACTCCCTCAAGGGTGTCTCCTCCCGCCGTCTGCGCCAGGAGTTCCCCGACCTGGTGCGCCACTACTGGCGGGCCAACAAGCTCTGGTCCGGGTCCTACTTCGCCGGAACTGTCGGCGGCGCCCCGCTCTCCGTGGTCAAGCAGTACATCGAGCAACAGAACCGGCCCGTGTGAGCATCACCCGGCTCCGCCGGGACCAGCCATCGCGGTGCTCCGCACCACGGGTGGTGAACACGCGATGTCCGGCTCCGCCGGCCAGGAATCCGCAACGCTCCGCGTCGCCACGACAAGATTCACTTCACCACCGGACTGAAGCCCTATGCGCTGCGAATGAATCCCGGTAGCGGCACGCGGAGAGCTCACGGAGGGCACGTCGAGGGCACGCGGAACGAAGGGAACGCGTGTGCTTGATGATTCGAAGAGGCGTGCGGAATATCCACGAATGAGTGAAGTAACTCAGGATTGCTGACCGTTCACCCACAGTGCGTAAGGGTGGTCGGGTCCCAAGCATGTCCCGTCTGGGGGTCCCACCGCCTTGAACAGCAACAACTTCCTTATGCCCGCACGTCGTCTCGCCGCTCTCGCGACGGTGACCGCCGTGACCGCGGCTCCCGTGCTCCTCGGCGCGAGCGCGGCGCACGCGACCGGTGAGCACACGACCGGGAAGCACGGTCGCGCCTCCGCCGTCGTCCTGCGCGCCGGGCTCGACGTGTCCCTGCTCAACAAGACCGTGAACGTCCCGCTCGCGGTCTCGCTCAACGAGGTCCAGGCACCGAGCAGCGCCGACAGGACGGCGCTGTCGGCCCGGCTCGACGGCGTGAACGGGGGCAGGCCCTTCACCGTCCTCGGCGCGGACGTCGCCTCGGCCAGGGCCACGGTGACCGCGAAACGCGCCGAGGGCTCGGTCCGCCTGGTCAACGCCCGGCTCCACGTTCCCGGACTGCCGCTGCTGTCCCTCGTCGAGGTCGGCACGGTCACCGCCGACGCCGTCTGCGAGGTGGGCAAGGCGCCCACCGCCTCCGCGAACGCCCTCGGCAGCATCACGATCCTGGGCAGGCGCGTCACCCTCACCGTCGGCGGCCCGACCCGGGTGAAGGTCCCCGGCGTGGGCGAGGTCGGCCTCTCCTACGCCCAGCACCGCACGACGACCCGCACGGCGGCCGCCACCGCCCTCGAACTCAAGGTGTCCGTCAACCCCCTGAAGCTGAACGTGGCGGAGGTGGAGGGCACTCTGACCCTCGCCAAGGCCACCTGCGAGTCCCCGATGCACCGCCCCACCGGCCATCCGGCACAGAGTCACGACCCGGCCGGCTCTCAGGCATCCGGTCAGGACCCGGCCGGCTCCCCGGTATCCGGTCAGGACCACGGTGGCTCCCCGGCATCGGGCCAGGACCAGGCCGACTCCCCGGCATCCGGTCAGGACCCGGCCGTTCGGACAACGTCGAGCCCTGACGCGGCCTCCGGGGTCAAGCCCCAGACGGTCCGGGCCGACCTGGCGGCGACCGGCGGCGCCTCGGCGACGCCGTACATCGCGGGCGGCGCGGTGGCGTTGCTGCTGGTGGGCGGGGGAGTGGTGACGGTGGTGCGCAGGCGCAAGGGCTGAGCCGACGGCCGGCGCGGTCGCCGACCGCGGCACGGGCCGGCGGCCGGCACCCGCGCCGGGCGGGGTCTCACCGGTGCCGAGGCGATCGCGCCGAGGCACCCGGGCGGGACCCCGCCCGGCGCGGGTGGGCGAGGGGGCTACGGGGGTCCGGTCACGTCAGCACGGCGGACAGTGCCCGCAGGAACCCCCTGACCGTGCCCCGGTCCCGCACCGCCACCCGTACCCACTCCTCGCCGAGCCCCGGGAACGTGTCCCCACGCCGTACCGCGTAGCCGAGTTCGCGCAACCGCCGTCGTACCGAGGCGGCCCCGGGAATCCGTACGAGCAGGAACGGCCCCTCGGCGGGTTCCACCACCCGCACCCCGTACGGGGCGAACGCGGCCAGCCCCGCCACCAGATGGCCCCGGTCCGACGCGATCCGGTGCGCCGCGTGCGCCGCCTCCGCCAGCGCCCTAGGCGCCACACACGCCTCGGCCGCGGCCAGCGCGGGGGTGGAGACGGGCCACAGCGGCTGCGCCCGCTCCAGCGAGGCGACGACCTCGGGGTCGGCCAGCACGTACCCGATCCGCAGCCCCGCCAGCCCCCACGTCTTGGTCAGGCTGCGCAATACCACCAGCCCGGGTACGTCCGTCCGTCCGGCCAGCGCCTCCCGCTCACCCGGCACCGCGTCCATGAACGCCTCGTCGACCACCAGCGTCCGCCCGGGACGGGCGAGCCGCGCCACGCTGTCCGCGGGATGCAGCACGGACGTGGGGTTCGTCGGATTCCCGATCACCACCAGATCCGCGTCCTCGGGAACCGCCGCCGCGTCCAGCCGGAACCCGTCCTCGGCCCGCAGCAGCACCCGGTCCACGGTGTGCCCCGCGTCCCGCAGCGCCGCCTCGGGCTCGGTGAACTGCGGGTGCACGACGACCGGTCGACGCACCTTCAGCGCGCGCGCCAGCAGCACGAACGCCTCCGCCGCCCCCGCCGTCAGCAGTACCCGGTCCACCGGCAGCCCGTGCCGCGCCGCCACCGCCGCCCGCGCGGCCCGTCCGTCCGGATAGGCCGCCAGCGAGGACAGCGACGCGGCGATCTCGTCCCGCAGCCAGGCCGGCGGCGTGTCCGCGCGCACGTTGACGGCGAGGTCGACCAGCGCGGCCCCGTCGTCCCGCACCTCGGCGTCCCCGTGATGCCGCAGGTCGTGGCCGTTGTCGGGCCCGCCCTGGGTCTCCCGGTCGTGCTCGCTGTCGGGCCCGCCCCGGGTCTCCCGGTCGTACCCGCCGTCCAGCCCGCCCCGGGTGCCCAGGCCGTGCCCGCCACCCGGTCCGTTCCCGGTGCCGTCAGTGCGCATGGCTGTGTGAGTGCCCCCCGTGATGGTGGTGCCCGTGACCGTGCTCCTGCCCCGGCCCGTGGTGGTGGTCGTCGTCGTCCGGGTGGAAGTGCGGCTGCTGCGGCAGCCCCACCTTGTCCGCGAACCCCGGCAGCGCGATCCGGTACACGCACGAGTCGCAGTTCATGCGCAGGTCGCCCTCGACGGCCTCCCTGTACCGCTCCATCACCAGGTCCAGCAGCTCCGGCTCGGGCCCGATGACGTCCGCCGACCGCACCTCGGTCTCGGGATGCGCGGCCGCCCAGTCCCCGGTCTGCCGCCGCACCCGGTCCGGCAGGATCCCCGTGAACAGGAAGTAGGGCAGCACCACGATCCGCCGCGCCCCCAGCCGGGCGCACCGGTCGAGCCCGCTCGGTACGTCCGGCGCCGCCAGCGACACGAACGCCGTCTCCACACCTGCGTACCCGCGCCCCTCCCACAGCAGCCGCGCCGCCTTGTGCACCTCGGCGTTGGCGTCCGGGTCGGTGGACCCGCGCCCCACCAGCAGCACGGTCACCTCCGCGCGCTCCTCGGGCGTACGGGCGGTGTCCCCGAGGGCCTCGTCGAGGCGCCGCTCCAGCACGTTCAGCAGCGCCGGATGCGGGCCGAGCGGGCGCCCGTAGCTGTACGAGATGCCCGGGTGCCGCTCCTTCTCGCGGGCCAGCGCGGCCGGGATGTCACCCTTGGCGTGTCCGGCGGACACCAGCATCAACGGCACGGCGGCGAACCGCCGTACGCCCTGTCCGACCAGCTCGGTCACGGCGTCGCCCAGCGGCGGCGGGGACAGCTCGATGAAGCCGCCCGCGACGGGCAGTTCGGGGTGACGGCGGCCCAACTCCCGTACGAAGTCGCGGAACGCCTCGGCTCCGGCCTCGTCCCGGGTGCCGTGGCCGGCGATGAGCAGGGCGGGCGGCGGGGTGGTCACGGGGTCTCCTCCGGGGTGATCGGATGGTACAGCAAGGCGTTGAGGGCGGCGGCGGCGACCGCCGAGCCGCCCTTCTCGGACACGTTGCTCACGGCGGGCAGCCCGCTCGCGCGCAGCGCCTCCTTGGACTCGGCCGCGCCGACGAAGCCGACGGGCAGGCCGATGACGAGCGCGGGGGCGGCGTCCAGGGTCAGCAGCTCCTCCAGGGCGGTCGGCGCACAGCCGATCACCCACAGGGCTCCGGGCCCGACCTCCTCGTACGCGAGCCGGACCGCATGGGCCGAACGAGTCAGTCCAGGGCCGGACTTGGCGTCCTTCAGCCGGCAGACGGTCTCCCGGCGGGTGATGCCGGCCGCGACCATCTCCACGTCCACGACCACGGGCGCCCCGGCGTGCAGCGCGGCATGCGCCTTCACCAGGTCGCCCTCGGCCAGGACGAGGTCGTCCGCGTACTCCAGGTCGGCCGCGGAGTGGATGACCCGCTCCACCACGGCCCGGGTCAGCGGCGCGAGGTGCGAGGTGTCCAGACGGGCGCGCAGCCGCCGGAAGGACTCCTGCTCGATCGGGTGGACCACACGGTCGGCGGGGTTCACGGCGGTCACGGCATTCACGGCGGTCACGGCGTTCGCGGCGTTCGCAGCGTTCATCGGGCGTCCTCCCGCGTGCTCTCCTGCCAGCGGTAGCCGCGCGGGGTCACCATCCGCCCGGCGATGTTCCGGGTCGCGGTGTTGCCCACGGTGACCACCGTCATCATGTCGACCGTCGCCGGGTCCAGCGCGGCCAGCGTGGTCAGCCGGCTCGACTCGTCCGGCCGCGAGGCGTTGCGGACGACCCCGACCGGCGTCGCCGGTTCCCGGTGCTCCGCGAGGATCGCGAGCGCCTTCGGCAACTGCCAGTCCCGGCCCCGGGAACGCGGGTTGTAGAAGGTGACGACGATGTCGGCCTCGGCCGCCGCCCGTACCCGCCGCTCGATGACCTCCCACGGCGTGTGCAGGTCGGACAGGCTGATCGACACGTGGTCGTGGCCCAGCGGCGCGCCCAGGATCGCCCCGGCGGCCAGCGCCGCCGTCACGCCCGGCACGCCGACCACGTCGATGTCGTCGGCGGCCTCGGCGAGCGCGGGCGACGCCATCGCGTACACCCCCGCGTCCCCGCTGCCGATCAGCGCCACCGCGTGCCCCTCGCGGGCCATTGAGACCGCCGTACGGGCGCGTTCCTCCTCGGCCCCGAGCCCCGACTCCAGCACCCGGGTGCCCGGCCGCAGCAGATCGCGGATCTGGTCGACGTACTGGTCGAGCCCCACCAGCACAGAGGCGCGCCGCAGTTCGTCGGCCGCGCGCGGCGTGAGCAGGTCCCGGGCGCCGGGTCCGAGCCCCACCACCGCGAGCCGCCCGCGCCCCGGACGCCGTACGACGGCACAGGTCGCCATGGCCGGCTGCCCGTCGGCACGCTCGGACTTCCGCTTGGGCACGAGGAGTTCACCGCCGCGCGCCAGCGCCGCCGCCTCGGCCACCGACGGGGTGCCGACAGCGGCGAGGGGCGCGTCGGAGGGGTTCGGCACCTCGACGGCCGCCAACCGCCCGGCCGGGTAGGTCACCAGGGGCACCCCCAGCCGCTCGGCGGCCGCCACGATGCCCGGCTCCTCCGACTTGGCGTCCACGGTGGCGAGTTCGGCCACCGACGCCGCCGACAGACCCGCCTCCCGGAGCGCATCCTGGATCAGCCCGAGCACCTCCTCGGCCGGGGCACCCCTGGAGGCGCCCACGCCGACGACGAGGGACGGCGGCCGCAACAGCACCTCACGCTCGCCCGGTTCGACCGCCCGGTCGGTGAGCCGGATGGTGTACGACCCCTGCGCCGAGGTCGGCAGCGCGGGCAGCGGCCACGCCAACTCGGCCTCCAGGGTGACCGGTTCGCCGTCCAGCAGGGCCCGCGACACCGCGGCGAGTGACCCCTCGAAGGGGAACCCGAGGGTGTCGAGACCCGGCAGGCCGGCGGAGTCCGTCGCGGTCGTCACCACCGGCTCGGCGCCGAGCGACGCGCCCACCTCGCGGGCGAGTTCGTTGGCACCGCCACCGTGGCCGCCGAGCAGCGACACCGCGAACCGGCCCGTCTCGTCCACGCACACCACGCCCGGGTCGGCCGCCTTGTCGCCGAGCAGTGGTGCGAGCAGCCGTACGACCGCGCCCGTCGCCAGGAAGCACACCAGTTGTTCGCACTCCGCGAAGGCGACCCGCACGGCCTCCCCGACGGGGCCGTCGTACACCCGGGTGCGGTCGGGCCACGCCGCGGCCAGCCGGTCGCGTGCCACCGCCCCCGCCGCGGTGGCGGAAATGAGGCCGATCACTGAGCAACTCCTTCATCGGGAACGGGGGTTCTGACGCCCCACAGCAGGAAAACGGGATTGGTCGCGGCCAGCCGGGTCACGTCTCCCGGCAGCGGTGCCAGCCGCGACGACTGCAACAGCACGCCGTCACAGGTGAATCCGGCCCGTGCCAGCGCCTCGCGCGCCGCCGGCACCCGGTCCAGCGCGGCCATGGCGACGACGACGGTCCGCCGCGCCCGACGCGCGCACGCGTCGACCACGGCGGGCAGTTCGCGCCCGCCGCCGCCGATGAACACGGCGTCGGGATCGTCGGCCAGGCCGGACAGCGCGTCCGGCGCGGTGCCGTGTACCACGCGCACGCCGACGCCGTGCGCGTCCGCGTTGGCGCGGATCCGCTCCACCCCGTCCGGGGCCTTCTCGACGGCGACCACGGCCGCGCCGAGCCGCGCGCACTCCACGGCCACCGAGCCCGAGCCCGCGCCGACGTCCCACACCAGGTCGCCCGGACCCGGCCCGAGCCGGGCCAGCGCCAGCGCCCGCACCTCGAACTTCGTGATCATCGAGTCGCGGTGCGCGAACGCGCTCTCCTCCAGCGCCCAGCGCGCGGGCCGCGCGGGCACCCCGGCGACCGTACGGACCCCGCCCAGCGCCCGTGCCTCGTCCAGGCACAGCACCACGCTCACCGCCGTGCCCCAGTCGCGGGCCGCGGCCTCGGCGGGCGTCACCCGCTCCACGCGCTCGCGCTCCGGATCGCCGAGCGCGCGCACCACGACGAGCGTTCGCCGGCCGGGGCCGTGAGCGTCGCCGCCCCGGTGGCCGGTGCCGGTGCCGGTGACGGTGTCCTCGGCGTCGGCGGCCAGCGCGGCGCCCAGCTCGGCCGGACCGGAGCCGGGCCCGGTCAGCACCGCCACCTTCGGATGCGCCCGGCACATGTTGACGGCCGTACGCAGATCACGCCCGTGCGCGCTGACCACGACCGCGTCGTCCCACGGCAGCCCGATCCGCGCGAACGCGCCGGCCACCGAGGACACCCCCGGCCGCACGTCCAGCGACCCGGCCCCGAACCGCTCGGCCAGCGCCCGCACGATCCCGAAGAACCCGGGATCGCCGGAGGCCAGCACGACCACCGGCAGCTCCTTGCCGACGTACTCCGCGATCGCGTCCAGGGCGGGCGCCGGCGGTCCGAGCACGATCCGCTCCGCACCCGAGGGCAGCCGTACCGCGTCCAGATGCCGCCGCCCGCCGACCACCAGCGCGGCCCCGGCGAGCACGTCCTCGGGAACCGGCGCGCCCGTCCCCGTACCGACGACCGTGATCAACTGTTCGCCCCCCGCTCGCGCAACGCCCGCCGCGCCTCGGGGTCGGCCTTGCGGTAGCCGTGGAAGTGGCCGGGGTGGTACAGGTGCGAGCGGGTCCCGTGGGCGTCCAGGGCCGGGCCGACCAGGAAGAGGGTGTGCTTCCAGAGCTTGTGCTCCTTGACCGTCTCCTCCAGCGTTCCGATCGTGCATCGCACGATCAGCTCCTCCGGCCAGGTCGCCTGATGGGCGACGACCACGGGGGTGCTGGTCGGGTAGCCGCCCTCCAGCAGCTCGCGCACCAGCTGCCCGCTGCGCGCCGCCGAGAGGAAGACCGCCATGGTGGTGCCGTGCCGGGCGAACTCGCGCACCTCCTCGCCGGGCGGCATCGGCGTCTTGCCGCCGCCGAGCCGGGTGAGGATCACGGACTGGGCCACCTCCGGGATCGTCAGCTCGCGCCCCGCGAGCGCGGCGACGGCGGAGAAGGACGAGACGCCCGGCACGATCTCCGTGGCGATCCCGATCTCCGCGCACCGGTCCACCTGCTCCTGCGTCCCGCCCCACAGCGCCGGGTCCCCGGAGTGGATCCGCGCCACCCGCAGGCCCGTGTCGTGCGCCCGCCGGTAGACGGCCACGACGTCCTCCAGGGGCATGGCCGCCGAGTCCAGGATCTCCGCGTCCTCACGCGCGTGGTCGAGCACGTCCGCCTGCACCAGGCTGGCCGCCCAGATCACCACGTCCGCCTCGGCGATCGCGCGCGCGGCGCGGAACGTCAGCAGATCGGCGGCGCCGGGGCCGGCACCGACGAACGTCACCTTGCCGGTGGGGGCATCGGCCATGGAAGCGGCCATGGAGGGGAGTCCTCTCGTACGGAAACCCGCGCGGCGGCGGGAATGAAGCGGGATGGAGATGACAGAGCGGGAGGTCAGCGACGGCGGGGATGGCGCAAATACGCTGATGAGATGTGTGGAAAGTCAGGATCTGGGGCGTTTTCGGAGGCGCCGGATGTGCGCAAAGGGGCCTCCATCGGATAGCAAGTGCTTATGGCGGTCTTCGTCGCGCTCGGCGCGTTCCTGATGACGCTGGCCGGCGGCTGGACGGCACAGCGTGTGACCGACCGTCGCCACCTGGTCCTGGGCCTGGCGGGCGGCCTGATGCTGGGCGTGGTCGGCCTCGACCTGCTGCCGGAGGCGCTGCGCGCGGCCGGCAACGAGATCTTCGGCGTACCCGCGGCCCTGCTGCTCTTCGTGGCCGGCTTCCTGCTCGCCCACCTGGTGGAGCGCACCCTGGCCGCGCGCCAGGCTGCCCACGGCGGCGACGAGCACAACCATCGCGCGCCCGAGGTGGGCCTGACGGCCGCCGCGGCGATGGTCGGCCACAGCGCCATGGACGGCGTGGCGATCGGCGCGGCCTTCCAGGTGGGCGGCGGCATGGGCACGTCCGTCGCGCTCGCCGTGATCGCGCACGACTTCGCCGACGGCTTCAACACCTTCACCATCACGAGCCTGTACGGCAACGCCCGCCGCCGGGCCGTGGCGATGCTGCTGGCCGACGCCTTCGCGCCCGTCGTCGGCGCCCTGTCGACCATCTTCTTCCACATCCCGGAAGCGCTGCTCGGCGGCTATCTCGGCCTCTTCGGCGGCGTGCTGCTCTATCTCGCCGCCGCCGAGATCCTCCCCGAGGCCCACCACGAGCACCCCGCCCGCTCCACCCTGCTGTGCACGATCGCCGGCGCGGCGTTCATCTGGCTGGTGGTCGGCGTCTCCGGCGGCTGAGCCCGGCGCCCGCCTCACAACTTCCCGCCCCGCCCGCCGTCGCGCCGCGGGGGCGCGATCAGCGTGGAGAGATACGGCAGCGGCGTCCCGTCCAGCTCCGCGGCCGGCCGTACCGACTCCTCCGCGAGGCCGAGCGCCGACCCCCACACCGCGTCCCCGAGCCGCCCGGTCTCCCGCAGCGCGTCGGCGACCTCGGCGGCCTGCCGCCCGAACTTGTACGCCACGACCGTCCCCGGCCCGGCCAGCGCCTCCTTGAGCGCCGCGGCGCCCGCCGTCACCGGCACCAGCGTCAGCGGCTCGGTCCCCTCCGTCAGCACGGCACCCGACCGTGCCGCGAGGTCCTGCATCGCGGTGATCCCGGGCACGGTCTCGACCACGACATCCGGCACCAGCTCCGCGATGGTCTGCGCCAGATACGTGAACGTCGAGTACACGTTCGGATCCCCGATGGTCGCGAAGGCCACCGACCCGTGCGCCGCGAGCAACTCGGCGACCCTCGCGCCCGCCGCGTCCCACGCGGCCTCCCGGCGCGCCCGGTCCGTCCGCTCGTTCAGCGCGAACACCACGCGGACCACCTTCTCCGGCGGCACGTAGTGCGACACCGTCGCCTCGGCCCGTCCGCGCTCACCCGTGTCCATCACCGGTACGACGACGACCTCGGCCGCGCGCAGGGCGTTGACCCCCTTCACGGTCACCAGCTCCGGGTCACCGGGACCCACCCCGACTCCGACCAGCCTGCTGCTCATGACGTCCGGCACCTCTCCACGAACCGACGGGCCACACCGGGCTCGGCCGCCCAGTGCGTGTGCAGATAACTCGCGTGCACGCCCCCCTGCACGAAACCCTCGACCCGCCGCACCGGCGCCCGCACGCCCCACGCGGGAGCGGCTCCGGCCCCGGGCTCGACGACCGTCCGGTGGAACTCGTGCCCCCGCATCCGGGTCCCGGCGACGGCCAGCACACTGTCTCCGAGCGCCACGGCGTCCTGGTAGCCGAGAGTCAGCCGCTCGCTCATCCGCGCCGAGGCGTCCAGCACCCCGCACATCGGCAGGTCGTCCAACTCCCGGCACAGGTACAGCAGCCCGGCACACTCGGCGGCCACGGGAGCGCCGCTGAAGGCGAGTTCGGCGACGGCCTTGCGCAGGGGTTCGTTGGCGGACAGCTCACCGCCGTACACCTCGGGAAACCCGCCACCGATCACCAACCCGCCCGTCCCCTCGGGCAGTTCCTCGTCCCGCAGCGGATCGAAGGTGACGACGTCGGCGCCGGCGGCGGTGAGCAGCTCGGCGTGCTCGGCGTAGGAGAAGGTGAAGGCGGCACCACCGGCGACGGCGATCCGGGGCGCACGCTTGTCGGCCGACCGGGTCGGGTGGTCCTGGGCGGGCGAATCCACGGCCTCGGCCGCGTCCCAGGCCGCACACGACATCGCACCCGCGCTCCGCGCCAGCGCCATCAGCGCGTCCAGGTCACACCCGTCGGCGACCTGCGCGCCCATGGCCGCCACCGCCTCGACCGCGGCCGCACGCCGCTCGGCGACCGGCACCAGCCCCAGATGCCGCGACGGCGTGTCCACCTGAGCCGCCCGCCGCAGCACCCCCAGCACCGGCACCCCCGCCGAATCCAGCGCCTCCCGCAGCAGCTCCTCGTGCCGGTCCGACCCGACCTTGTTCAGGATCACGCCCCCGACCCGGACCTCCGGATCCCACGACGCGAACCCGTGCACCAGCGCCGCCACCGACCGCGACTGCGACGACGCGTCCACGACCAGCACCACCGGCGCCCGCAACAGCTTCGCGACATGCGCCGTGGACGCCAGCTCACCCTCACCCGCGGCCCCGTCGTACAGCCCCATCACACCCTCGACGACGGCCAGATCGGCCCCCCGCGCACCGTGCAGGAACAGCGGAGCGACCAGCTCCGGCCCGCACAGATAGGCGTCGAGGTTCCGCCCCAGCCGCCCCGTCGCGAGCGAGTGGTACCCGGGGTCGATGTAGTCCGGCCCGACCTTGTGCGGAGACACGGCGAGCCCCCGCGCGGTGAACGCGGCCATCAGCCCGGTGGCGACGGTGGTCTTGCCGCTGCCGGACGCCGGCGCGGCGATCACCAGCCGGGGAACGGAGGTCACCACTCGATGCCCCTCTGCCCCTTCTGCCCCACGTCCATGGGGTGCTTGACCTTGGACATGTCCGTCACGAGGTCCGCGAAGTCCACCAGCTTCTCCGGCGCGTTCCGCCCGGTGATCACCACGTGCTGGGTACCGGGCCGCTTCCGCAGCACCTCGACCACCTCCTCGGTGTCGATCCAGCCCCAGTGCATCGGGTACGCGAACTCGTCCAGCACGTACAGCTGGTACGACTCGGCCGCCAGGTCACGCTTGACCTGCTCCCAGCCCTCGCGCGCCTTCTCCTCGTTGTCCATCTGCGCGTCCCGCTGCACCCAGGACCAGCCCTCGCCCATCTTGTGCCAGTCGACGGTCCCGCCCTCGCCGGAGTCCCCGAGCACGCGCAGCGCCCGCTCCTCGCCGACCTTCCACTTCGCGGACTTGACGAACTGGAACACCCCGATCGGCCACCCCTGGTTCCAGGCCCGCAGCGCGAGCCCGAACGCGGCCGTCGACTTGCCCTTGCCGACACCTGTGTGCACGACGACCAGCGGGCGGTTACGCCGCTGACGCGTGGTCAGGCCGTCCTCGGGTACGACACTCGGCTGTCCCTGCGGCACTACGCGGCCCTCCTGGAAGTTCCCTTGGTCCCCTGTACATCCCTGACCAGCCCGGCGATCGAGTCGGCCCGCAACTCCTCCAGCGTCACCGCCGTACCGCCCAGCTCACCCGCGAGCCGCCCCGCGAGCCCGAGCCGTACCGGCCCCGACTCGCAGTCCACGACCACGGAGGCGACCGAATCGGCCGCGAACAGCCGCGCCGCCCGCCCCGCCAGCGCGACCGGCTCCGGGCCACCGGTGGCCCGCCCGTCGGTCACCACCACGACCAGCGCCCGCCGCGCCGGATCCCGCAGCCGCTCCACCCGCAGCACCTCGTGCGCCTTGAGCAGCCCGGCCGCGAGCGGCGTACGGCCACCGGTCGGCAGCGACTCCAGCCGGACGGCGGCCGCGTCCACGGAGGAGGTCGGCGGCAGCGCCACGTCCGCGGAAGAGCCGCGGAAGGTCACCAGACCGACCTTGTCCCGCCGCTGGTAGGCATCGAGCAGCAGCGACAGCACAGCGCCCTTCACGGCGCTCATCCGCTGCCGCGCCGCCATCGACCCGGAGGCGTCCACGACGAACAGCACGAGGTTCCCCTCGCGCCCCTCACGCGTCGCCTGCCGAAGATCGTCCCGGCGCAGCACCAGCCCCGGACCCGAGCGCCCGCGCGCCCGCTGATGCGGGGCGGCGGCCTGCACGGTGGCGGCCAGGTGCAGCTTGGTCAGCGCGCCCCGAGGACGCCGGGACCCGGTGGTCCGCCCGTGCTCGGTCCGGGCCCGCGACCGCCGCCCGGCCGCGCCCTCACCGATACCGGGCACGCTGAGCACCTTGGTGCGGAAGGGTTCGGCGGCCCGCGCGGGGGACCGCTCTCCCGGCCCGGCACCGGCAGGCTGAGGCTCCCCGCCCTCGCCGGCCTCGGGCTGGGCGCCCGTGTCGCCGCCCTGCGGACCTTCGTCGGGCGACGGCTGCCCGCCGTCGCCTCCGCCGCCGGGCCCGTCGGGATCGGGGTCGTCGTCCCCGGAGAACTCCTCCAGCGTCTCGTCCAGCTTGTCCTCGTCCAGCCCCGGAGCGTCGAACGGGTTCCGCCTGCGCCGATGCGGCAACGCCAGCAGGGCGGCCTGCCGCACGTCCTCGGCGAGCACATCCGTCCGTCCGGCCCACGCGGCCAGCGCGGTGGCGGTCCGCGCCATCACGATGTCGGCGCGCATGCCGTCGACCTCGAACGCGGCACAGGTCGCCGCGATCTGCCGCAGCGCCCCGTCGCCCAGCCGCACCTGCGGCAACAACTTCCTTGCGGCGATGATCCGTTGCCGTACGGCGGCCTCCTCGCCGGCCCACCGTGCGGCGAACCCGGCCGGATCGTCGTCGTACGCCAGCCGGCGCCGCACGACCTCCACGCGCTGCTCCGGCTCCCGCGAGGCCGCGACCTCCACGGTCAGTCCGAACCGGTCGAGCAACTGGGGCCGCAGTTCGCCCTCTTCGGGGTTCATGGTGCCGACGAGCAGGAACTTCGAGGCGTGCCGTACGGAGACACCCTCGCGCTCCACGTACGAGGCGCCCATCGCGGCGGCGTCCAGCAGCAGGTCGACCAGATGGTCGTGGAGCAGATTGACCTCGTCGACGTACAGGATGCCGCGGTGCGCGTCGGCCAGCAGCCCCGGCTCGAAGGCCTTCACGCCCTCGGCGAGAGCCCGCTCGATGTCGAGGGCTCCGACCAGCCGGTCCTCGGAGGCGCCGACGGGCAACTCGACCATGCGCGCGGGCCGTTGCGCCCCACTCCCGACCTCGTGCGGCCCGTCCGGGCAGGACGGGTCCGGTGCCGCCGGATCGCAGGAGAAACGGCAGCCGGAGACGACGGCCACCTCGGGAAGCAGCGCCGAAAGGGCCCTCACCGCAGTCGACTTGGCCGTGCCCTTCTCGCCGCGCACCAGCACACCGCCGACCGCGGGCGACACCGCGTTCAGCAGCAGCGCGAGCCGCAGGTCGTCCTGGCCGACGACGGCCGTGAACGGAAAGGGGGTACTCACTTCTCGTCGCCCTCCAAGTCGCCTTCAAGTTCGAGGTAGGTGGCGCGCAGCCGCTCCAGCGTGTCCGCGTCCGGCTCCGCCCACAGCCCCCGGTCCGCCGCCTCCAGCAGGCGCTCCGTGATGCCGCGCAGGGCCCACGGGTTGGACTTCCGCATGAAGTCCTGGTTCTCCGGCGAGAACACGTACTCGGCCGACAACTTCTCGTACATCCAGTCGTCGACCACACCCGCCGTGGCGTCGTACCCGAACAGGTAGTCCACGGTCGCCGCCATCTCGAAGGCGCCCTTGTAGCCGTGTCGGCGCATGGCCGCCATCCAGCGGGGGTTGACCACGCGCGCACGGAAGACGCGGTGCGTCTCCTCGCCGAGCGTGCGGGTCTTCACCTGGTCCGGTACCGCAGAATCACCCACGTACGCCTCGGGGCTGGCGCCCGTCAGGTGCCGCACCATGGCGACCATGCCGCCGTGGTACTGGAAGTAGTCGTCCGCGTCGACCAGATCGTGTTCGCGGGTGTCGACGTTCTTCGCCGCCACCGCGATCCGCCGGAACGCCGTCTCCATGTCCCCGCGCGCCGCGCGCCCGTCGAGCCCGCGCCCGTACGCGTAACCGCCCCACACCGCGTACACCTCGGCGAGGTCGGCGTCCGAGCGCCAGTTCCGCGCGTCGATCAGCGGCAGCAGCCCCGCCCCGTAGGCACCCGGCTTCGAGCCGAAGACGCGGGCCGTCGCGCGCCGCCGGTCACCGTGCTCCGCCGTGTCCTCCTCCACGTGCGCCCGCACGTAGTTGGACTCGGCCGGCTCGTCCAGCTCCGCCACCGCCCGTACCGCGTCGTCGATCAGCCCGACCACGTGCGGGAACGCGTCGCGGAAGAAACCGGAGATGCGGACCGTGACGTCGATGCGCGGCCGGCCCAGTTCCGCCAGGGGCACGACCTCGAAGCCGGTCACCCGGCGCGAGGCGTCGTCCCACACCGGGCGACAGCCCAGCAGGGCCAGGATCTCGGCGATGTCGTCGCCCTGGGTCCGCATGGCCGACGTGCCCCACACCGTCAGGCCGACCGACTTCGGATACGCGCCGGTGTCCTGGAGGTACCGCTGGACGAGGGAGTCCGCCAGCGACTGCCCGACCTCCCAACTCAGGCGGGACGGAATGGCCTTGGGGTCGACGGAGTAGAAGTTGCGGCCGGTCGGCAGCACGTTGACCAGGCCGCGGGTCGGGGAGCCCGAGGGGCCCGCCGGGACGTAACCGCCGTCCAGCGCGCGCAGGATGTGCCCGATCTCGTCGGTGGTCCGGGCGAGGCGCGGTACGACCTCGGCGCAGGCGAACTCCAGCACGGACACCGCGTCGGCGAGTTCGAAGCCGAGCACGTCACGCAGCAGCGGTCGTACGGCCGCGCCGTCCCACGCCCGGGACTCCATGCCCTCCGCGAGCCGCCGGCACAGCTGCTCCAGCAGGTCGATCGCGTCGGACGCCGTACGGGACGGCCCCTCCACCAGGTCCGTCAGCTCCACCGGCACCTTCACCGGCGCGCCCGGCTCGGCCAGCAACTCCTTCTCCACCAGATCGAAGTGGGCCGCGAGCGAGGCGCGCAGTCCGGGCAGCGCGTCGGCCTGCCCGCCCCATATCTGCGAGGCGCGCAGCACGGCCAGCACGAGGTTCACGCGCGGCTCGCCCTCCGGGCCGCCGCCGAGGATGTGCAGACCGTCCCGGATCTGCACGTCCTTGATCTCGCACAGGTAGCCGTCGATGTGCATGACGAACGCGTCGAAGTCGTCGTCGTCCGGCTGGTCGTCCACGTGCAGGTCGTGGTGGAGTTCGGCCGCCTTGACCAGCGTCCAGATCTGCGCGCGCACGGCCGGCGCCTTGGTCGGGTCCAGGTCGGAGACGAGGGCGTACTCGTCGAGCAGCTGCTCCAGCTTGGCCAGATCCCCGTAGGTGTCGGCGCGCGCCATCGGCGGCACCAGGTGGTCGACCACGGTGGCGTGCCCGCGCCGCTTGGCCTGGGTGCCCTCGCCGGGGTCGTTGACGATGAACGGGTAGATCAGCGGCAGTTCACCGAGTACGGCGTCCGGCGCGCATCCGCGCGACAGCCCCAGCCCCTTGCCGGGCAGCCACTCCATCGTGCCGTGCTTGCCCATGTGCACGATCGCGTCCGCGCCGAAGCCCCCCTCCGACGTCGCGGCCTCCAGCCAGCGGTAGGCCGCCATGTAGTGGTGGGAGGGCGGCATGTCGGGGTCGTGGTAGATCGCGATCGGGTTCTCGCCGAAGCCGCGCGGCGGCTGGATCATCACCACGACGTTCCCGAACCGGAGGGAGGCGAGCACGATGTCGTCGCCGTCCACGTACAGGCTGCCCGGCGGCTCGCCCCAGGCCTCCAGCATGCCCTCCCGCAGCCCTGGTTCGAGCCGGTCGAACCAGGCCCGGTAGTCCGCGAGCGGCACCCGCGCGGGCGCGGCCGCCAGCTGCTCCTCGGTCAGCCACTCCACGTCGTGGCCGCCGGCCGCGATGAGCCGGTGGATCAACTCGTCGCCCTCGGCGGGGTGTCCGGTGACGCCGTAGCCGGCGTCGCGCAGCGCGTCCAGCACCCGCACGGCCGACGCCGGAGTGTCCAGGCCGACCGCGTTGCCGACCCGCGAGTGCTTCGTCGGATAGGCGGTGAAGACGAGCGCGACCTTCTTCTCCGCGTTCGGCCTGTGCCGCAACGCGGCGTGCCGTACGGCGATTCCGGCGACCCGGCCGGCCCGCTCGGGGTCGGCGACGTACACCGGGACCTCGTCGGGGCCCTGCTCCTTGAAGGAGAACGGCACGGTGATCAGCCGCCCGTCGAACTCCGGGATCGCGACCTGCATCGCCGCGTCCATGGGGGACAGGGCGGCGTCCGACTCGTCCCAGGCGCTCCGCGAGGAGGTCAGGCAGAGCCCCTGCAGCACCGGCACGTCGAGGTCGGCGAGCGCCCCGACGTCCCACGCCTCCTCGCCCGCCCGTCTCCCACCACCACCCTCAACGGAGGTGCTTCGCACCACTGGATCCTTTCCGCCCGCCGAGGCCTGCGAGGCGTGCGTGCCGCCCGCGGCCAGCACGGTGGCGACCAGGGTGTCCGCCTTCGCCAGCAGCTCGTACAGCCCGGCGTCCGCGCCGCGCAGCGAACCGCAGTACACGGGAAGGGCGTTGGCCCCCCGGTCCTCGATCGCGTCGCACAGGGTGTCCACGAAGGCGGTGTTGCCGCTCAGCTCGTGCGCCCGGTAGAAGAGCACACCCACGGTCGGCCGGCCGGCCACCAGGGCACGCTCGCCGTGCACCCCGAACTCCGGCATCTTCCGCGGCTCTTCGAAACCCTCGCCGGTCAGCAGCACGGTGTCGGACAGGAACCGGGACAGCTCCAGCAGGTTGGCGGACCCGCCCTCGACCAGGTACCTGAGCGCCTCCGCGACCACACCCGCCGGCACCGACGACTCGGCCATCAGCTCGGCGTCCGGCACGCTCTCGCCGCCCAGCAGCACGGTCGGCACCCCGGCCACCCGCAGCGCCGCCAGCCCGTCCTCCCAGGCGCGCTTGCCGCCCAGCAGCCGTACGACGGCGATGTCCGCGCCGTCGACCAGTCCGGGCAGCTCGCCGGCGACGTCGACGCGGGTCGGGTTGCCGATGCGGTACCCGGCGCCGGAGGCCCTGGCCGCCAGCAGATCGGTGTCGGCGGTCGACAACAACAACACTGTGCTCATGCGGGCGCTCCCGGTGGAATGAAAGGCAGTCCTTGCGGCGCGCCCGACTCGATGAGCCGCCAGAGCGCGTCCGTGTCCGCGTGCTGTTCGATCAGGTCGCCGAGCCGGTCCAGCTGCTCCTCGCGCAGCTCGGCGAACGAGGTGTCGGGGGCCGGCACGAAGCGGCGCCCCGCGGCGGCGGCCACCTCGCGCAGGAAGGCCCGCCGGAAGCCGTCCGACTCCAGCGAACCGTGCCAGTGGGTGCCCCAGGTCCGGCCGACCCGGCAGCCGTCCAAGAAGCGCTCTCCACCGAGGACTTCGGCGACCCCGTGATGGATCTCGTACCCCTCGACCCGCTCGCCGAGGGCCTCGCCCACCGGCCGGGTCAGGGTCTTCTCGCGGGCGAACCGCACCCGCACCGGGAGCACGCCGAGCCCCGGGACGGACCCGGCGCGCGACTCGACCTCGTCCTCGATGTGCTCCCCGAGCAGCTGGAAGCCGCCGCAGACGCCGAGGACCGGCCGCCCCTCGGCGGCCCTGCGCACGAGGGCGTCCGCCAGGCCGCGCTCGCGCAGCCACTCCAGCGCCCGTACGGTCCCGCGCGTGCCGGGGACCACCACCAGGTCCGCGTCCGCCAGTTCCTCGGGCCGGTCCACGAACCGCACGACGACGCCCGGTTCTGCGGCCAGCGCGTCCACGTCGGTGAAGTTGGACATCAGGGGGATCGCGCAGACGGCGACCCGCAGCACGTCCTCGCCGTGCGGGGGAGCCACCGTCGACTCCCGGACCGTGCCGCGCAGGGAGACCCTGAGGCCGTCCTCCTCGTCGATGCCGAGGCCGTGCCGGAACGGCAGCACGCCGTAGGTGTGCCGTCCGGTGAGCCCGTGCAGCATGTCCAGGCCGGGCTCCAGCAGCGAGACGTCCCCGCGGAACTTGTTCACCAGGAACCCGGCGACCAGCTCCTGGTCCTCGGGCGAGAGCAGGGCGACCGTGCCGAAGAAGGAGGCGAACACGCCGCCGCGGTCGATGTCGCCGACGACGAGCACGGGCAGCCGCGCCCCCCGCGCGATCCCCATGTTGACGATGTCGGTGCGCCGCAGATTGATCTCGGCGGGTGAACCGGCCCCCTCACAGATCACCGCGTCATACGTGCCCCGCAACTCGGCCAGACAGTCCAGCACCGTGCCGAGGAGCCGCTGTTGGCGCCCGCCGTGGTAGCCGCGGGCGCTCATCTCGCCCACCGGCTTTCCCAGCAGCACCACTTGGCTGCTCTGTTCACCACCGGGCTTGAGCAGCACGGGGTTCATCAGCGCGGTCGGCTCGACGCGGCACGCCTGGGCCTGCATGGCCTGTGCCCGCCCGATCTCCGCGCCCTCGCGGGTGACGAAGGAGTTGAGGGACATGTTCTGCGCCTTGAAGGGCGCCACCTTGACGCCCTGGCGCACCAGCCACCGGCAGATGCCGGCCGTCACGACGCTCTTGCCGGCGTCGGAGGTGGTGCCGGCGACGAGGAGACCACCGTTCACTTTCCACGTCCCTTCACGATGGTGCGCGCGGCGACGGTGACGCCGAGCGCGAGCAGGCCGACGCGGCGGGAGAGCCGTACGGCCCGGTCGATGTCGGCCACGCTGACGGACCGCCCGGCGGCCCCGTTGAGCACGGGCCGGTGTTCGACGCGGCCGCCGTAGGCCAGCGTTCCACCGAGCCGCACGCCGAGGGCGCCCGCGAACGAGGCCTCGACGGGCCCGGCGTTGGGGCTCGGGTGCCGGCGGGCGTCGGCCCGCCAGGCCCGTGCGGCCCCGCGCGGGTCGGGTCCGGCGAGCGTGGCGAGTACGGCGGTCAGTCGGGCGCCGGGCCAGCCGGCGACGTCGTCGAGGCGGGCGGAGGCCCAGCCGTAGCGCCGGTGGCGGGGCGACTTGTGGCCCACCATCGCGTCGAGGGTGTTGACCGCCCGGAAGCCCAGCAGCCCCGGCACCCCGGCCACGGCGCCCCACACCAGCGCGCCCACGACGGCGTCGGAGGTGTTCTCGGCGACCGACTCGACCACCGCCCGGGCGATCCCGTCGGCGTCGAGGGCCTGCGGGTCGCGGCCGCACAGATGCGGCAGCCGGGCGCGGGCGGCCGGCACGTCCCCGGCCTCCAGGGCACGCCCGACGGCCCGCGCCTCCCGGGCCAGCGAGGTCCCGCCGACGACGGACCAGGCGGCGGCGGCGGTCAGCGCGAGGCGGGCGGCGGGGGAGCGGCGTACGGCGCGCTCGGCCACGGCACCCAGGGCCACGGCGCCACCGGCGCACACGGCGGTGTGCAGCGCGCCCCAGCCGCGGTGGTCGTGCCACAGCACGCGTTCCACGGCTCCGGCGGCCCGGCCGAACGCGGCGACGGGGTGCCCGCGGCGGGGATCGCCGAGGAGCAGGTCGCCCAGGAGGCCGGCGGCGGCACCGTACGCGTAAGTGCGATCGGCACCCATCGGCTCAGCCGGCCGTGGGCACAGGGGCGATCCTGGTACTTGTCCTCAACGGGCAGCCGAGCATGGCGGTATGTCCTCACTCAGGGTGTCCACGCCCTGGTTCGACGAGACCGGCGGCGAGAGTTCCTGGCTCCCGGGGGTTCCTACCCCGGTGACAGTGGCGGGACCGCGCCGGATTCGCACCGGACTTCCTCTGCTGCCGCCGTACATGGCCTGGGAAGTCCACCATGCGCCCGGAACGACGTCAACCTGCCGTTGACCTGCGGGGGGAGAGTGTGCTGAGCCCCACACCCCGGCCGCCCGAGCGCCACCGGGACATGCGAACGGCTCCCCGCGGCACATGCCGGGAGGAGCCGTTCAGCCGGTCGTTCAGTGGCCGGGTCGTTCGTTCGGCCGGGCGACCCGGCCGCGACCGGCCGAGTCTGCACGCGCAGTCAGGACACGCAGTCAGGACCGCCGAGCCAGGGCGCGCAGTCAGGACCGTCGAGCCAGGGCGCGCAGTCAGGACCGTCGAGCCAGGGCGCGCAGTCAGGACCGTCGGGTCAGGGCTTCGCGACGATCAGGCTGATGCCGTACGCCACCGCGGCCGCGCACGCCGCGAAGCAGACGTAGGCGCCGGCCAGCGCGAGCGCCGCCGAGCCGCCCTGCGCGACGGCCTTCTCGCGGCGGGCCAGGCCGTTGATGCCGAGGGTGAACAGGGCCACCAGGCCGACGGCCACCAGGAGGCTGACGCCGAAGACGGAGCCGATGGCCGCCCAGTCGATCTTCATGAGGATGCTTCCTTCGGTTACCGGGGCGCGGGGGTCAGACCGTGGCGGCCGGCGGGATGGCCGGGGTCGCGGGGGCCGGTTCGGCGATGGCCTGGGCCGGGATGGTGATCGCCAGGTCCTCGGTGACCGCGCCGGTGGGCGGCGGGGCGACCGCGGCCATGGCGGCGGTGACCGCGCCGATCGGCTCGGTGGTGGCGTCGTCGGCGGTGACGTTGGTGTGGTCGACGACCTCGCGGCGGGAGAACTTCCAGATCGCGGCGCTGGAGGCGATCAGGAAGACGGCGACGAGCGCGGTACCCCAGTCGCCGAGGTCCGTCACGGACTCGGCGCCCGCGCCGACCAGCGCGGCGGCCGGCAGGGTCAGCGCCCAGGCGACGAACATGCGGGTCGCGGTGGACCAGCGGACCACGCCGCCCTTGCGGCCGACACCCGCGCCCATCACCGCGCCGGAGACGACGTGGGTGGTGGAGAGGGAGAAGCCGAGGTGGGAGGAGGCCAGGATGGCCGTGGCGGCGCTGGTCTGCGCGGCGAAGCCCTGGCGCGGCTCCAGGTCGGTCAGACCCTTGCCCATGGTGCGGATGATCCGCCAGCCGCCGATGTAGGTGCCGAGCGCGATGGCCAGGCCGGCGGAGAGGATCACCCAGGTGGGAGGGTTCGAGCCGGGGGCGATGGTGCCGCCCGCGATCAGCGCGAGGGTGATGATGCCCATCGTCTTCTGGGCGTCGTTGGTGCCGTGGGCCAGGGAGACCAGGCCGGCGGAGGCTATCTGGCCGGCGCGGTAGCCCTTGCGGGTGGCCTCGCCGTCGGCGTTCTTGCCGATGCCGTAGGAGAAGCGGGTGGAGAGCATGGCGGCGAGGCCGGCCACGATCGGTGCGGCGACCGCCGGGAGCAGCACCTTGGTGACGAGGACGTCACCGTGGACCGCGCCGAAGCCGGCGGAGGCGACGGTGGCGCCGATCAGGCCGCCCATCAGGGCGTGGGAGGAACTGGAGGGCAGCCCCACCAGCCAGGTCACCAGGTTCCAGAGGATCGCGCCGGTCAGGGCGGCGAAGATGACCTCGGGACGGATGCCGTTCTCATCGACGAGACCCTTGGAGATCGTGTTGGCGACCTCCACGGAGAGGAAAGCGCCCACAAGGTTGAGGGCGGCGGACATGGCCACCGCGACCTTGGGCTTGAGTGCACCGGTCGAGATGGTCGTGGCCATCGCGTTGGCGGTGTCATGAAAACCGTTCGTGAAATCGAACGCGAGTGCGGTTACCACCACAATCGCGAGGATCAGCGAGAAGTTTTCCATTTACCCAGGCAATCGTTCGAGGTCATTGGCTGTTGGACCGTAAGCAACCCGGGTGAACGGAAGGTGAACTGAGGCAGGCTCGGTGGTGTCCGGATCGGGGGGTCTGGATTCCGCTCGGGACCGACGCCCCAGGCGCCACTTGGTCAACGGCCGCGCGCGAAGGCCCGCAGCCTGCCGGGGGACCCGTTGAAGAGATTCTGGTCACCCGGTAGACCGCCCTTGATGCCGTACTGCCAGAAGGTCCAGTGCCGCCAGCCGCCGGGCAGCGATCCGGGGTCCGGCGTGCCGTGACTGGCGATCCACAGCGCGTGGTTCGCGGCGAAGGCGCGGCTGTTGCCGGTGCACGCCTTCCACCAGTGGGTGGTGGTGTAGATGGCCGGACGGCGGCCCGTCTCCCGCTTGATCTCGTCGCTGAACGACCGGATCCAGCGCACCATCCGGGTCCGGCTCAGCCCGTAGCACTTGTGGTGCGCGTCGTACGGGTTGTACTCGATGTCGAGCGCGGGCGGCAGCGTCCGCCCGTCCGCCCGCCAGGCTCCGCCGTGCCGCACGAAGAAGGCGGCCTGACGTGCGCCGGAGGACCGGTCCGGCAGGGCGAAGTGGTACGCGCCCCGGATCAGGCCCGCCCGCCGCGCGCCCCCGTACTGCCGGGCGAAGTACGGGTTGCGGTAGTCCGTGGACTCGGTCGCCTTGACGTATACGAACCGTGCGCCCCGCGACCGGACGGCTGCCCAGTCGACGTGCTTCTGATGGGACGACACGTCGTGCCCCCTGGGCAGGCCCGCCACGGCCGCCGACGGCCCGGCGGCGACGGCCTGGGAACCCGCGAGGGCGAGCGCCGCCGTGGCCGCCGCGAGGACGCCGGCGCGGCTGCGGGAAGGTGTGCGATCACGGGCCATGCGTCCCCCCGGGGTGGCGGCGGAGCGGGGTCCAGCGGGCGAGAAGGATCATTGAACGCCGGGCCGTCGCCGGGGCCGCCGATTTACGGCCGCCTCGCGGCGATGTCCGCTCGTTCGGTGGTACGACCGCCGCGCCGGGGACGGCCGTTCGGCGGCGGCCGGCGTACGTCCGCCCCGGCGGGCCGAATCGGGCGGTCGGCCCTCTCCCCGCAGGCCGGGCCGCCTGGCAGGATCGCCGCATGGCTGAACAGCGGCGGCACGCGGACGGGGAAGTCAGGGAAGCGGACGGCGAGGAGGCGCGGGTCTGGGAGGAGCTGGTCGCGACGGCCCGGCGGACCGTGGCCGACGGGCTGGTCGTCGGCACCTCCGGCAACGTCTCGGCGCGCGTCGGGGACATCGTGCTGGTCACGCCCTCGGGCGTGCCCTACGACCGGCTGACCCCCGAGGACATCACCGGCGTCGACCTCGACGGCCGGCAACTGCTCGGCACGCTGGTACCGACCAGCGAACTGCCCATGCACCTCGCCGTCTACCGCACCACCGACGCCCGCGCGGTCGTCCACACCCACGCCGTGCACGCCACCGCCGTCTCCACCCTCGTCACCGAGCTGCCCGCGATCCACTACATGACCGCAGCCCTCGGCGGCCCCGTCCGGGTCGCGCCCTACGCGACGTACGGCACCGACGAACTGGCCCGGAACATGCTCCGCGCCCTCGCCGGCCGCTCCGCCTGCCTCCTGCAGAACCACGGCACGATCACCTACGCCCCCACCCTCGGCCGCGCCTACGACCACACCGCCCAACTGGAGTGGATGTGCCGCCTGTGGCTCACCGCGTCCTCGGTGCCGGGGCTGAGCCCGTCCCTCCTGACGCAGACCCAGCTGTCGGAGGTCGCAGGACGGCTGAAGGGGTACGGCCAGCGGGCGTGACGGCCGCCCGCACCCGCACCGGCCCCGCCCCTCCGCTGGCCGGGGCCGGTGACGCCCACGACACTGGACGGGTGCGTACAGCCAAAGCGGCCGCCGCCGCCCTCACCACCGTGCTGGCCGCCGGGGCGGCGGCCGTGGCCGCCGGACGGCTGGCGAGTGCCGCCGCGCTGAAGGCGCCTCCGGGACGCCCGCTGCCCACCGAGCCACGGCTCACCGTGCACGCGACGGCGCCCGGCCGGATCACGCTCACCCGCCACCTGGCCTCCCTGCGCCCCGGCACCTACGGCCTGGCCGGTGACGGCTCCCACGCGGTCGTCGGCCCGGTGACGCCCTCGGCCGGGCAGACCGCCGACACCGTCGTACGCCGCCTCGAACGCGTCACCCACGGCACCCTCGCCGCCGGCGACGACGTCTGGCTCACCCCGAACGTGTACGTCGGCAACCCGAGCACCGCCCTCGGCCTCGACCACGCCGACATCGACGTGCCCGGCGAGCTGGGCGCCCTGCCCGCCTGGTTCGTGCCCGGCGCACGGGACACCTGGGTGATCGCGGTGCACGGCCTGGGCACCACCCGCGAGCAGGCCATGAACGTCATGCGGTTCCTGCACGAGCGCCACGTGCCCGTCCTCGCCCTCGCCTACCGCGGCGACCTCGGCGCCCCGCGCCCGCCGGACGGCCTGAGCCACCTCGGCGAGACCGAGTGGCGCGACGTCGACGCGGCGATCCGCTACGCCGTCCGCTACGGCGCCCGCCGGGTCGTCCTGCTCGGCTGGTCCACCGGCGCCACCATGGCCCTGCGCGCCGCCGAGCACTCCGCCGTGCGCGACCGCATCGCCGGCCTGGTCCTCGACTCGCCGGTGCTCGACTGGGAGGCCACGCTGCGCGCCCTCGCCCGGGCCCACCACACCCCCGGACCCCTGCTGCCGCTCGCGGTGCGGGCCGCGCAGGGCCGTGCCGGACTGACCGCCGACCAGGTCACCGAGACCACCGACCCCGAACTGCTCGCCGTACCCACCCTGATCTTCCACGGCCCGGACGACCAGGTGGCCCCGTGGGAGTACTCCCGCCGCCTCGCCGAGCGCCGCCCCGACCTCGTCGCCCTGCACCCCGTGCCGCAGGCCCCGCACGCGGCGATGTGGAACGTGAACCCCGAGGAGTACGAGGAGCGCCTGCGCCGCTTCCTGATCCCGCTGATGTGAGCCGCCCGGCACGTTCCGGGAACCGGGCCGCGGACCGGTTCCCGCCGTTCCGCTCAAGGGCGCGCACAGCCGTACGACTGGCCTGATCACGTCTCCTCACCCGTCACGTCGCACCGTGCGTTGGCCAGCTTCGTCGCCCCCCGTGACATTCCGTTTGGGTTTTCGGACCGTCAACCGGAAGACTGCACCCCGTGACGTCCCGTATCCCGCGCGACTCCAGGCTCCGACTCGTCCGACCTCGACCCCTGGCCGCCGCCCCCAGAGCTGTGAACCAGCGCCGCCCCCGCCGCTCCGCACCCCGGCCTCCGGAGGGCACCCCCGCCCCCTCCGAACTGGCCAGAATGGCGCGCACCGGTCTGCTCGGCGCGGTCCGCGTCGCGCGCTGGGCCGATGCCTCCCTGGGCCCCGGCCGGGACGGCGCCACCGCCGACGGCAAGGCCACCCTCTCCGCGGCGACCGCCGAACTCGCCGCCGCCGAACTCGGCCTGAGCGCCGCCCAGGTCCGCGCCGAGTGGGACACCGCCCGCCTCGCAGGACTCGTCGAGGTGCACGGGGACACCGCGCGCCCCAGCTGGCGCCTGCGCGCCTGGGACCGCGACGACAGCGCCGTGCTGCGCGGCTGGGTCGCGCTCTTCGACGCCTGGTCCCTCGCCTGCCCCGAGCCCGAGGACCACGAGCCGGCCGCTGTCGCCGAAGTGGTCTCGGCCATGCCCCAGGTGCTCTCCTTCCTCCAGCTCTCCGCCGGTCCCGTCCCGGTCGAGCAGCTGCTCGACCTGCTCCAGCAGCGGGTCACCGAACTGCGCACCGCGCGCTGCGAGGTCTCCTACGCGCCCGGCTCCGCCGAACCGCTCGGCCAGGCCGCACCCGCACCCGCGCCCGAGCCCGTGCCCGCCGCCCCCGGCACCCGGCTGGACCCCCTCCTGGACTGGGCCGTCGAGGCCCTCGCCGCCGTCGGCGCCCTCACCCACGGCGACGGCCACGCCACGCTCACCCCGCTCGGCAGCTGGGCGGTCTGGGTCAAGCTGGAGCAGATCTGCGTGGCCGCGCAGAGCCCCGCAGGCAACATCGAGCACGCCGCCGAGGACATGCTCCGCGGCTGCGCCCAGCTCCGCCCCAACGCGGCCCGCGCCGAGTACCGCGCCTGGCTCGCCGCCCGCCCCGTCGGCAGCGCCGTGGGCGAACTGATCCACGCCGCCCGCGGTGAGGACGCCCTGCTGCGCGGCCTCGCCTTCGAGGCGCTGCGCGTCGTCGGCGCCCCCGCCGAGCCCGACGTGCGCGCCGTGCTGGACGAGCCGGCGCTCAGACCGTACGCACTGCTGTGGCTCGCCGAGCACGACGGCGTCGACCCGGAGGACGCCCACGAGGTGCTCACCCGCGAGGAGGCCACGTGGCTGTGGGTCGACACGGCCGCCGCCGTCGCCGACCACGGAGAGACGGACGTGCTGGTACGGCACCTGGAGGCCGCGGTGCAGCCCACCGTGCCCATGCTGCTGGACGAGGTGCGTGCCGTCGGTCACCCGCGCACCGTGCAGGTCCTGGTCGCGCTCGCCGCCGCCCACCCCGACCCGGCCCTCGCCAAGGCCGTACGCCGCGCCGCCTTCCAGGTCCACACCGGGGGATAGCCGCGGGACAGCCGAGGGACAGGCAGGCGCGGCCGGGTGGGCGACCGGGCGCCGTCGGGGGTTTCGGGGCGGCCGGGCGCCGACCGGGGGAGTGGGCGGCGCCGGGGGACGGCCCGCGGCAGCGGTGCGCGGGCCTCTCAGGTGCCGCTCAGACGCCGATCTCCGGGGCGTACGTCCCGAAGCTCCAGATGTTGCCCTCGGCGTCCCGGGCCATGTAGTCCCGCGATCCGTAGTCCTGGTCGGTCGGGGGCATCAGGATCTCGGCGCCGTGCTCCACGGCCCGCTGGTGGTGGGCGTCGACGTCGTCCACGACGACGTACACCCCCGCGGGCCCCGCGTCCTTCATCACCGTGTCGAAGACGCCACCGCGCCCCTTGGAGCCGACCATCACCGCGCCGGCACCCTGGACCAGCTCGGCGTGGAGCACGGTGCCGCTCTCCGTCTCGTACACCGACAGCTCGGTGAAACCGAAGGCCTCCGTGAGCTGTCTGATCGCCGCCCTCGCGTCCGTGTACAGCAGCGCCGGATAGACACTCGGCCGTCCACCGCCCGTACCCGCCATACCGATCACTCCTTCGTGCCGGTCCTGTGGAGACTCGCCGTTCAGTCTCGCAGCCGCCACCGACAACGCCTCGGCGCGGCAGGCCCCGCCTCAGCGGAACGTGTCGCACCGGGCCGGGTCCCCGGTCCGGAACCCCTGCCCGAACCACTGCTGCCGCTGTTGTGCCGAGCCGTGCGTCCACGTCTCCGGCGTCACCCTCGCCTGGAACCGCTCCTGGATCCGGTCGTCACCCACGGCCGCCGCCGCGTCCAGACCGTCCTGGATGTCGGCCTGCGTCAGGCTGGTGATCAGCGGCCGGCCCGTCGATTCGTCCGGCGTCGTCGTCGCGTGGTGCGCCCACACCCCGGCGTAGCAGTCCGCCTGCAGCTCCGTCCGCACCGAGTTGCTGTTGGCGCCGGCCAGCCCGTCCTGGGTGCGGCCCAGGGTGCCCATCAGGTCCTGCACGTGATGGCCGTACTCGTGCGCCACGACGTACGCCTGGGCGAACGCCCCGCCGCTCGCCCCGAACTTCGTCCGCAGTTCGTCGAAGAAACCGAGGTCCAGATAGACCTTCCGGTCCCGGGGGCAGTAGAACGGCCCCACCGCCGACGTCGCCGCGCCGCAGGCGGTGTAGATCTGCCCGTTGAAGAAGACGGTCGGCGCCGGGGTGTACCTGGCCTCGTGCTGCCGGAACTCCTGCGTCCAGTAGTCCTGCACGCTGTTGACCACCGCCACCACCCGGCAGTCGTCCCGGGTGTTCGCGTCGCGCCCGGTGCGGCACGTCTGCTGGACCTCGGAGAGGGAGGAGGAGGTCGACGTGGGCGAGTCCCCGTCGGTCAGGCCGAGCTGATCGGGGCCGACGCCCACGAAGAGCGCCAGCAGCAGGCCGACCAGGCCGACGAGACCGCCGCCGATGGTCGCCCGGCCGCCCGGGATCCGGCTCCTGCGGGCGTCCTGGACCTCGGACGTGTCCAGACCCGCGTCGTCGTCGAACTGCACGCGCCCACCGTCCTCTGCCCACGCCGCGCCCGTCGCCCGCGTCCTGGCGCCATCCTTACCCGACCAGCTCCGACCCCGCCGAACGAACCCCCGAACGGGGTACGCCCGCGCCGATCACCCCCGGCGGAGTGCCGTACGCCACAGCCCGCCCCGCTCGGGGGTCCCCGGACCGCGCGCCACCAGGCAACGTCCGCCCCGGGGACCGGCGCGGACACGCGGGCGCAAGGAAAACCCCTTGCACGGCCCCGTTAGACTTGGCCCATGGCCATTCTCCTCGCGCATTAGACGGCGGGAACGCCCTCAGCCGCCCACCGCCCACCCTGTACGCCCTGGAGTATGTCCGTGATCTCCGCCTCCGGTATCGAGCTGCGCGCGGGTGCGCGCGTCCTCATCGAGAACGCCACCTTCCGTATCGCCAAGGGTGACCGCATCGGCCTCGTCGGCCGCAACGGCGCGGGCAAGACCACCCTCACCAAGTGTCTGGCCGGTGAAGGCATCCCGGCCGCCGGCCAGATCGCCCGTTCCGGCGAGGTCGGCTACCTCCCGCAGGACCCCCGCACCGGCGACCTCGACGTCCTGGCCCGCGACCGCATCCTGTCCGCGCGCGGCCTCGACGTGCTGATCCGCAAGATGCGCGAGAACGAGCAGCGCATCGCCAACGGCGCGGGTGCCACCCGCGAGAAGGCCCTCAAGCAGTACGAGCGCCAGGAGACGGAGTTCCTCACCAAGGGCGGATACTCCGCCGAGGCCGAGGCCGCCACCATCGCCGCCGCGCTCAACCTGCCCGACCGCGTCCTCGGCCAGCCGCTGCACACGCTCTCCGGCGGTCAGCGCCGCCGTATCGAACTGGCCCGGATCCTCTTCTCCGACGCCGACACGCTCCTGCTCGACGAGCCCACCAACCACCTCGACGCCGACTCGATCGTCTGGCTGCGCGACTACCTGAAGACCTACCGCGGCGGCTTCATCGTGATCTCCCACGACGTCGACCTGGTCGAGACGGTCGTCAACAAGGTGTTCTACCTGGACGCCAACCGCGCCCAGATCGACGTCTACAACATGGGCTGGAAGCTCTACCAGCAGCAGCGCGAGGCCGACGAGAAGCGCCGCAAGCGCGAGCGGCAGAACGCCGAGAAGAAGGCCGCCGCGCTGAACTCGCAGGCCGACAAGATGCGCGCCAAGGCCACCAAGACGGTCGCCGCGCAGAACATGGCCAAGCGCGCCGACAAGCTGCTCGCCGGCCTGGAGGCGGTCCGCCAGTCCGACAAGGTCGCCAAGCTCCGCTTCCCCGAGCCCGCGCCCTGCGGCAAGACCCCGCTGATGGCCGAGGGCCTGTCGAAGTCGTACGGCTCGCTGGAGATCTTCACCGACGTCGACCTGGCCATCGACAAGGGCTCCCGGGTCGTCATCCTCGGCCTCAACGGCGCCGGCAAGACGACCCTGCTGCGCCTCCTCGGCGGAGCGGAGCAGCCCGACACCGGCGAGGTCGTCCCCGGCCACGGCCTCAAGCTCGGCTACTACGCCCAGGAGCACGAGACCCTGGACCCCGAGCGCACGGTCCTGGAGAACATGCGCTCGGCCGCCCCGGACCTGGACCTGGTCGAGGTCCGCAAGACGCTCGGCTCGTTCCTGTTCTCCGGCGACGACGTCGACAAGCCCGCCGGAGTCCTCTCCGGCGGCGAGAAGACCCGTCTCGCCCTCGCCACCCTGGTCGTCTCCTCCGCGAACGTCCTGCTCCTCGACGAGCCGACCAACAACCTCGACCCCGCCAGCCGCGAGGAGATCCTCGGTGCCCTGCGCACCTACAAGGGCGCGGTCGTCCTGGTCACCCACGACGAGGGCGCCGTGGAGGCGCTCCAGCCGGAGCGGATCATCCTGCTCCCGGACGGCGTGGAGGACCTGTGGGGCTCCGACTACGCGGATCTCGTCGCCCTGGCTTGATCGAACGCCTGATCCACTGCGTATGGATCATTCAGCCGATCCGTGATCCACCATCTGTGTGAGATCTCCTCGTACCGAGGTGTGTCGTACACGGATTTCGCGGCCGATCCCTTGAGCACCAAGGGGTCGGCCGTTTCGCGTCCCTGACCTGGCACTTCGCGAATCCACCCGTTCGGCCGTGCGAGCGCCACGCCGTGGAATGCGTGATTCCGTATGTGGGGACCCGCTCCTGTCGTCACAACGATGTCTCACGGACCTTGCCGAATGGGTGGCCATCACGCCCCGGAGGGGTGATCATGAGGAGACCAGAGCGCACTTCCCATGAGGAGGCACGGGTGGCCGAGACTCTGAAGAAGGGCAGCCGGGTTACCGGCGCCGCGCGCGACAAGCTCGCGGCAGACCTGAAGAAGAAGTACGACTCCGGTGCGAGCATCCGAGCGCTGGCCGAGGAGACCGGCCGCTCGTATGGCTTCGTGCACCGGATGCTCAGCGAGTCGGGCGTCACGCTTCGTGGGCGTGGCGGTGCGACGCGGGGCAAGAAGGCCGCATCGTCCTGATTCCGGGCGGCCCATCGGCTTCGATGGTGGCCACCCGGTCGATGACCTGATCGGCCGGGTGGTTACTGTGCAGTCACTTCGCATGCCGTACGGCACTGCGTGACGACCGCACCCATCGGAGGCGCAACCATGGCTTCGCCCCAGGACGTCGCTCCTGTCCTCGACAAGGACGGCGTACGGCTCACCGTCGACGACGCGCTCGCCACGGTGACGCTGACCAACCCGGCCAAGCGCAACGCGCAGAGCCCCGCTCTGTGGCGTGCCCTGGCCGAAGCGGGCCGACTGCTGCCGGGCTCCGTCCGTGTCGTCGTGCTGCGCGGTGAGGGCAAGTCCTTCTCCGCAGGGCTGGACCGGCAGATGTTCACCCCCGAGGGGATCGAGGGCGAGCCGACCTTCATCGATCTCGCGCGCCGTGACGACGCCGGGCTCGACGCGGTCATCGCCGGATACCAGGAGGCGTTCACCTGGTGGCGACGCAGCGACCTCGTGTCCGTCGCCGCTGTCCAGGGACACGCCGTCGGTGCCGGGTTCCAGCTCGCGCTCGCCTGCGACCTGCGCATCGTCGCGGACGACGTGCAGTTCGCCATGCGTGAGACGAGCCTCGGCCTGGTCCCGGACCTGACCGGCACGCATCCGCTCGTCGGTCTCGTGGGGTACGCCCGCGCGCTCGAGATCTGCGCGACCGGGCGCTTCGTCCAGGCCGGGGAGGCGGTGGCCTCCGGGCTGGCCAACCTCGCCGTGCCCACCGAGGAACTCGACGGCGCCGTCCAGGACCTGGTCACCGCGCTCCTTGCCGCACCGCGCGACGCCGTGGTGGAGACCAAGGCGCTGCTGCGCGGTGCCGCGGACCGGACGTACGAGGAGCAGCGCGCCGCCGAACGCGCCGCCCAGGCCCGGCGCCTGCGGGACCTGGCCGGCATCGGCGACTGACCGCCCGCGCCACGCGGACCGGCTCACTTCCCGGGCAGAGCCTGTCGCCCCGCTTCCCGGGCAGAGCCGGTCGCCCCAGTTCCCGGATGCAGCCGGTCACCCCACCGACGTGACCAGCACCGCCACCGTCGGGTGACCGGCCAGCGCGCCCCGTACGGCCTCGCGTACCCGCCGGGCCACCTCCACGGCCCGCTCGTCCGCGGCCGTCGCCAGCTCCACGCGCGCGTGCAGCCGCGGCAGGGAGGCCGTTTCCCCGGCCCCCTCCGCCCGCTGCTCGATGTGCACCGCACGGCCCAGACCCCCCAGCGAGCCGGTCAGCCGGGCGACCCCGGGGACGGCGAGCGCGGCCGCGGCCGCGCGGGACTCCTCGGGGTCCGTGGCCTCCCGGGCCGCCGGCGGCCGCGGCGGGCGCACCGGCGCGGGCTGCCCGTCGGCCGCCTCCAGCAGGTCGGTCACCCGCAGGTCCACCTCCGTGACCTCGAGGCCGAGGCGCCGGGACGCCGCCGCCAGCACCGCCCGCAGCCGGGCCGCCGTCGCGGGCAGCGGCTCGCCCGGAGCCGCCGCGAAGTCCGCCGTCACCCGCAGCGCGCCCGGCGGCAGCGCACTCGGCGGGGGCGGTACGACGGGCTCGTCGACGTCCTCCGGATCGGCGAGCGAGATCCGCGGCACGCCCAGCCGCACCTCCGGCACCTCCCGCGCCACCGCACCCCCCAGCACCGCCGCGACCGCCCCTTCCGCGATCCACGCGCCGTCCCGCGCGCTGCCGAGCGGCAGCAGCCTGCCCAGCCCGAGCTGTTGCCGTACCGCCTGGGTCCATCCGTCCGACGTCATTCCTCCAGCCTGCCGCATCTCCGGCGCGCGATGGGGAAAGCGTGCTTACGGTGGTCCGTGAAGGACGACCGAAAGGGACGGGCCACGATGACCGAGAACACAACGACGACGCTGGAGACCGACACCGAGGCGCAGGTGTCCGTCCGCAAGGCCATCCGGCGTGGCGGCGGGGACCCGGCGACCCGCGGACGGACGACCATCGCCGACGGAGTCGTGGAGAAGATCGCCGGGCTCGCCGCACGGGACGTGGTCGGGGTCCACGCCATGGGCAGCGGTCTCGCCCGCACCTTCGGAGCCGTGCGCGACCGCGTGCCCGGCGGCTCCAAGGCGGTGAGCCGGGGTGTGAAGGCCGAGGTCGGCGAGGTGCAGACCGCGCTGGACCTGGAGATCGTCGTGGACTACGGCGTGTCCATCGGCGATGTCGCCCACGCCGTACGCGAGAACGTGATCGCCGCCGTGGAACGCATGACCGGACTCGAGGTCGTCGAGGTCAACATCGCGGTGAGCGACGTCAAACTCCCGGACGAGGAGGAGGAGCAGCCCGAGCAGCCTCGTATCCAGTGAGACCCGGGCACGGGACATCCGGCAGAGCATGTCTGACGAGCTGAGGAGCGCGGAATGAGCATGGCCGTGGTCGGCATGATCGCCGGAATGGCACTGGGATTCGCCGGATACTTCGGCGGGTTCGGGGCGTTTCTGCTGGTGGCCGCGCTGGGGGCCGTCGGCTTCGTGGTCGGCAGGTTCGTGGAGGGCGACCTGGAGCTGGGCGACCTCTTCCACACCCGGGGCGACCGGCGCGACCGGCGGCGGTGACCGCCGTGAACCCGGAGACCGGCACGGCACGCCCGCCCCTGACCGTCGTGCCGCCGGGAGAACGCGGCGCCACCCGGATCGCCGACCGGGTCGTCGCGAAGATCGCCGCGCAGGCCGCGCGCGAGGCGCTCACCCCGCTGCCCGAGGGCGCCGCGGCCCCGCACGCCACGGTCGTCGTACGCCATCAGTCCCCCCGCCGCGCGCAGGGGGAGGCCACCCCGGTCGCCACGGCCCGCGTCCGCGTCCACCTCGAACTCGCCCATCCCTGCGACATCGGCGCCCGCTGTGCCGCCGTACGCCGCCACGTCGTGGAGCGGGTGGGCGAGCTGGCGGGCATGGCGGTGCCGGAGGTCGCCGTCGAGATCGAGCGGCTGCACCTGACCCCGGCACCCGGCGAGCCACACGGGAGGACGCCATGAGCGAGCCCCGGCCGACCGAGCACCCCACCCGGCCCCTGCCCGTCCCCGAGGACCCGGGCAGGCCCCCCAAGACCCCGGCGCTCCCGCTCCCCGCCGGCAGCGGCCGCTTCTGGTCGCCGCGCCGCGTCCCGGCGGGCATCGTCGCCCTGCTCCTCCTGGCCGGCGCCGGCCTCCTGCTGTACGACGTCTGCGCCGTCCGCGCCGACCACCCCGCCATGTACTGGCGCCGCGCGCTGGCCCGGCAGCTCGCGGGACGCCCGCTGGACGACACCTGGGTGCTGGCGGGGGCGGCCGTCGTCGCCGCCCTCGGCATGTGGCTGATCCTCCTCGCCGTCACTCCCGGCCTGCGCCGCCTGCTGCCCATGCTGCGCCCGCGCCCCGACGTGCGTGCCGCGCTGGCGCGCGAGGCGGCGGCCCTGGTGCTGCGCGACCGGGCCATGGAGATCTCCGGCGTACGGGCGGTACGCGTGCGGATGCGCCGCGGCAAGGCCGACGTCCGCGCGGACGCGCATTTCCGCGACCTCGACGAGGTCCACGCCGACCTGGACGCCACGCTCGCCGACGCGGTCCAGGGACTCGGTCTGACCCGCCCGCCCGCGGTGTCGGTGCGGGTCCGGCGCCCCGGACGGAAGAAGGGCTGACAACCATGCGCGGAGGTACCGTCAACCGCGTCCTGCTCGCACTCGTGGGCCTGCTGCTGCTCGCGCTCGGCGGGTCGGTGCTCGCCGTCGGCCTCGGCGCGCCGCCGCCCCACTGGTGGATCCACTCCGGCCCGCACGACGCCCTGCTCAGCGCCGCCGAGCGCACCCGCTGGCGGAACGCCGGCTGGTGGTGGCCGGCCGTCATCGCGGGCCTGGCCGTCCTCGTCCTGCTCGCCCTGTGGTGGCTGGCGTCCGTCCTGCGCCGCCACCGGACGGCCGAGCTCCTGATCGACACCGGCGACGGCGGGAGCGCCCTGCTGAGGGGCAGGACGCTGGAAGCCGCCGTCGCCGAGGACGCTGCCCGTCGGCAGGGCGTGGCCTCGGCGACGGTCGTCCTGACGGGCCGCCGTACGGCCCCGAGGGCCCGCGCGTGGCTCCGGCTGGAGCCGGACGCGGCCCCGGAGGCGGCGCTGACCGACTTCACCACCCATGCGCTGGCCCACGCGCGGGAGTCGGCGGGCCTGGCGTCACTCCCGACGGAGGTACGGCTGAAGGCGGTCAGACACCGTGCGGACCGGGTGACCTGACCACCGGGCCCGGCCCGGGCGGTGACGCCGGCCCAAGGGACGCATCCAGCGCGTATCCGTGTGCGGCCCGCGCGGCCCGAGCGTCCCCGCGCGTGTCATGCGTCCCGCGCGGCCACGTACCTCCTCAAACAGGCGGGCCGTCAGAACCCGTGCCGCATGCCCCCGTCCACCGGCACCATGATCCCGGTCAGATAAGAGGCCGCGGGAGACAGCAGGAACGCCGCGGTCTTCCCGAACTCCTCCGGCTTCCCGTACCTCCGCAGCGGGATCCGGGACTCGTTGGCCGCGCGGGTGGCCTCGGGGTCCGCCGACATCCCGTCCAGCTCGCGCACGCGATCCGTGTCGATGCGCGCCGGGAGCAGCCCCAGCACCCGGATGCCCCGGGGCCCCAGCTCGTCCGCGAGGGACTTGGCGAAACCGGCGAGTCCGGGCCGCAGCCCGTTGGAGATCGTCAGTGCCGGAATCGGCTCGTACACCGACCCGGACAGCACGAACCCGATGACCCCGCCCGGCTCCAGCGCGGCCGCGGCGGCGCGGGCGAACCGCACCGCGCCGAGGAACACCGTCTCGAACGCGTCACGCCACTGCTCGTCCGTGTTGTCGGCGACGAACCCGGGCGGCGGTCCGCCGACGCTGATGAGAATGCCGTCGAAACGGCCGAAACGCTCCCGCGCGGCCGCGATCAGCCGCTCCGGAGCCGACGTGTCGCTGTTGTCGGCGGCCACGCCCACCGCGTCCGGGCCCAGTTCGGCGGCCGCCTCGGCCACCCGCTTCTCGTCGCGCCCGGTGATGACCACCTTCGCCCCGTCGGCCACCAGCTGCCGCGCGGCGGCGTGGCCCAGCCCGCGCGTGGCGCCGGTGACGATGTACACCCGGTCCTTCAGTCCAAGATCCATGGCCCCTATCCTGCCCCGTGGCCGTCCCGGCAGTCTCCGGCCCCCACGACCGGCTCGTCCCCGAACAGGGTGAGGGCGCTGTTCACCAGGGCGATGTGGCTGAAGGCCTGCGGGTAGTTGCCCAACTGGCAGCCGGCCACCGCGTCGTACTCCTCGGCCAGCAGACCCACGTCGTTGGTGAGGCCCACCAGCTCCTCGAACAGCTCCCGGGCCTCGTCGGGGCGGCCCGTCATGTGCAGGGCGTCCGCCAGCCAGAACGAGCAGGCGAGGAAGGCGCCCTCGCCGCCGGGCATCCCGTCGACGCCGACGGCGTCGGTGTCGTACCGGCGCACGAGGCCGTCGTGGCCCAGGTCCGCGCGGATCGCGTCGACCGTGCCGATCACCCGCGGATCGTCGGGCGGCAGGAAGCCGAAGCGGGGGATCAGCAGCGCCGAGGCGTCCAGTTCACGCGAACCGTAGTACTGGGTGAAGGTGTTGCGCCGTGGGTCGTAGCCCCGCTCGCACACCTCGGCGTGTACCTCGTCGCGCATCGCCCGCCAGGCCGCCAGGTCGCCGGTCAGCTCGGGATGCCGCTCCAGCGTCCGTACGGCGCGGTCGGCGGCCACCCACACCATCACCTTGGAGTGCACGAACTGCCGCCGACCGCCGCGCACCTCCCACAGGCCCTCGTCGGGCTGCCGCCAGGCCGACTCCAGGAACTTCATCAGCGCGCACTGCAGCGACCACATGTGCGGCTTGGTGGACAGGCCGGCGGCGCGTGCCAGCTCCAGCGAGTCCATCACCTCGCCGTACACGTCCAGCTGGAGCTGGTCGACGGCGCCGTTGCCGACCCGTACGGGGCGGGAGCCGGCCATGCCGGCCAGCCAGGGCAGCTCCCACTCCGGCAGCCGCCGCTCGCCCGCCAGGCCGTACATGATCTGCAGGTCCGCGGGGTCGCCCGCGACCGCGCGCAGCAGCCAGTCGCGCCAGGCCTCGGCCTCCTGCTTGTAACCGGCGGACAGCAGGGCGCCGAGGGTGAGCGTGGAGTCGCGCAGCCAGCAGTAGCGGTAGTCCCAGTTGCGCACCCCGCCCAGTTCCTCGGGCAGCGAGGTGGTGGCCGCGGCGACGATCCCGCCGGTCGGGCGGTAGGTGAGGGCCTTGAGCGTGAGCAGGGACCGTACGACGGCGTCCCGGTACGGCCCCTCGTAGCGGCAGCGGTTCGTCCAGCGCCGCCAGTCCCGGACGCTGGTGCTGAGCGCCGCGTAGGGGTCGATCAGCGGCGGACGCGGTTCGTGCGAGGGGTGCCAGGTCAGCACGAACGCGACCCGCTCGCCCTCGCCCACGGTGAACTCCGCGTGGGTGCCGAAGTCCTCGCCCCAGATGCGCACATGGGGCTCGGTGCGCAGCCACACCGAGTCCGGCCCGGCGACGGCCACCCGATGGCCGTTGGAGCGGCGCATCCACGGGACGATGGACCCGTAGTCGAAGCGCAGCCGGAGCGTGCTGCGTACGGTGACCCGCCCGCTGACGCCCTCGACGATGCGGACGACGTCGGGGGCGCGTTCGCGCTGGGGCATCAGGTCGGTGACGCGGAGCGTGCCCTCGGCGGTCTCCCACTCGGTGTCCAGGACGAGGGTGTCGGGGCGGTAGGCGCGGCGCGTGCAGACGTCCGCGCCCTTCGGGGCGATCCGCCAGTGACCGTTGTCCTCGTCCCCCAGGAGCCGGGCGAAACAGGCGCCGGAGTCGAAGCGGGGCAGGCACAGCCAGTCGATCGAGCCGTCCAGGCCGACCAGGGCCGCGGTCTGCTCGTCCCCGATGAGGGCGTAGTCCTCGATGCGCGCGTTCACGGGATGCGGTTTCCCTGCGACCCTGGGGGCCAATCAGGTGGTGCGCCGGGGGAGTGACGTTTCTCCGGGACACGCCGGGCGCGCCGGGTGTGCCAGGTGCGCCGGGCCCACCGGGAGGGTGGCTCGGGCGGCCGTCAGACGGCGGCCGGTTCCGGCTCCTCCGGCGTGCCCTCGGCCACCGCCTCCTCCTGGTCGCGGATCTCGCGGCGGACCAGGAACCACCAGCCCACCGGCACGGCCGCGGCGAACAGCCACCACTGGATCATGTACGCGTAGTTCAGCGGGGCGTCCTCGCTGCCGGGGTCGGTGATCTGCTCCGGTGAGTCGCCCCTGGGCTCCGGCGCGGTCTGCTCGACGTAGCCGCCGACCACCTTCGCGCCGAGCCGGCGCGCCTGCTGCGCGCTGTCGATCAGCATGATCTGCCGGTCGGGCAGGCCCTTGACGTTCTTGATGCCGCTCGCCGCGGTGGTCTCGTCGGGCTTCAGCCGGCCGGTGATGGTGACCCGGCCGGCCGGTGGCGCGGGGATCCTGGGGAAGGCGGTCTGCACCCCGTTCGCCGGGATCCAGCCGCGGTTGACCAGCAGCACCCTGCCGTCCGCCAGGACGAACGGGGTCAGGACGTGGAAGCCGACCTCGCCGTCGGAGTTGGTCCGACGGCGGACCACGACCTCGCGGGAGGGGTCGAAGGCGCCGGTCGCGGTGACGGTCCGGTACCTCTCGGTGCGGGTCACGGCGTGCCCGGGGGAGGTGAGCCGTTCCACCGGCACCGGCTTGGCGTGCAGCGCGCTCGTGACCAGGTTGTTGCGGGCCGTGCGCTCCTCGTACCGGTGCTGCTGCCAGAAACCGAGCTTGATCATCGTCGGGATCAGGGCGATCGAGACGAGGGTGAGGATCACCCACTGGAGGGTCAGCAGGAAGCGGTAGCGGTGCACCCCACGACGGTACCCCCGGGCCGTGGGGTGCATTCGGGCGGGTACCGGGTCACACCCGGTCCACCACCCCCGTCTTCCCCTCGGCCCGCGCGCAGTGGGCGCCGCAGTACCAGTGGCCGTCCACCTCCACGCCCTGCCCGATGATCTGCACCCGGCAGTGCTCGCAGATCGGGGCCATACGGTGGATCGCGCAGGAGAAGCAGTCGAACACGTGCACAGCACCCTGTGCGTGGACCTCGAAGGTCATTCCGTAGTCATTGCCGCAAACTTCGCATCTCGCCATGCGCCACAGGGTGAGCCGTCACCGACTCCCGGGCGAGCGGGCGCCGGGCGAGTCGCCGACAATCACCCATCCGTACGGTCACTCGGTGCGGTCGCTCGGCGCGATCGCCCGGGCACGGTCACCCGGGCGTGGTCGCCCGGGCGCGGTCATCCGGCGGCGGGCTCGACGTCCCGGAGCAGTTGCCCGAAGGCCGCCTCGTCCACGACCGGCGTGCCGAACTGGCGGGCCTTCACCACCTTCGAGGTGCCGGAGTCGGGGTCGTTGGTGACCAGCAGGCTGGTCAGCCGGGACAGGCTGGTCGCCACGTGCAGCCCGGCCTCGGTCGCCCGGTCCTCCAGCAGCTCCCGTTCGGTGGACGTGTCGCCGGAGAACGCCACCCGCATGCCCTGCTTGAGAGGTCTGCCGTCTTCGTACCGCCCCGGGTTGGGGTAGGGACAGGCGGGCCGCTTCCGGGACGGGCGCCAACCGCCCTGCCGGTGGTCGCCGTGACTTCCGCTCGCCTGCCGGCCGATCCGGGGCGCGTCCGACCACTCCGTCAGCGGGCGGCACTCCAGCAGCGGCAGCCGTACGCCGCCTGCCGCCGCGGCCCGCAGGCTGGGCCGGAACGCCTCCGCGAGCACGCGCGCGTCGTCCAGCGCGTGGTGCGCCCGCTGCTGTACGACCCCGAAGTGCGCTGCCAGCGACTCCAGCTTGAAGTTGGGCAGCGGCAGCGCCAGCTCCTTGGACAGCGCGATGGTGCACAGCCGTTGCCGTACCGGCGCCTCGCGCTCTGCGCGCGCGTACTCCCGCGCGATCATCTGCCAGTCGAAGACCGCGTTGTGCGCCACCAGCACCCGGCCGTCCAGGCGGGCCGCGAACTCCTCCGCGACGTCCGCGAAGAGCGGCGCCCCTTCGAGCACGTCGCTCGTCAGTCCGTGTATCCACACGGGGCCCGGATCGCGCTCGGGGTTGACCAGCGTGTACCAGTGGTCCTCGACCTCGCCGCGCGTGTCCAGCCGGTACACGGCCGCGGAGATGATCCGGTCGTCCCGGGCCAGGCCGGTGGTCTCCACGTCAACGACCGCGTATCCCTTCGGGTACGCGGCCGGCCACTGGGTGGGGGCGGACACTGCGGTCGCACGGTCTTCGAGCATGGTCACTGAGGATACGGGCCCCGACTGACAGCGCCGCCCCTGAGGTGCCGCGGTCCGGCCCGCGGTCCGGCCCCGCGCTCGGCTCCCGTACGCCCGTGCGTGCCCGGAAGGCCGCGGAACCGGCCGAGCCGGCACGGCTGTTGGGGGCGCGGGGCCTGGTCCGGGCGGCGGCCGGGCCTCACCGCGCGGGACGCGCGGAAGGCGCACGTGCGCGTGGAGCCGAGCGGCGGCCCGGACGAACCGGCCGGCCCCGGTCACGCGGCCTGGGCCGGCCTCCTCGCCTTCACCGCGGGCGGCGGGGGCCCGGCCATACTTATGGGTAACAACCTCTGTTCCCGGCCGGCCGGCGGCTCTACGGTGCACCCATGCCGAACCTCCCCGATGCCGTGGTCTGGTCGATACCCGCCTTCCTGCTGCTGACCGTCGTCGAGATGATCGGCGTCCGCCTCCATCCCGACGAGGAGGCGGCCGGATACGAGGCGAAGGACACCGCGACGAGCATGTCCATGGGGCTCGGCAGCCTCGCCTTCGACGCCTTGTGGAAGATCCCCGTCGTCGCGATCTACACGGCTGTCTACGCCCTCACCCCGCTGCGCGTGCCCGTCCTGTGGTGGACGCCGGCGCCGATGCTGCTCGCGCAGGACTTCCTCTACTACTGGTCCCACCGCGGCCACCACGTGATCCGCGTCCTGTGGGCCTGCCATGTCGTCCACCACTCCAGCAGGAAGTTCAACCTCAGCACCGCGCTCCGCCAGCCCTGGACCTCGCTGACCGTCTGGCCGTTCTACGTCCCCCTCGTCGCCGCCGGCGTGCACCCGGCCGCGCTCGCCTTCTGTTCCTCGGTCAACCTCGTCTACCAGTTCTGGATCCACACCGAGCGGATCGACAAGATGCCCCGGTGGTTCGAGTCCGTGTTCAACACGCCCTCCCACCACCGCGTGCACCACGCCTCCCAGGGCGGCTACCTCGACCGGAACTTCGGCGGGATCCTCATCGTCTGGGACCGCCTCTTCGGCACGTTCGCCGCGGAGGCGGAACGGCCCGTCTACGGGTTGACCAAGAACATCGACACGTTCAACCCGATCAAGGTGGCCACGCACGAGTACGCGGCCATCGCGCGGGACCTCAGGAACGCGTCCGGGTGGCGCGAACGCGCCGGGCGGGTGTTCCGGGGACCCGGCTGGCAGCCGGCACCCACCCTCGACGCGCGGCCCGAGTGAGCGACGGCGTACCGTGAACTGCGCTCGACCACCCTTCGGGCGCACCGCACGACACCGCACGAGAAGGATCCTCGCCATGCGCGCCACCACCATCCACGCCCCGTTCGACATGCGCGTGGAGGACGTCCCCGAGCCCGTGGTGCAGTTGCCCACCGACGCCGTCGTGCGCGTGCTGCGCTCCTGCATCTGCGGCAGCGACCTGTGGGCCTACCGCGGTGAGGCGGCGCGTCAGGCCGGACAGCGCATCGGGCACGAGTTCCTCGGCATCGTCGAGGAGATCGGCTCCGAGGTCGGCACCCTCAAGCGCGGCGACCTGGTGGTCGCGCCCTTCATGTGGTCCGACGGCGTCTGCGACTACTGCCGCGAGGGCCTGACGACCTCCTGCGAACACGGCGGCTTCTGGGGCTCCGTCGGCTACGACGGCGGCCAGGGCGAGGCCGTCCGCGTGCCGTTCGCCGACGGCACCCTCGTCCAGCTGCCCAAGGAGGCGGCCTCCGACGACCACCTGCTGTCCGCCCTGCTGACCCTCTCCGACGTCCTCGGCACCGGCCACCACGCCGCCCTCGGCGCGGGCGCCCGCCCCGGTGCCACGGTCGCCGTGGTCGGTGACGGCGCTGTCGGCCTGTGCGCCGTGCTGGCCGCCAAGCGGCTCGGCGCCGAGCGCATCATCGCCCTCGGCCGCCACGAGGCCCGCACCGACATCGCGCGCCGCTTCGGCGCCACCGACGTCGTTGCCGAGCGCGGGGACGCGGCCGTCGAGGCCGTGCGCGAGCTCACCCGCGGCCAGGGCGCGCACGGCGTGGTCGAGGCGGTCGGCACCGAGCAGTCCATGCGGACGGCCGTGAACATCACCCGCGACGGCGGCGCGATCGGCTTCGTGGGCGTGCCCCACGGCAGCGGCACCGGCCTGGACCTCAGCGTCATGTTCGACCGCAACATCGCCCTGCGCGGCGGCGTCGCCCCGGTCCGCACCTACATCCCGGAGCTGCTGCCCGACGTCCTCGACGGCACGATCGACCCCTCGCCGGTGTTCGACATGACCGTCGGCATCGAGGGCGTGCCGGACGGCTACAAGGCGATGGACGAGCGCACCGCGCTCAAGGTGATCGTCACCAACGGCTGAGCCGACGACGACCGCGTCACCGGCGACCGGACCGACCCGCCGGCCGGCCGTCGCGGCACACACGTGACGGCCGGGCCGTGCGACAGCGCGCACAGCCCGGCCGTTCGCCTGCTCGGCTCCGGACCGTACTCAGCTCCAGACCGGCGCGTCCGAACCCCACGGCACCGGAGGCCGCGCCCAGTCGGCCGGGCCGCCCGTGAAGGACACCGGTGGCAGGGCGTACCGCAGCAGGCCGAGACGGCTGTCCGTCTCGGCCAGCCAGGCGTCCGGCCCCTCATGGGCGGCACCCGTGGCCGGCGCGGGCTCGATCCCGTCCGTCAGCCAGCGCGCGGTCCGGGCGAGCGCCAGCCGCACCAGCCGGCTGTGCCCGTCGTACGACTGCTCGGCCAGCGCCCGCAGCACGGCCGCCGCCAGCAGATAGCCGCTGCCGTGGTCCAGGGCCTGCGCGGGCAGCGCGCCGGGTTCCCCGGCCGAGCCCTCGGTCGCCGCGATCCCGGTGGCCACCTGGACCAGGCTGTCGAAGCCGCGCCGTCCGCGCCAGGGGCCGTAAGCGCCCCACGCCGACACCTGCGCCACGACCAGGCCCGGGCGCCGCTCGGCCAGCGCCTCGGGGGACAGCCCGAACCGGTCCAGGGCGCCCGGCCGGTAGCCGGTGACCACGACGTCCGCGGAGGCGAGCAGTTCCTCGAAGGCGTCCCGGCCGACGGCGAGATCGAGGGCCGCCGACCGCTTCCCGAAGCCCGTGTCGGCGTGCTGGTCGGCCAGTTCGGGCAGGTGCGGCGCGTCCAGGCGCAGCACTTCGGCGCCGAGCAGCCCGAGGGTGCGGGTGGCGACCGGACCGGCCAGGACCCGGGTCAGGTCCAGGACGCGGAGCCCGGCGGCCGGCAGCAGGGGAGCGGTGGCCGGGTCGAGTGGCGGGAGCACGCGTGCGCGTGCCGGGCCGAGCAGTTCGCGTTCGACCAGCGGCCGCGCGGCCAGGTGGGCGGACTGCTCGTGGGCCGCCCACTCCTTGGGGGTGCGCAGGGCCACGGCGAGGCCGCCGGCCTCGTACACCGCCTCCTCCGTCTCCAGGGCGGTGCGCTCGGCGAACCGGCCCGCCGCCTCCTCCACCGAGGCGCCCTCTGACAGGCCCAGCGCGGCGAGCAACCGGGCCCGGTGGTGCGGGTAGTTGGCGTGGGTGCGCACCCAGCCGTCGGTCGTCCGCCAGAAACGCGACAGCGGTGCGAAGGACACCGGCGCCCGCCCGTCCATCCGCAGCAGCCGCTCACTGTGGAAGGCGGCGGCGACCGCCCCGTCGTCCACCACCGCCCGGGGAACTTCGCCGAGCCCGGCCCGCCGCGCCCCCAGTTCGGCGGCGGCCAGCGCACACGCGCCGACGCAGGCGCGCGCCAGCTGCCGTACCGGCAGGCGCGATTCCAGGGTCCCCGTGCGCTCGACCGTGGACAGGCGCGAAGTCAGCGCGGGGTCGCCGCCCAGTGCGGTCCAGGCGAACTTGATGTCTGTCATGACTGCACTATGCATTATTGATTCAATCAACATATGCGTGCGGGGCGGGTCGACCGGGCTCGCCGCCCGGCCGACCCGCCCCGCACAGGGCCCTACCTGGTCACCGCGGCCAGCGCGTCCGCCGTGCCCCAGCCGTAGAAGCCGTTGTGGTTCTTCGACCCCTGGCACACCGCGTCGACCTTGCCGTCACCGTCGATGTCGTACGGATCCGTGCACGGCGTGGCGTTGGCCTCCGCGTACAGCAGAGCCTTGACCAGTGCGGCGGAGGCGTGCGGATGGGTTGACTTGATCAATGCGGCAACACCGACGACGTGCGGCGTCGCCATCGACGTACCGGCCATGTAGCCCCACTTGCCACCCGGCAGCGGGCCCAGGATGAGACCGCTGGTCGCCGGGGGCTCCGGCTTCTGATAGCCCGTCGAGTCGCCGCCGGGCGCCGCGATGTCGACGACACCGAGGCCGTAGTTGGAGAAGGACGACTTCAGGCCCTTCGCCCCGGTCGCGGCGACGGTCACCACGCCCGGCAGCTGGGTCGGTATGTCGAAGCACTTGCGCGGGTCGATCACCCGGTCCGACGGGGTGCCGTCGTTCGGGGACACCGGGTCCGTGATCGAGCGGGAGGCGAGGTCGTAGCTCTCGTTGCCCGCCGCCGCGACGTTGACCGTGCCCTTCCTCTCCGCGTACCGAGAGGCCCGGGTGACGGCGTCGACGAGCGCCTTCTGGTCCGGGTCGGTGGTGCAGTTGAAGTACCACGGGTCGGTGTAATAGCTGTTGTTGGTCACGTCCACGTGGTGCTCGGCCGCCCACACGAAGCCGCAGACCACGGCCTCCGTGTAGAAGTAGCCGTTCGGGTTGGCGACCTTGATGCCCGCCACCTTGACGCCCGGCGCCACGCCCGTGACGCCCACGCCGTTCTTCGCGGCCGCGATCTCGCCCGCCACGTGCGTGCCGTGCGGGCTCTCCGACGCGCTCGGACGCCAGGCGCCGTCCGTCGTGTCCGGCTTGCCCGACACGCAGTTGGCGGAGGCGTCGCGGTCGAAGTTGGGCGCGATGTCCGGGTGGGTGTCGTCGACGCCCGTGTCGATGACGGCGACCGTGACGTTCCGGCTGCCCAGCGTCTTCTCGTGCGCCTTTTCCGCCTTGATGGCCGGCAGGTCCCACTGGAGCGGCTCCAGCGGGTCCTGCCCGGCCGCCGCCCCGGCGCCGGCCGCCGCGACCTCCCCGGCGCTGAGCACCTTCGGTGTGCCCACGTCGGTGGTGGACTGGGCGGGCAGCGGCGCGTTGCGCGTGGCGCCGGCCGAGTCCACCCCGCGGACCCCGCGGACGGTCCTGGCGAAGTCCGGGTTCGCGGAGTGGACGACGATCACGCCGATCCGGTCGTACGCGATCACCACCGACCCGCCGGCCTCGGCGATGGCCTTCTTCACGCGCGCGGAGACGCCGTGCCCGGGACGGACGTTGACGACGTAGCTGAGCGAGGTTCCGTCGCCGGCCGTGGTGCGGACGGCGGCTGCCGGGGACGTGCCGTCGGCCGCGGACGCGGTGACGTCGGGCAGGAACGCGAGGGCCGTGGCCATGGCCATCCCGACCGGGATCACCAGGGCGCGGCGGAAGCGCGGCTGGGGCGCTGTCATGTGTCTGTCTCTCCAGTTCGTTCGCGGTACGAGCGTGCCGTGCGGGAAGCCGTGCCGGTGGCGTCTACCTGACCGCGCGCAGCGCGTCGACGACCCCGAAGCCGTAGAAGCCGTTCACGCGCTTGCCGCCGGCGCAGGTCGCGTCCACGACCCCGTCGCCGTCACCGTCGTAGGGCGCGCTCGGGCAACCCGGGTTGTCCGCCTGGGCCTTCAGCAGGGCCTGCAACTGGGCCGGGGTGGCGTGCGGGTGGGCCGACTTCAGCAGCGCGGCCACGGCGGCGACGTGCGGGGACGCCATCGACGTGCCCTGGAGGAAGCCGTACTGGCCGTTCGGCAGCGTGGACAGGATGCGGCCGTTCTGCGACGGCGTGTCCGGGATCTGGAACTTGTCCCCGCCCGGTGCCGCCACGTCGACGACGCCCCGGCCGTAGCTGGAGTAGTACGACTTCGTGCCCTTGACGCCCACCGCGCTGACGGTGACCACCCCGGGCAGCTGGGTCGGCACGTCGAAGCACGTGTGCGGGTCGACCGTGCGCGTGCCGGCCGTCGAGTCGTCCGGGCTGGAGTCGTCCGTGAGCGCGTCCGCGTCCAGGTCGTCGTTGGAGTTGCCGGCCGAGGCCACATTGAGCGTGCCCTTGCGCTGTGCGTACAGCTGGGCCCTGTTGACCGCGTCGACGATGGCACGTTGATCGGGGTCGTCCATGCAGTTGTACAGCCACGGGTCGACGTAGTAGCTGTTGTTGGTGACCTCGATGCCGTGGTCCGCCGCGAACACGAAGGCGCAGACCACGCTCTCCGGGTAGAACAGCGAGGTGGCGTCCGGCTGGGCCACGGTGATGCTCGCCACCTTCACCCCGGGGGCCACACCCGCCACGCCGATCCCGTTGCGGGCCGCGGCGATCTCGCCCGCCACATGGGTGCCGTGGTAGTGGTCGGCGTCCGCCGGACGCCAGGCGCCGTAGGTCGTGTCCGCCTTGCCGCTCACGCAGTTGGCGCTCTGCGAGGGGGAGAAGTTCGGGGCGATGTCCGGGTGGGTGTCGTCGACGCCTGTGTCGATCACCCCGACGGTCACATTCCTGCTCCCCGGGTTGACGGCCGCCGCCTTGTCGGCGCCGATCGCCCGCAGGTCCCACTGGTCGGCCTCCAGGGGCTCCTGACCGGCCGTCGCGCTCCTGGCGGCCTTCGCCGCCTCCGCCTTCGACAGGACCCGCACGGCTCCCTCGTCCGTGGTCCCCGCCGGGGCCAGCGGCGCGGTGCGCGTCGCGCCCGCGGAGTCGACGCCGCGCACCGCGCGCATCCGCTCCGCGAATCCGGGGTTCGCCGAGTGCGCGACGATCACCCCGATGCGGTCGTAACTCGCCACGACGGTTCCGCCGTTGCGGGCGACCGCCCGCAGCACCGACTCGATCGTGTGATGGTCCGCTCTGGTGTTGACCACATAGGCGAGGAGGGGAGAGTCCGCCGCCCGCGCCGCCGTGGTCGTCGCCGTCACTGTCGCCGCCGAGGCCGCCGAGGGCAGGAAGCCGAACGACGCGGTCAGGGACAGTACGACCGGCACGGCCAGTGCGAGCCGGCGTCTGGAACGCAGATGAGCCATGGGATCTCCACATCATCCGAAGACGGATCCGCCCGAGACACGGTGGTGCTCGGGCAGGTACATGACGAGTGCGCAGGGTGAAGCTATCTCCACGGGCTGATCTACGAAAGGGGCAATCCGAAAGAGCCGGACGGACTTGAACCCCTCCGCGCGTGGCGCCGTGACCGTGGACGGGGGGCCCATCAGGATCGCGGCCCCCCGCCGGGATCACCTTCGGAATGCGAACGGTGACTCCCGGTAGCGTGATCCCTGTCCGAGCGAAGTCCGACAGCGCATGTCCGTGACACGAGGAGACTCCGTGGCTACCGAGACACCGCCCCCCGCCAAATCACCGGCCCACCTTCCCTCCACCGAGGAGTTCACCGAGGTGCAGCACAGCGCGGAGTTCGGTGAACTGCGCCGCGCGCACCGCTCCTTCGCCTTCCCGCTGACCATCGCCTTCATCGCCTGGTACCTGCTGTACGTCCTGCTCTCCAACTACGCGGGCGGCTTCATGGGCACCAAGGTGGCCGGCAACATCAACGTGGCCCTCGTCCTGGGCCTCGCTCAGTTCCTCACCACGTTCCTCATCGCCTGGTGGTACGCGCGCCACGCCGCCGCCAAGCTCGACCCCAAGGCCGAGGCCATCAAGTCCCGGATGGAGGGCGGCGCATGAGCCCCGCACAGCACACCCTGCTCGCCGCCGGCGAGGCGAGCGAACACCGGCCGCTGATCATCACACTGTTCGCGGTGTTCGTCGCCGCGACCCTCGTTATCACCGTCTGGGCCGGCCGCCAGACCAAGGACGCCGCCGACTTCTACGCCGGCGGACGGCAGTTCACAGGCTTCCAGAACGGCCTCGCCGTCTCCGGCGACTACATGTCCGCCGCGTCCTTCCTCGGCATCGCCGGCGCCATCGCCCTGTTCGGCTACGACGGCTTCCTGTACTCCATCGGCTTCCTGGTCGCCTGGCTGGTCGCCCTGCTCCTGGTCGCCGAGCCGCTGCGCAACTCCGGCCGCTACACGATGGGCGACGTCCTGGCCTACCGGATGCGCCAGCGGCCCGTCCGTACGGCCGCCGGCGTCTCCACCATCGTCGTGTCGATCTTCTACCTGCTCGCCCAGATGGCCGGCGCGGGCGTCCTCGTCTCCCTGCTCCTGGGCATCACCAGCGACGGCGGCAAGATCGGCATCGTCGCCCTGGTCGGCGTCCTGATGATCGTGTACGTCACCATCGGCGGCATGAAGGGCACCACCTGGGTCCAGATGGTCAAGGCGGTCCTGCTGATCGCCGGTGCCGTCCTGCTGACCTTCCTGGTCCTGCTGAAGTTCCACTTCGACGTCTCGGACCTGCTCGGCAAGGCCGCCGACAACAGCGGCAAGGGCTCGGCGTTCCTGGAGCCCGGCCTGAAGTACGGCGCCACCGGCACCACCAAGCTGGACTTCCTCTCCCTCGGCATCGCCCTGGTCCTCGGCACCGCGGGCCTGCCGCACATCCTGATCCGCTTCTACACGGTCCCGACCGCCAAGGCCGCCCGCAAGTCCGTGATCTGGGCGATCGGCCTGATCGGCGCCTTCTACCTGATGACCCTCGCCCTCGGCTTCGGCGCGGCCGCGCTGATCAAGCCGGACGAGATCATCGCCTCCAACAAGGCGGGCAACACCGCCGCCCCCCTGCTCGCGCTGCACCTCGGGGGCGTGGACTCCAGCTGGGGCGCCATCCTGCTGGCCACCATCTCCGCGGTCGCCTTCGCCACCATCCTCGCGGTCGTCGCCGGCCTCACCCTGGCCTCGTCCTCGTCGTTCGCCCACGACATCTACGCCAACGTCATCAGGAAGGGCCAGGCGACGGAGAAGCAGGAGATCAACGCGGCCCGGTACGCGACCGTCGGCATCGGCGCCGTCTCGATCGTCCTGGGCACCCTCTCCCGCGACCTGAACGTGGCCGGCCTGGTGGCCCTCGCCTTCGCCGTCGCCGCCTCCGCGAACCTGCCGACCCTCCTCTACAGCCTGTTCTGGAAGCGGTTCACCACCTCCGGCGCCCTGTGGTCGATCTACGGCGGCCTGGTCACCGCGGTCGGCCTGGTGCTGTTCTCGCCGGTCGTGTCGGGCAAACCCACCTCGATGTTCCCCGACGCCGACTTCCACTGGTTCCCGCTGGAGAACCCGGGAATCATCTCGATCCCGGTCGGCTTCCTGCTGGGCGTGGTGGGCACCCTGCTGTCCAAGGAGGTCCCGGACGCCGGCAAGTACGCCGAACTGGAGGTACGGTCCCTGACCGGCACCGGAGCGCACTGAGATCCGCGACATCAGCCGCGCCGCGGGGCCCGCACGGTCCCCGCGACGCGGCTTCGTCGTATCGCACGGGGGCTGAGCGGCTGTCGATGTCGGTGGTCTCGCGTAGGCTCGCAGGTGGCAGGAGATGAACGCTCCGTACCGAAGAACGAGGGAGGGGGCCCACGTGCTCATCGACACCTATGGCCGAGTGGCCACCGACCTGAGGGTCTCGCTGACCGACCGGTGCAATCTGCGCTGCACCTACTGCATGCCCGAGGAGGGCCTGCAGTGGCTGGCGAAGCCCGATCTGCTCACGGACGACGAGATCGTCCGCCTGATCGACATCGCGGTACGCCTGCTCGGCATCGAGGAGGTCCGCTTCACCGGCGGCGAGCCGCTGCTGCGCCCCGGCGTCGTGGGCATCGTCGAGCGCGTCGCGGCCCTCGCCCCGCGCCCCCAGATGTCGATCACCACCAACGGCATCGGTCTCAAGCGGACCGCCGCCGCCCTGAAGCAGGCGGGCCTGGACCGGGTCAACGTCTCCCTCGACACCCTGCGCCCGGACGTCTTCAAGACCCTGACCCGCCGCGACCGCCACAAGGACGTCCTCGACGGTCTCGCGGCCGCCCACGACGCCGGTCTCACCCCGGTCAAGGTCAACTCGGTCCTGATGCCCGGCCTGAACGCCGACGAGGCCCCCGACCTGCTGGCCTGGGCCCTGGAGCACGAGTACGAACTGCGCTTCATCGAGCAGATGCCCCTGGACGCCCAGCACGGCTGGAAGCGCGAGGGCATGGTCACCGCCGCCGACATCCTGGCCTCGCTGCGCACCCGCTTCGACCTCACCCCCGAGGGGACGGCGGAGCGCGGCTCGGCACCGGCGGAGCGCTGGCTGGTCGACGGCGGCCCGCAGCGGGTCGGCGTGATCGCCTCGGTCACCCGCCCGTTCTGCGCGGCCTGCGACCGCACCCGTCTCACCGCGGACGGTCAGATACGTTCCTGCCTCTTCGCCACGGAGGAGACCGACCTGCGCACGGCCCTGCGCTCCGACGCGCCCGACGAGGAGATCGCCCGCGTCTGGCGTCAGGCGATGTGGGGCAAGAAGGCGGGAGCGGGACTGGACGACCCGTCGTTCGTGCAGCCGGACCGGCCCATGTCAGCGATCGGCGGCTGAACCGGTCCCGTCCCACTCGGTGAACGGCACGACATCCTTCAGGAAGCCCCGGACCCCGAGGAACTGCGACAGATGCTCGCGATGCTCGTCGCACGCGAGCCACGTCTTGCGCCGCTCCGGCGTGTGGACCTTGGGGTTGTTCCACGCCAGCACCCACACGGCGTCGGCACGACACCCCTTGGCGGAACAGATCGGCGTCGGCTCACTCACGGCTTCGTCTCACAGAACGGGTGCGGAAAACGGGTGCGAACAAGGCGACGCCGAGCAGCCACGGGGGGAGCTGCCCGGCGTCGGTCTGTCGCTCCGACGGGGGATGCGGAGCGCGTACGCAGTATGTCACGGGTCACCTGCCGCCCGGCACCGGAACTGCACGATTGATCTGAGCTTTTCCTGAGCTTGGCGGGAACCCGCGCTCCGCTTGCCTCACGCTCCGTGGTCAGGCCCGGTAGGACCGCTCCCGGCCGCCCCCGCCGCGGGATCCGGCGGTACGTCACCCTTCGCGGATTCCGCCTCTGCCTCCCGCGCGGGCGGCGCGATCTCCGCCACCGGCGAAAGCGTGGAAGGCGCCCCCACCTTCATCGGCGTGGTGACGAAGGTCGACGGAAGCGAAGGCGGCCGTTCCCGGCCGGCGTTCGCGATCACCACGGCGACATAGGGCAGCAGCGCGCCCAGCACCAGCGCCACGATCGCGACGTACCGTTCCACGTTCCAGAGCGAGGCCGCGAGAATCACCGACACGGTACGGATCGCCATCGAGATGACGTACCGCCGCTGCCGGCCCCGTACGTCCTCGGCGAGCCCGGTCCGGGCGCCGGTGATCCGGAACACCTGGACGCCGCCGCCGTGCTGCTTCCGCATCACATTCCACCATCCGCCCGCATCGGACTCTCCCCGGCCCGCACTCGACGCCCGGGCTCGGCGGGGAACCGGGCCGGAACACCTCCCACGGTACGCCGCGCCCCCGCCGCCCACGAGACCGGGTCGCCTCCCGCCTGCGCGAACACCACCACCCGGGGTACGTACGAGGGTATCCGGCAGGCGCCGTACGGCCCGTGCGCCCAGACTGGCCCCAATGCACACATACATACGGACGAGGAGGCGGCCATGGGCTGGCTGTGGGCGATCATCGTGGGATTCGTGCTCGGCCTCATCGCGAAGGCGCTCATCCCGGGCAAGCAGCACAGCCCCCTGTGGCTGACCACCATCTGTGGCATTCTCGGCGCCCTCGTGGGCAACGCCGTCGCCCGCGCGGCAGGCGTCGAGACGACCCGCGGCATCGACTGGAGCCGGCACGTCTTCCAGCTCGTCGCGGCGATCATCATCGTGTTCGTCGGCGACATCCTCTACCGCGAGACGCTGGGCAAACGCAGAGCGCGGGCCTGAGGGCGGACACGGCGAAGGGCGGCTCCCCGCGCACGGGAAGCCGCCCTTCACTCTGACTCAGGCGCCCTTGACCTCGACCGCCGCCAGGTTCTTCTTGCCCCGGCGCAGCACCAGCCAGCGGCCGTGGATCAGGTCCCCGGCGGCCGGCACCGCGTCCTCGGCGGTCACCTTCACGTTGTTCACGTAGGCACCGCCCTCCTTGACCGTCCGGCGCGCCGCCGACTTGCTCGCGACCAGGCCGGTCTCGGCGAGCAGGTCGGTCACCAGACCCAGCTCGGCGACCTGGACGTGCGGCACCTCGGACAGCGCCGCCGCCAGCGTCCGCTCGTCCAGCTCCGCCAGCTCGCCCTGACCGAACAGCGCCTTGGACGCGGCGATCACGGCGGCCGTCTGCTCGGCACCGTGCACCAGCGTCGTCAGCTCCTCGGCCAGCGCACGCTGCGCGGCACGGGCCTGCGGGCGCTCCTCGGTCTGCCGCTCCAGCTCCTCGATCTCCTCGCGGGACTTGAAGGAGAGGATCCGCATGTACTTCGTGATGTCCCGGTCGTCCACGTTCAGCCAGAACTGGTAGAACGCGTACGGCGTCGTCATCTCCGGGTCGAGCCAGATGGCGCCGCCCTCGGTCTTGCCGAACTTGGTGCCGTCGGCCTTGGTCATCAGCGGGGTGGCCAGCGCGTGCGCCTCCGCCTCCGGCTCCAGCCGGTGGATCAGGTCGAGACCGGCCGTGAGGTTGCCCCACTGGTCGCTGCCGCCCTGCTGGAGCGTGCAGCCGTACCGCCGGTACAGCTGCAGGAAGTCCATGCCCTGCAGGAGCTGGTAGCTGAACTCGGTGTAGCTGATGCCCTGGTCGGACTCCAGGCGGCGGGCCACGGAGTCCTTCGTCAGCATCTTGTTGACGCGGAAGTGCTTGCCGATGTCCCGCAGGAACTCGATCGCGGTGAGGTTCGCGGTCCAGTCGAGGTTGTTCACCATGATCGCCGCGTTCTCGCCCTCGAAGGACAGGAACGGCTCGATCTGGGAGCGCAGCCTGCCCACCCAGCCGGCCACCGTCTCCGGGTCGTTCAGCGTACGCTCGGCGGTGGGGCGCGGGTCACCGATCTGGCCCGTCGCGCCGCCGACCAGCGCCAGCGGCCGGTGTCCGGCCTGCTGGAGCCGGCGCACGGTGAGCACCTGCACCAGATGTCCCACATGGAGCGACGGCGCGGTCGGGTCGAAGCCGCAATAGAACGTGACGGGACCGTCCGCGAGCGCCTTGCGCAAAGCGTCCTCGTCGGTGGACAGGGCGAACAGCCCACGCCACTTCAGCTCGTCGACGATGTCCGTCACGGTTCTCGTGTCTCCTTGATGATCAGTCGGCCGTCGGGTGACAGCCGACTACGAGGTTATACGCCCTGGCTGACAGAGCTCATATTGAAATCCGGGATGCGCAGCGCGGGCATCGCGGCACGGGTGAACCAGTCGCTCCACTCGCGCGGCAGCGTCTTCTCCGTACGGCCCGCCTCCGAGGCCCTGCCGAGCACGTCCACCGGCGACTCGTTGAACCGGAAGTTGTTCACCTGACCGGTCACCTCGCCGTTCTCCACGAGGTAGACGCCGTCCCGGGTCAGGCCCGTGAGCAGCAGCGTCGCCGGGTCGACCTCGCGGATGTACCACAGGCAGGTCAGCAGCAGCCCGCGCTCGGTGTCCGCGACCATCTCCTCCAGGGAACGGTCCTCGCCGCCGTCCAGGATCAGGTTCCCGAGGGCCGGGGCGACCGGCAGCCCGGTCAGGCCCGCACTGTGCCGGGTGGTGGTCAGATTCCGGAGCACCCCCTCGTCGATCCACTCGGTGGAGCGCACCGGCAGCCCGTTGTCGAACACCGACTGGTCGCCGCCGGAGGAGTGGGCGACCACGAACGGCGAGCACTCCAGGCCCGGCTCGTTCGGGTCGCTGCGCAGGCTCAGCGGCAGCCCGGTGAGCCGCTCGCCGACGCGGGTGCCGCCGCCCGGCCGGGAGAACACCGTCCGGCCCTCGGCCGCGTCCCTGCCCGACGCCGACCACAGCTGGTAGATCAGCAGGTCCGCGACCGCGGTCGGCGGCAGCAGCGTCTCGTAGCGGCCCGCGGGCAGCTCCACCCGCCGCTCGGCCCAGCCCAGGCGTACGGCCAGCTCGGCGTCGAGGGCGCCCGGGTCGACGTCCTTGAAGGTCCGCGTCGAGCGGCCCGCCCAAGCCGAGCGCGTGTGGTCCGGGGACTTGGCGTTCAGTTCCAGCGTGCCGGTCGGCTGGTCGTGCCTGAGCCGCAGCCCCGTGGAGGTCCCCACGTACGTCGACACCATCTCGTGGTTGGCGAAGCCGTACAGCTCGCGACCGCCCGCACGCGCCGTCGCGAAGGCCTCACCGAGCGCCGGGGCGAAGTCGGCGAACACCGCGGAGGAGGTCTCGGCGGGCGCGTCCCGGAAGTCCGGGGACTCCGGCACACCGCCGACCAGCGGCTGCGCGTCCTCGGCGGGCCCGGCCCCGCGCGCGGCGGCCTCGGCGGCCCGCACCAGCGGCTCCAGTTCCCGCGCCGTCACCGCGGAGCGCGACACGACACCGGAGGCGGTGCCCTCCTGGCCGTCCACGGTCGCGATCACCGTGAGGGTACGGCCGCGGGTGACGCCGTTGGTGGTGAGCGCGTTGCCGGCCCAGCGCAGGTTGGCGGTCGACTGCTCGTCGGCGATGACGACGCAGCCGTCGGCCCGGGACAGCGCGAGGGCCTGCTCGACGATCTCGTGCGGCTTGTTGCTGCGGGCGCTCATCGGCCTGCCTCCTGCGTGGTGTTCAGAATGTTGACGCCTCGGAAGAGGGCCGAGGGGCAGCCGTGGGACACCGCGGCGACCTGGCCCGGCTGGGCCTTGCCGCAGTTGAAGGCACCGCCGAGGACATAGGTCTGAGGGCCGCCGACGGCCGTCATCGAGCCCCAGAAGTCGGTGGTCGTCGCCTGGTAGGCGACGTCCTTCAGCTGCCCGGTGATCCGCCCGTTCTCGATCTTGAAGAAGCGCTGCCCGGTGAACTGGAAGTTGTAGCGCTGCATGTCGATCGACCAGGACCGGTCGCCGACGACGTAGATGCCCCGGTCGACGCCCCCGATCAGGTCCTCGGTGGAGAGCCCGGCCGGATCCGGCCGCAGGGACACGTTGGCCATGCGCTGCACCGGCACGTGCGCGGGGGAGTCGGCGTACGCGCACCCGTTGGACCGCTCGGACCCGGTCAGCTTCGCGATCCTGCGGTCCAGCTGGTACCCGACGAGCGTGCCGTCCTTCACCAGGTCCCAGGACTGCGCCGCGACACCTTCGTCGTCGTACCCGATGGTCGCGAGGCCGTGCTCGGCGGTGCGGTCGCCGGTGACGTTCATCAGCTCCGAGCCGTAGCGCAGCTTGCCGAGCTGGTCGAAGGTGGCGAAGGAGGTGCCGGCGTAGGCGGCCTCGTAGCCGAGCGCGCGGTCCAGCTCGGTGGCGTGGCCGATGGACTCGTGGATGGTCAGCCACAGGTTTGACGGGTCGACCACCAGGTCGTACAGCCCCGGCCGCACGCTCGGCGCCCGCATCTTCTCGGCCAGCAGCTCCGGGATCCGCTCCAGCTCGCCGTCCCAGTCCCAGCCCGTACCCGTCAGGTACTCCCAGCCGCGCCCCACGGGCGGCGCGACGGTCCGCATCGAGTCGAACTCGCCGCTGGACTCGTCCACCGACACCGCGGTCAGTTCCGGGTGCAGCCGCACCCGCTGCTGGGTGGTCACGGTGCCCGCGGTGTCGGCGTAGAACTTGTTCTCGTGCACGGTGAGCAGCGAGGCGTCCACGTGGTTCACGCCCTTCGCGGCCAGCAGCCGCGCGCTCCACTCGGCGAGCAGCGTCGCCTTCTCCTCGGCGGGTACCGAGAACGGGTCGATCTCGTACGACGAGACCCACGTCCGGTCGGCGTGCACCGGCTCGTCGGCCAGCTCCACTCGCTCGTCCGAGCCCGCCGCCTTGATCACCTTGGCGGAGAGCTTCGCCATCGCCACCGCCTGCGAGGCGACCTTCGCCGCCGCGTCCATGGTCAGGTCCACCCCGGAGGCGAAGCCCCACGTACCGCCGTGCACGACCCGGACCGCGTAGCCGAGGTCGGTGGTGTCCGACGTACCGGCCGGCTTCGCGTCCCTCAGCCGCCAGGACGCGCTGCGCACCCGCTCGAACCGGAAGTCCGCGTGCTCTGCACCGAGCGCACGCGCCCGTGCGAGCGCGGCGTCGGCCAGAGCGCGTAGCGGAAGCGCGAGGAACGCTTCGTCGATGGAATGGGGCACGGAGGTCTCCCTGCTGTCGTCGCCTGTCGGGTCAGATCATGTCGCGGGAGCCGGCCCGGGCACTACAGGTTTCGGCCGGGCTCCGGTGCTTTCTGTAGGGATCCGACAGGGACACACCCGAGCCACTGTCGGTGCCCCCTTGCCCCGCGAAGCGGCACTACCGATAGGTTTTCGATGAAGCCGCCTGTCATCGAGGTGTTCGGGCGGGTTGTCGAAACGCAGCAGACCGCAATTGAAAGGGTGATCCGTTGAGCCGCTCGGTTCTCGTCACCGGAGGCAACCGGGGCATCGGCCTCGCCATCGCCCGCGCATTCGCCGACGCCGGCGACAAGGTCGCGATCACGTACCGCTCGGGTGAGCCGCCGGCCGGCTTCCTCGCGGTCAAGTGCGACATCACCGACTCCGAGCAGGTGGAGCAGGCCTACAAGGAGATCGAGGACCAGCACGGTCCGGTCGAGGTCCTCGTCGCCAACGCCGGCGTCACCAAGGACCAGCTGCTGATGCGCATGTCCGAGGAGGACTTCACCTCGGTCATCGACACCAACCTCACGGGCACCTTCCGGGTCGTCAAGCGTGCCAACCGCGGCATGCTGCGGGCCAAGAAGGGCCGCGTCGTCCTGATCTCCTCCGTGGTCGGACTGCTCGGCTCGGCGGGGCAGGCGAACTATGCCGCCTCCAAGGCCGCCCTGGTCGGCTTCGCGCGCTCCCTGGCCCGAGAGCTGGGCTCGCGCAACATCACCTTCAACGTCGTCGCCCCCGGCTTCGTCGACACCGACATGACCCGCGCCCTCAGCGACGAGCAGCGCGAGGGCATCATGTCGCAGGTGCCGCTCGGCCGTTACGCGCAGCCGGAGGAGATCGCCGCGACGGTGCGGTTCCTCGCCTCGGACGACGCCTCGTACATCACTGGAGCCGTCATCCCCGTTGACGGCGGACTGGGAATGGGTCACTGATCACCATGAGCGGAATTCTCGAGGGCAAGCGCATCCTGATCACGGGTGTGCTGACGGAGGCCTCCATCGCCTTCCACGCGGCCCGGCTGGCCCAGGAACAGGGCGCGGAGATCATCCTGACCGCGTTCCCGCGACCCACGCTGACCGAGCGCATCGCCAAGAAGCTGCCGAAGCCGGTCAAGGTCATCGAGCTGGACGTCACCAACGAGGAGCACCTCGCGCGCCTGGCCGACGTGGTCGGCGAGGAGCTGGGCGGCCTCGACGGCGTCGTCCACTCCATCGGCTTCGCGCCCCAGGACGCGCTCGGCGGCAACTTCCTCAACACGCCGTTCGAGTCGGTCGCCACCGCCATGCACGTCTCGGCGTTCTCCCTGAAGTCGCTGACCATGGCCTGCCTGCCGCTGATGCAGAACGGCGGCTCCGTCGTCGGTCTGACCTTCGACGCGCAGTACGCCTGGCCGCAGTACGACTGGATGGGCCCGGCCAAGGCCGCCCTGGAGGCCACCAGCCGTTACATGGCGCGCGACCTGGGCAAGCAGAACATCCGCTGCAACCTCGTCTCGGCCGGCCCGCTCGGCTCCATGGCCGCCAAGTCCATCCCGGGCTTCAGCGAGCTGGCCTCCGTGTGGGACACCCGCGCCCCGCTGGAGTGGGACCTGAAGGACCCGGAGCCGGCCGGCAAGGGCATCGTCGCCCTGCTGAGCGACTGGTTCCCGAAGACCACCGGCGAGATCATCCACGTCGACGGCGGCCTGCACGCCATCGGCGCCTGATCACAGCCGCCGCCGAGGCTCGGACCACGGCCGAGGCCCGCACCCACCCGGGTGCGGGCCTCGGCTCGTATGACCCGGACGGCCGTCACCCGTTCGGCCCACCGGCCGGGTGATCACCGCCCTCGCCGCGCACCCTGGATTACGTAAACCTCTCGCAGACCTCGCACCCCTCGCAGACCGCGTACACCTCGCACACTTCGTGCGCCTCGCACACCTCTCGCGCATCCCTCCGCAGCCCTGCCGAGGAGGTTCCCTTGTGCGTCTGTTCCGCAGCCTGACCCCGGTGACCGTGGCCGCGGCCCTCGTCCTGTCCCTGCCGTGCGAAGCGACGCCCCACGCGCGCGTGAGCGACGGCAAGCCTCCCGCGCCGGAACTGTTCGGCGCCGCCTGCCGTACCGCCGTGGACGGCTCGCACGTCGTGACCTACTGCCACAACCCCTACGTCGACACGGACCGGGTACGCCTGCACATCGAGTGCGCCCGCTGGTGGGACATCGACACCGACAGCGCCCCCGCGGACACCGGGGCCGCCATGACCGTACGGCTGACCGGCCGGTGCTGGAAGGAAGTCCGCTCGGTCTGGATCAGCCACCAGAAGGTGCGCTGAACCTGTCCGGACGGCAAAGGAACGGGTAGCTCGCGGCCTCCGCTGCGGCCGCCTCCGCGTCGCCCGCGCGGATCGCGTCCACCAGCCGGGTGTGATCCATGTGCGCCTCCGGCGTCAGCCGGGTGCCGACGTCCGCGCGCAGCCAGTCCCGCAGCACCTCGCCCAGGTCGGCGTACATCGCCGTCATGACGTCGTTGTGCGAGGCGGCCACCACGGCCAGGTGGAACGTCGCGTCGGCGGTCACGAAGGCCTCCGCGTCCCCGCTCTCCCAGGCCTCCTCGCGCCGCACCAGGAGCGTGTCCAGCTGCTTGAGGTCCTTCTCGGTGCGCCGCTCGGCGGCCAGCTTCGCCGCCGCGGACTCCAGCGTGGAGCGCAGCTCGGCGATGTGCCGGGTGTCGGCGGCGGCGAACCTGCGCTGCATCACGCCGGCCAGCTCGCTCGTCGCCACGACGTAGGTGCCGGAGCCCTGGCGGATGTCCAGCAGACCGTTGTGCGCGAGCGCCCGTACGGCCTCGCGGACGGTGTTGCGGGCGACGCCGAGCTGTTCCACCAGTTCCGGCTCGGTGGGGATGCGGGCGCCGACCGGCCACTCGCCCGAGGTGATCTGCTGGCGCAGCTCGGCGATGACCTGCTCGGACAGCGCCGAACGGCGGGGGTGGCTCAGGGGCATGGCACACCTTCGCACGAGGAGCCGGGGCGGAGGCGTCCCGGGGATGGACAACCAATCATCCCATGATTCTATGATGGTCGGCATGGCCAGCGAGGAAACACGGACCGCGGAAACCCGTACGGAGAAGTTCGCCGAGGAGAGGACGCACGAGACGCGCCCAGAGGTGCCGGCCGAGGTGAGCGGCACGGAGACGGCATCCGGAGCGAGCCCCGCGCGGACGCCGGCCGGGGCGGCTCCCGCGCCCACGCCCGCCACGCGCGCGTGGGCGACACGGCTGGTCGTCGTCGGCATCGTGCTGTCCGCGCTGAACCTCCGCCCGGCCATCACCAGCCTGGGCGCACTCCTGGAGGAGGTCCGTGACGGACTCGGGATGAGCGGCAGCGTCGCCGGACTGCTCACCTCCGTGCCGCCGCTCTGCTTCGCCGTCTTCGGCATCACCGCGCCCCGCCTGGCCCGCCGCTTCGGCGCGGGTGCCGTGGTGTGCGCCGGCATGGTCGCCATCACCGCGGGCCTGCTGATACGGCCCTACGCCGGCGGCACGGCCGGATTCCTGGCCGCCAGCGCGCTCGCCCTCATGGGCATCGCCGTCAGCAACGTGCTGATGCCGGTCATCGTCAAGCGCTGGTTCCCCGACCGGGTCGGCTCCATGACCGGCCTCTACTCGATGGCCCTCGCCCTCGGCACCTCCCTCGCCGCCGCCGTCACCGTGCCCATGACGGATGCCCTGGGGGGCAGTTGGCGGACCGGCCTCGCCGTGTGGGCAGGGCTCGCGGCCGCCGCCGTACTGCCCTGGATCCCGCTGGTGCGCGGCCGGGGCGCCGGGCCCGCCCAGGAGCCGGCCCGCGCGGCGGAGGACCCCCGGGCCGCCCCGCTGCGGATCACCCGGAGCCGTACCGCCTGGGCGCTCGCCGTCTTCTTCGGGCTCCAGGCCACCGCCGCCTACATCACCATGGGCTGGATGCCGCAGATCTTCCGCGACGCGGGCGTCCCGGCCGGCACGGCGGGCGTGCTGCTCGCGGTCACCATGGTGATGGGCGTGCCGCTGGCCTTCGTCATCCCGCGCCTCGCCACCCGGCTGCCCCACCAGGGGCCCATCGTGCTGGCCCTCGGCGTCTGCGGCCTCGCCGGCTACACCGGCCTGTACCTGGCCCCGGCCGCCGGAGCGTGGGCCTGGGCCCTGCTGCTCGGCGTCTCCAACTGCGCCTTCCCACTGGCGCTGACGATGGTCGGCATGCGTGCCAGGACCGGTCCGGGCGTCGTCCAGCTGTCCGCCTTCGCGCAGAGCACGGGCTACCTGATCTCCATCCCCGGTCCGCTGCTGGTCGGCGTGCTCTACCAGCACAGCGGCGGCTGGGGAGTGCCGCTCGCCCTCATGGCGGCCCTGATGCTGCCGCAGATGGCGGTCGGCTTCCTGGCGGGCCGCGACCGTACGGTCGAGAGCGAAGCGGCCCGCTAGGGGGTGTCGTTTGGATCAGCTCGGGTCCGCGACGCCCGGCACGGCACCTCGCCGCGTTGTCGGATCAGCCGAGTACGTCCGGTACGCGGCAGATCCTCCGCCTTGCGAGGCACCGCACCGGACGCCGCGGCCTGATCCGGCCTGATCCAAACGACACCCCCTAGGCCTTGGCGGGCCGCCGGTCACGAACCGCAGTGACCGGCCGGTCACGAACCGCCGGACGCGGTACGCCGGTCACGAACCGCCGGACGCGGCGCGTCGCGCCGCCCCACCGCGTCCGCCCCGGACGAAGGGTGCGAGACTGGGCGTATGCAGCCTGTGCTCGACCCGAACCCGAAGAACGGCCAGAAGAAGATGCTGATCGTCTTCGGCTCGTTCTTCGCCATCTTCGTGATCATCGGCATCATCGCGACGCTCGCCTCGCCCTGAACCGTGGGTGCCCGGTGCCCTGATGGTGGGGCTGGCCCCCCTGTCCCCTAGGGGGTGAGGTTCAGGGTCAAGTGGGTGGCTTTCCGGATGGGTTGAGGGTCCGGAAGTCCGTAACTTCGAGATGTGACCGCGGCACAGGGCCGTGGGAGCACTCGGAGACCAACGGAGGCCGCCATGCGGGCCCGAACGCACACCCGGTCCCACCCGGCGACCACGGGTGCCGTCGACATCCGGCTGCCCTGGTGGGCGCTCGCCCTGCCCGCGCTCGCTTTCGTCGCCCTGCTCGCGCTGATACTGAACCCGACGGACGCGCACGCGGCGAGCGGCGACCCGGCCGTCACCCAGCTCTTCGCGTACGTCCAGCAGTTCATGGCGCGCTGAATCCTGACCCTCCCGCAGGGGTGAATCCGCATGTCAACTCCCTGCGCCAGGTGGCCTGTTTCATGCGAAGCTGGGTCGCATGAGCGTCGCAGAACCCCGCAAGATCGTCCTCTTCCGGCATGCGAAAGCCGACTGGCCCCAGGTGTCCGACCACGACCGCCCGCTCGCCGAGCGGGGCCGCAAGGACGCCGTGGTCGCTGGCCGCAGGCTGGCCGGCACCGGCATCGTCTTCGACCTGGCCCTGTGCTCCAGTGCCGTCCGGACCCGCGAGACCTGGAAGCTCGCCGTCCCGGAACTCGCGCACCGGCCGAAAACCGTCTACGAGGAGCGGGCCTACGAGGCCTCGCCCGGCGAGCTGATCGCCCTGCTGAACGAGATCCCGGACGACGTGCGCAACGTGATCCTGATCGGCCACAACCCCGGCATGCACGGCGTGGCCGACATCCTGGCCGGCGAGTCCGAGGGCGAGGCCCGCGAGCGGATGAGGCGTCGCGGTTTCCCCGCCGCGGGCTTCGCGCTGCTGTCCTACGGCGGCAGCTGGAAGAGCCTGGAGCCGGGCACCGCCACGCTCCAGGACTACTGGGAACCCTCCGAGTGACCCCACACACGACAGAAGGGCCCGGTACCGCGGCGGTACCGGGCCCTCCTCGTGTCCGGGTCAGTCCTCGTCGTGCGTGTCGGCCGCCTCGACCTCTTCGCGGGTGATGCCCAGCAGATACAGGACCGTGTCCAGGAAGGGGAAGTTCACCGCCGTGTGCGCCGCCTCGCGGACCACCGGCTTGGCGTTGAAGGCGACGCCCAGACCGGCCGCGTTCAGCATGTCCAGGTCGTTGGCGCCGTCACCGATCGCCACCGTCTGCGCCAGCGGCACCCCCGCCACCGCGGCGAACCTGCGCAGCAGCCGCGCCTTGCCCGCCCGGTCCACGATCTCCCCGGTGACCCGGCCGGTCAGCTTCCCGTCGACGATCTCCAGCGTGTTGGCCTGCGCGAAGTCCAGCCCCAGCCGTTCCTTCAGATCGTCCGTGACCTGGGTGAACCCGCCGGACACCACCCCGACCTGGTAGCCGAGCCGCTTCAGGGTCCGGATGAGGGTACGCGCGCCCGGCGTCAGCCGGACCTCGGCGCGCACCTTCTCCACCACCGAGGCGTCCAGCCCCTTCAGCAGGGCCACACGCGCGTGCAGCGACTGCTCGAAGTCCAGCTCCCCGCGCATCGCGGCCGCCGTCACCGCGGCGACCTCGTCCTCGCAGCCGGCGTGCGCTGCGAACAACTCGATGACCTCGTCCTGGATGAGGGTGGAGTCCACGTCCATCACCACCAGCCGCTGGGCACGCCGGTGCAGGCCCGCCGAGACGACGGCGATGTCGACACCGAGTGCCGCCGCGTCGGACGCCAGCGCCGTGCGCAGCGACTCGGTCCCGACACCGGACACGGCGAACTCCACCGCGGTCACCGGATACTTGGCGAGGCGGAAGATACGGTCGATGTTGCCGCCGGCCTTCGCGATCCGGTCGGCGATGGCGGCCGTCGACTCGGCGGTCAGCGGATGGCCGAGGACGGTCACCAGCGAGCGCCCGATGCCGCGCGGACGGTTGTCGCCGTGGCCGGAGATGATCTCCGCCTGCATCTTCATCGACTCGGCCCAGCTGTGCACCGTGGCCCTGAGGTCGCCCTCGAGCCCGGCCGGCGGCGGAGTGATCAGCACGCACAGCACCAGCCGGCCCCGCGTGACGACCTGCTCGATGTCGACCACGTCGACGACATAGGCGGCAAGGGTGTCGAAGAGGCCGGCCGTGATGCCCGGCCTGTCCTTGCCGAAAATCTTGACGAGGAGAGTGGGGACCTCGGAGGTCTGCGAAGCGCTCATGGTGTCACCACCGTATCCGGCACCCAGTGCCCTTCGCCCGAGTGGTCCGCCTGACGGACACGGAACAATGAGTGTCCGGCCGGTGTCGGGGATCTTGCCTGCCGACGACGGTTCATCCGGTCCGGCACCCCGACAGGACCCCGGACCCACCCCGACTGTCCCATGGCGACGACGCCGGCGCCCCATTTCCCGGGCACGCCGGGGTCTCCTCCTCCGTCCGCGGGCGCCCTCCTATGCCCGCGTCCGCCCGCGGGCGGGCTCACCTCCTGGGCCTCCCGGACGGCGGCGGGGGCATCGGGGGAGGCGGAGGTGGTGGCGGTGGCCCCTCGCCGGGTCCGTCCGACCTGTCCCGCGAGGGGTCGCGCGGCCGCCTGCCGGGACGGTTCCGGGGCAGCGGCGGAAGCGAGCCGAAGGAGCCGGCGATGGTGGGGGCACCGGAGACATCGTCCCCGGGATTCCCGGGATTCCCGGGGTCTCCGGCCCTTCCGGGGTCTCCGGGACCTGCGACGCCTCCCGGACCTCCGGGATTCCCGGGACCTCCGGGACCCCTGCCTCCTCCAGGAGCTCCGTGTCCCCCGGAGTTCCCCGTACCGCCCGGCCCCCACGGCGACGGCGGCCGCGCGTCCTGCGGCCCCTCGCGCAGCTCCCCCGGCACCCGGAGGTATGGGTTCGTGTCCGGGTTCGGCGGCCGGTACGGCGTGCCCGGCGTGTACGGTCCACCCCTGTCCCCAGGGCCACGGGCTCCGGCCCCGCCGCCGTCTCCTGAGGCCTCGCCCGCACGGCCGTAGCCCCCCGGCTGACCCCCGGCCACCCGCCCGGGCCGCCCCGGCCGCACCGCCCGAGCCCCCGCCGCTCCCGTGACCCCGGCCAGCAGCGCCCCCGCGGCCCCGGCTGCCGCCCCCCACCCGGCACCCAGCAGGAACGCCATGCCGAGCCGGCCGTGCAGGGTGATGCCGGCGCCGAAGGCGTCGAAGCCGAGCACGGACAGCGAGGCGTTCGCCGAGACGTCCGTCAGCCAGGCGAGCAAGGGCAGCGCGAGCGCGGTCGCGGTGCCGAGCCGGAGCGCGCAGTGTCCGACGAAGCGCAGGTCGACGCCCGTGCCCGGCCTCGGCGTCGGTACCGGTGTCGGCCCCGTGCCCGGCACCGGTGTCCGTACCGCCGCCGAACCGGGACCCGAACCCGAACCCGGACCCGAACCGGGACCCGGACCCGGACCCGGCACCGGCACCGGCACCGGTGTGCGTACCGCCGTCAGTACGCCCGCGAGCAGCATCGCCAGGGCCGCCGCCACCGCCAGCAGCCACACCCGCCCGTCCAGGCCGGCGAGCCGGCTCAGGGTGACCGGCCGGTCGGACCCGTCGCTCAGCAGCCGGTCCAGCGGGTGGGGGAGCAGGGTGCCCAGCACGCCGGTGGCCTTGCCGTCCCAGGGGACGAAGAGGCCGAGCGGGACGCCGAGCCAGACCCCGTTGGGCGCGCCCAGCAGGGCCGCGCCGGCGATCCGCCGTGGGTGGTCGTCGCCGATCGCCGCGTACGCCGCCGCCGCGAGCCCGGCCGCGACGGCGGCCAGGAACACGGTGACGAGCGCCGAACAGGCCGGCCGTACCACCCGGTGCACGGCGTTCCAGCCGGGCGGCAGGGGAGTGCGGCGGGAGGCGAGCAGGGCGATCAGCAGGACTCCGGTGGACCAGCCGAGCGCGCCGAGGACGGTGGGCACGGTGTCGACGGTGAAGCCGACGGCCGCCTTGGCATGGATCAGGTCGCCTATCCGGTCCGGCAGCAGCCCGCCGATGTCCCCGATCCCCCCGATGTCCCCGAGATCGCCGATGCCGGGGATGCTGATCCCGCCTCCGCCTCCGCCTCCGTCTCCCTTGCCGCCCCCGCCGGTCAGCCGGTCGAGGCCGAGCGAGCCGCCGTCGATCGTGATGACGTCGTGTCCGGCCCAGGCCAGCCCACCGAGCATCGCCGCGAAGAGCCCAACCACCGTCCCCGCCCGGGCCAGGAGTTCGGCCGGAGCGATCTCAACTCCGGCCGCGCGCAGGGACCGTAGGAAGAACCACGACAGGAGCAGGGCGCCGGCCAGGCTCACCCCCAGTGGCGTGATCTCGATGGCGGTGTGCGCCTCGGCGCCCTTCAGACCGAAGGCGGACACATCGCCCGAGGGGGAGACCGAACCACCCGCCCCGAGGGCCACAACTGCCGCTGTCATGGGGCCCAGTGAGCCCGCCGTGTCCGCCCCCAGCAGATGGAGGCCGAGTGCGGCCGTGGCCGCCATCCCGATCAACGCCCAGCTGACAGCGGCGATCGCCGACAGCAGCACATCCCCCCAGGGCAGCGAAGTCCCTTGCCTTGTCCGCTCGATGCCGGTTGCCGAAGTCATGGCAGACCCCCCGATCCGCGGCGCGGTACCGCGGCCGCGCTTGTCCCCCTCGCGGGGGATTACCACTCTCCGGCCCGGTTTCAACCCCGTCAACGGGGCGAGTTGAAGCGCGTGCGGGCGCGCCGCGCAAGGCCCGGCTTTCGGTCAGGAGGCGGAGCCTGGAATAGTTCCCCACGATGTTCGACATCCCTAGACTCCCCATGACGGGGGTAATTCGGGGGACAACTCAGTGGGGCATGGAGTGCCTGAACTCGTACTGGAATCAAACGGACGGACCTGGACGCTCGACCCGTCCAGGCCCTATGCCCTCGGACGCGATCCGCAGGGTGACATCGTCTTCGAAGACGCCAGGGTCTCCTGGCGTCACGCCACGGTCGGCTTCAACGGCCGCAGTTGGGTCATCGAGGACCACGGCAGCACCAACGGCACGTTCGTGCAGGGCCGGCGGATCCAGCAGACGGAGATCGGCCCCGGTTCGGCGGTGCACCTCGGCAACGCGACCGACGGGCCGCGTCTGAACCTCTCCGGTGCCGCCGCCCCGGCCGCGCAGCCCGAGCAGCAGGCGGCACCGTACGCCGCGCAGGGCGCGGGGGCCGGCTGGGCGCAGCAGGCGCCGCAGCAGCAGGACCCGTACCAGGCCGCCGCGCACCAGCAGGCACCGCAGAACGACTGGCAGCAGCCCGCGCCGTTCCCGCAGCAGCAGGGCGGCCCGAGCGAGCAGTACGTCCAGAAGGTCCCCGGTGGTGGCGCGGGGGCGCCGCCGGTCTACACCGACCGCAGCCCCACGACGTTCCACCAGTTCGCCCTCGGCCGCGTGATGCGCATCGGCCGTGCCCTGGACAACGAGCTGGTCGTCTCCGACCTGCAGGTCTCCCGGCACCACGCCGAGTTCCAGTCGACTCCCGACGGCCGCTTCGAGATCCGCGACCTGGGTTCGCACAACGGCACGTTCGTCAACGGCCAGCCGATCGCCAAGGGCGGCACGACGCTGCTCGGCCCGAACGACATCGTCGGCGTCGGCCACTCCACGTTCCGCATCGTCGACGACCGCCTGGAAGAGTTCGTCGACACCGGTGAGGTCTCCTTCTCCGCGCGCCACCTGACCGTCACGGTCGAGGGCGGCAAGCAGATCCTGAAGGACGTCTCCTTCGGCGTCCCGGAGAAGTCGGTGATCGCGGTCATCGGCCCCTCCGGTTCCGGCAAGTCGACGCTGCTCAAGGCGCTCACCGGCTACCGGCCCGCCAACGAGGGCGAGGTGCTGTACGACAACCGGAACCTGTACAAGCAGTTCGCCGAGCTGCGTCAGCGCATCGGTCTGGTCCCGCAGGACGACATCCTGCACAAGGAGCTGACCGTCAAGAAGGCCCTGAAGTACGCGGCCAAGCTGCGCTTCCCGGCCGACACCACGCCGAAGGAGCGCGACGCCCGCATCCACGAGGTGCTGCGCGAGCTCAAGCTGGACATCCACAAGGACAAGAAGGTCACCTCCCTGTCCGGTGGCCAGCGCAAGCGTGTCTCGGTGGCCCTGGAGCTGCTCACCAAGCCGTCGCTGATCTTCCTGGACGAGCCGACCTCGGGCCTGGACCCGGGCATGGACCGCGATGTCATGCAGCTGCTGCGCGGCCTGGCCGACGACGGCCGCACGGTCCTGGTGGTCACCCACTCGGTGGCCGAGCTGGCCCTGTGCGACAAGCTGCTGGTGATGGCCCCGGGCGGCGCGGTCGCCTACTTCGGGCCCCCGGAGGAGGCCCTGAACTTCTTCGGCTACGACAGCTGGGCCGACGTCTTCTCCGCCTTCGAGAACTACCGCGACTACGACTGGGCCGGCCGCTGGAAGGGCTCGCAGCACTACCAGATGTACGCCGCGGACATCGACGCGGTCGCCCCGCAGTCCGTACACATGCCCCCGCCGCAGGCCGTCAAGCCGCACAAGCCGCAGAGCTGGGGCTCACAGCTGATGACCCTGATACGGCGGTACGTGTCGGTCATCGGCTCCGACCGGGGCTTCCTGGCGCTGACGGTGATCCTGCCGGCGGTGCTCGGCGCGGTCAGCCTGCTGATCGACCACAACAGAGGCCTGCTGGTGAACCCGGTCAACGCCAAGACCGGATTCCCCGTGCCGAACGGCACGGCGACCACCGTCCTGCTGATCCTCGCGGTCGGCGCGTGCTTCGCGGGCGCCGCGAACTCGGTCCGTGAGCTGATCAAGGAACGGGTCATCTACGAGCGGGAGCGCGCGACGGGTCTGTCCCGGTCGGCGTACCTGATGTCGAAGGTGGTCGTGCTCGGTGCCATCACCGTGCTCCAGGGCCTGATGGTCGGCCTGATCGGCTTCTCCAGCCGGGAGCTCCCCGACCGGGGCCTCGTCCTCGGCGGCTCGACCCTGTTGGAGCTGTGCCTGCCGATCATGGCGCTCGGCTTCACCTCGATGATGTTCGGCCTGGTGATCTCCTCGCTGGTGAAGACCGCCGAGAAGACCATGCCGCTGCTGGTGATGTTCGCGATCATCCAGGTCGTCTTCACCGGCTGCCTCTTCACCCTGCACGGCACGATCGGCGTCAACGAGTTCTCGTACCTGATGCCGTCGCGCTGGGCGGTGGGGGCCGCGGGCACCACGCTGGACTTCAACAACATCGCCCCGAACACCGACGACCCCGGCAGCACGGACCCGCTCTGGGACCACCAGGCCTCCGCCTGGGGTCTGGACATGGCCGCGCTGATCGTCCTCGGTGTGATCTGCGGCTTCTTCGTCTCCCGCTTCCTGCGCCGGCACGAGCCGGAGGTCATGCGGAAGTAGCGGCAGAGGGCGCGCCGGCAGCGGCGGCAGCGTCCGCGGCGCCACGACGTGAAGGGCGGCACCCCTTGTGGGGGTGCCGCCCTTCACCCGTCGGGCGAGAGGTCCGCGCAGGCCTCAGTACGCGCTGTTGACGTTGTCGATGGAGCCGTACCGGTGAGCCGCGTAGTTGGCGGCGGCGGTGATGTTGGCGACCGGGTCGTAGATGTTCCACGAGGTGCCGGTCACGTGGTACGTGTTGAAGGTCGGCTGGATGACCTGGAGCAGACCCTTCGACGGGATGCCGTTGATCGCGTTGATGTCCCAGTTGTTGATGGCCATCGGGTTGCCGGAGGACTCCCGGATGATGTTGCGGTGCAGGCCCGAGTAGCTGCCCGGGATGCCCTTGGAGTGCATGATGTCCAGGGAGTGGCGGATCCAGCCGTCGAGGGAGTTCGCGTAGGTCTTCGCGGCCACGGTCTGCATCGGCAGACGCTGCGCGGAGCGGCTCGTGGCCTGCTCGGCGCGCACCTCGGTGGTCTTCTTGGCGTCGGCCTGCTTGTGCGCCTCGATGGTGTCCAGCTTGACGGTGTCGGTCGCGAGCTGGTCGGTGAGCGTGCCCTTGATGGTCTTGACCGCGGAGCCGTCGTACTGCACCGGGGCAGCGGCGGCGGCCGTGGCACCGGTGTCGACGGTCCCGGTGTGCGCGGGAACCGCGGACAGCGCGATGGCAGCGGCACCGAGCACGCTGACACCGGCGAGGGCGGTCCTCTGCTGCTTGTTCATGGCTCGACCACGACGATGGAGACGGTTGAGGATGTTCTCGGGCATAGCTGATGGACCTCTCGTATGAGCGCGGAGGTCGCTCCTGCGTCCGCCGGGGGAATCGGCTCCTCCCACACGAACGCCGCGGGGGGAAACCCACGGCGCTGAGCGACGAGAGCAATTCTTAGCGGCAGCAAAATGCCCTGGCAAAGGTGTGATGTACGAAGCCGGGTAGTGGATCAGCCAAGGGCAAATCGGTACAGATCGGTACGTCTGTCCCGCTCGCACGGGATGGCTTTATCTCCTATGTCCGTTCGTACGTGATGTGCACCCTATGTGCGGCCTCACATGGCGCGAAGATCGGTCTCACCGGGAGTTGCTGACGCAATGCTCTGGGTGAGGACCTCTCCGGGGAGGGTCGGCCGGACGCGTCCGGTCCCGCTCCGTAGAGGAGCAGCGGTGTCCGCCCGTGCTCCCGCGGCGCCCCGAGCCCCTCCGCACCGGACACCCGCGCCCACCACGGCCCGTCGCCGCGCCCGCTCGGCGACTCCTCGGGCACCGGTCACGCCCCGCCCGGCAACCGCACCCCTACTCCTGCGGGCCCGCCCGCTCGCGCGCGGGTACCACGGCCTCCGGCGGCCTCCAGCAGCTCGACCGCCCACCGCCCGCCCGGCACCCGCGTCGCACGGCCCACCGCCCGCCCGGGCACCCGCGAGGCGCGTCGCACGGCCGGCACCCTCGGCGTACGTCGTACGGCCGTGCCCGGCGGCCTACCCCGTGAGACCTAGGCCCATCGGCCCCGGGCGGGCCGTCACAGGTCCGATCCGCGTTGTCACACCCCGCCGGTACCGTGAGGACATGAGTCAAGGTCCCCGGTCCGGCCTCGCCGCGGTGAGCGCCGCGTTGCTGGCCATGAGCAGGCACCTGGAGGTGCGCGACGTCCTCAAGACGATCGTCGCCTCCGCCCGTGAACTGCTCGACGCCCAGTACGCCGCCCTCGGCGTCCCCGACGACCACGGCGGCTTCGCCCAGTTCGTCGTCGACGGCGTCAGCGACGCCCAGTGGAAGGCCATCGGCCCGCTGCCCCGCCAGCACGGCATCCTCGCCGCGATGCTGCACGAGGCCCGGCCCGAGCGTCTCGCCGACGTGCGCAAGGACCCGCGCTTCGAAGGCTGGCCCGCCGCCCACCCGGACCTCGTCGACTTCCTCGGCCTGCCGATCCGCGACGGCGACGAAGTCATCGGCGCGCTCTTCCTCGCCAACAAGAACTGCCCGAAACCCGAGGGGGGCTGCGGCTTCACCGCGGAGGACGAGGAACTGCTCGACACCCTGGCCCAGCACGCCGCCATCGCCCTCACCAACGCCCGCCTGTACGAGCGCAGCCGCGAACTGACCATCGCCGAGGAGCGCTCCCGCCTCGCCCATGAACTGCACGACGCGGTCAGCCAGAAACTCTTCTCCCTGCGCCTGACCGCCCAGGCCGCCGCCGCCCTCGTCGACCGCGACCCCGCCCGCGCCAAGGGCGAACTGCACCAGGTGGCCGCGCTCGCCGCCGAGGCCGCCGACGAACTGCGCGCCGCCGTGGTCGAGCTGCGCCCCGCGGCCCTGGACGAGGACGGCCTCGTCGCCACCCTGCGCACCCAGATACAGGTGCTCGACCGCGCCCACACCGCCCGGGTGACGTTCGCCGCCACCGGCTTCCGCGCCCTGCCCGCGGCCCAGGAGGAGGCGCTGCTCCGCGTCGCCCAGGAGGCCCTGCACAACGCCCTGCGCCACTCCGGCGCCGAGCACGTCGAGGTCACCGTCGGCCGGCGCGGAGGCGGGGTCGTCCTGCGCGTCACCGACGACGGCGGCGGCTTCGACCCCACGACGGTCCGCCGCGCCGGACGCCACCTCGGCCTCGTCTCCATGCGGGACCGGGCGAGCGGCGTGGGCGGCACGCTGACCGTGGAATCGGCGCCCGGCAAGGGCGCCACGATCGAGATGGAGGTCCCCGGTGGCTGACGCGATCAAGGTGCTGCTCGTCGACGACCACCAGGTCGTCCGCCGGGGCCTGCGCACCTTCCTGGAGGTCCAGGACGACATCGAGGTCGTCGGCGAGGCCGCCGACGGTGCCGAAGGGGTCGCCCGCGCCGAGGAGTTGCGCCCCGACGTCGTCCTCATGGACATCAAGATGCCGGGCATGGACGGCATCGACGCCCTGCGCGGACTGCGCGAACTCGACAACCCCGCGCGCGTGCTGATCGTCACCAGCTTCACCGAACAGCGCACGGTCGTACCGGCCCTGCGCGCGGGCGCGGCCGGATACGTCTACAAGGACGTGGACCCCGACGCGCTCGCGGGCGCCATCCGCTCGGTCCACGCCGGCCACATCCTGCTCCAGCCCGAGGTGGCCGGTGCCCTGCTCTCCCAGGAGGAGGCCACCTCCGGTCAGGGCAGAGGCGGTTCGCTCACCGAGCGGGAGCGCGAGGTGCTCGGTCTGATAGCCGACGGCCGCTCCAACCGGGAGATCGCCCGCGCCCTGGTGCTGTCCGAGAAGACCGTCAAGACACACGTCTCGAACATCCTGATGAAGCTCGACCTCTCCGACCGCACCCAGGCCGCGCTGTGGGCCGTACGCCACGGGGTGACCGGCTGAGACGTCCTGGCCTCCGCGTCGCCCACGACAATACGGAGGGTTCCACTCCGGACTGAGATTCATACCGTCGTGGGAATGTCACCCGGATGGCGCATCCTCCGGCCCTCGCGGCCGTTCTCCAGTGCGTGCCGCGGCGAATCGTCGCGGTGAACGCCTAGGAGGGGTTGGACAGTGAAGAACCTGAAGAAGGCAGCAGCCGTGACGATGGTGGCCGGAGGCCTGGTGGCCGCCGGCGCGGGGATGGCCTCCGCCACCACCCACGGCTCGCACGCCGACGGTCAGGCCAAGGGCTCCCCGGGTGTCGTCTCGGGCAACGTCATCCAGGTCCCGGTGCACGTCCCGGTGAACGCCGTCGGCAACAGCGTGAGCGTCATCGGCATCCTGAACCCGGCCTTCGGCAACCTCGGCCTCAACCGCTGAGCGACGTAACCAGGTTCACTCCTCGACGCCGGACGGGCACTCCAGCCCGTCCGGCGTCGAGGAGGCGGCCCGCTCAGGGCCGCAGCGGGGATCTGGGAGCGCCCAGCCCCACGGACACACACGCGGACACACACGCGGACACGCACGCGGGCGCACCGCGCCCCCCTGAACACCGGGCAACGGACGCCACCGCTCAGCGGCTCCCGCGCTCCCGCTCCTCCACAACGGAGTTGTACGCCGCCACCTGCGCCCGCCGGGCCGTACGCTCCACCGGCCGCAGCGCCTCCGCCCGCGCCGCCATCTCGGCGGAACTGACCGCGCCCCCGTGCCCGTTGTCGTACGCCAGGGACACCAGCAGCCCGACCCGCCGCGCCAGCTCCAGCACCCGCACCGCCCGCTGCGGATAACCCGGCGCCAGAACCTCCCGCCCGTGCTCGGCCCGCGCCCGGTACGCCTCGATGGCCGCCTCCGCCACCGGACCCGACCCGGCCACGTCCAGCCGCGACAGCACCACGGTCGCCTCCCGCAGGGCCTCGGCCAGCTCCCGCTCGGCCTCGCCCAGCGACGGCACGTCGGCGGGCGGCGCCTCCCGCACCGGCAGCACGTGCCAGACCACCTCGACGTGCACATCGCCCGCGGGCCCGGCCTCGTACACCTTCGGCACCAGCCCGAACGCGGCACCGAAGCAGACCGCGGCCTCCTCGGCCTCCAGCGCCCGCGCGTTGAACTCCGGCGGCCCGCTCAGCCCCAGCGGATGCCCCGGCACGGGCAGCGCCACCCGCAGCCCCGTCGCCCCCAGCGACCGCAGCCGCCCCAGGGCGAGGGTCAGCCCGACCGGAGCGGACTCACCCGGCAGCCCCTCCACCCGGTGCACCGCGTCCTCCCCGACGATGGCGAGTGCGGCGTCATCCGGAGAGGTAAATCCGGCCAATAGGGCATTTCCCCAAGCGGCGAGACGTCCTGAACGTGGTTCCGAGAGCATGCACCCACCCTAAGGACCGGACCGATGGGATGGAGCGGTGTACGCGTGGCGTAGATTTCATAGGGGGCTGCGCCCACGGCGCGGCGGACCGAGCCCACAGGCGTACGCGACAGCCGAGACCGGCACACTGCAAGGGGAGACAACGCGCTCATGAGCGATGTTCTGGAGCTTCAGGACGTATCCGTGGTCCGTGAGGGCCGGGCTCTCGTGGACCAGGTCTCCTGGTCGGTGAAGGAGGGCGAGCGCTGGGCCATCCTCGGCCCCAACGGCGCCGGCAAGACCACCCTCCTGAACGTCGCCTCCAGCTACCTCTTCCCCAGCAAGGGCACCGCCAGCATCCTCGGCGACACCCTCGGCAAGGTCGACGTCTTCGAGCTGCGCCCGCGCATCGGCGTGGCCGGCATCGCCATGGCCGAGAAGCTCCCCAAGAGCCAGACCGTCCTGGAGACCGTCCTGACCGCCGCCTACGGCATGACGGCCCACTGGCAGGAGGAGTACGACGAGGTCGACGAGCTGCGCGCCCGCGCCTTCCTCGACCGCCTCGGCATGAGCGACTACCTGGACCGCAAGTTCGGCACCCTCTCCGAGGGCGAACGCAAGCGCACCCTCATCGCCCGCGCCCTGATGACCGACCCCGAGCTGCTCCTGCTCGACGAGCCCGCCGCCGGTCTCGACCTCGGCGGCCGCGAGGACCTGGTCCGCCGCCTCGGCCGCCTCGCCCGCGACCCCATCGCCCCCTCGATGATCATGGTCACCCACCATGTCGAGGAGATCGCCCCCGGCTTCACCCACGTCCTCATGATCCGCCAGGGCAAGGTCCTCGCCGCCGGACCGATCGAGCTGGAACTCACCTCCCGCAACCTCTCCCTCTGCTTCGGCCTCCCCCTCGTCGTCGAGCAGGTCGGCGACCGCTGGACCGCCCACGGTCTGCCCCTGTCCTGACGCCGCCGCGTCCCGGTCCGCATCCGGTACGCACCCTGTCCGCCGCCCGGCCCCGGCCCTACCATGACCACGTGAACGACATCGGGGCATGGGTGTGGTGGCTCGTCGGTGCGGCGGCGCTCGGAATCCCGCTCGTGGTCACCGCGATGCCGGAGTTCGGCATGCTCGCGGTGGGAGCCGTCGCGGCCGCGATCGTCGCCGGCCTCGGCTTCGGCGCCGTCCCCCAGGTCCTCGCCTTCGTCGTCGTCTCGGTCGCCCTCATCGCCGTCGTCCGCCCCATCGCGGCCCGGCACGCACGCGGGCTCCCCCGACTGGCCACCGGCGTGGACGCGTTGAAGGGCAGGCAGGCCGTCGTCCTGGAGCGCGTCGACTCCTCCGGCGGCCGCATCAAGCTCGCCGGGGAGGTCTGGTCGGCCCGCTCCCTCGACACCGGCCGCGCCTACGACGTCGGCCAGGAGGTGGACGTCGTGGAGATCGAAGGGGCCACCGCGATCGTCATCTGAGCTATCTGGCCCCCGAGTTGCCCAACGGTCTGTCAGACTCGACCAGCAAGATCTTCGACAACCACAGGATCTGCCGCAGTCGCCCAGGCAGAGAGGGGTACGGGGAACACGATGGAACCGGTCATCATCGTCCTGATCATTCTGGTGGTGTTGGTCTTCATCGCCCTGATCAAGACCATCCAGGTCATCCCACAGGCCAGCGCCGCCATCGTCGAGCGCTTCGGCCGCTACACACGCACCCTGAACGCGGGCCTCAACATCGTGGTCCCGTTCATCGACACCATCCGCAACCGCATCGACCTGCGCGAGCAGGTCGTACCGTTCCCGCCCCAGCCGGTGATCACCCAGGACAACCTGGTCGTGAACATCGACACCGTCATCTACTACCAGGTGACCGACGCCCGGGCCGCCACCTACGAGGTCGCCAGCTACATCCAGGCGATCGAGCAGCTCACCGTCACCACACTGCGCAACATCATCGGCGGCATGGACCTGGAGCGGACCCTGACCTCCCGCGAGGAGATCAACGCGGCGCTGCGCGGCGTCCTCGACGAGGCCACCGGCAAGTGGGGCATCCGCGTCAACCGTGTCGAGCTGAAGGCCATCGAGCCGCCGACCTCCATCCAGGACTCGATGGAGAAGCAGATGCGCGCCGACCGGGACAAGCGCGCCGCGATCCTCACCGCCGAGGGCACACGCCAGGCGGCCATCCTCACCGCCGAGGGCGAGAAGCAGTCCCAGATCCTGCGCGCCGAGGGCGAGGCCAAGGCCGCCGCCCTGCGCGCCGAGGGCGAGGCGCAGGCGGTCCGTACGGTCTTCGAGGCGATCCACGCCGGCGACCCCGACCAGAAGCTCCTCTCCTACCAGTACCTCCAGATGCTCCCCAAGATCGCCGAGGGCAACGCCAACAAGCTCTGGATCGTCCCCAGCGAGATCGGCGACGCCCTCAAGGGCCTGTCCGGCGCGATGGGCAACTTCGGCGGCCTGGGCGGTGGCGGTGGCGGCGGTTCCGTCCCGCACCAGAGCGGTGGCGCGAGCACGGAACGCCGAGAGAAGCCGTCGATCGACTGATCTCACCCGCACGCGATCTCACCCGCACGCGAAAGAGGGGCTCGCCTTCCCAGGAAGGCGAGCCCCTCTTTCGCGCACCCCCTAGGCGGCGGGCTGAGCCAGCCACTGCGGCAGCGCGTCGAAGTCGTCCGGCCCCAGCGCCAGCAGCATCGCGTCCTGGGGCGTCGGTTCGAACGGCGGGCGCAGCAGCGTCATCCCCGCCTCCTCCGGTGTCCTGGCGGCCTTGCGGTGGTTGTCCTCCGCGCACGCGGCGACCGTGTTCAGCCACGTGTCCTGCCCACCCTGCGCCCGCGGCACCACGTGGTCCACGGTCGTCGCCCGCCGCCCGCAGTACGCGCACCGGTGCCGGTCCCTGACCAGCACCCCCCGCCTCGACCAGGGCGCTTGTCTTCGGAACGGCACTCGTACGTACCGGCACAGCCTGATCACCCGGGGTGCGGGTATGTCCAGATCCGCACCGCGCATGCGCAGCTCGGGATGGGCCTGCTCGACCACCGCCTTGTCCTGCAGCACCAGGACGACCGCTCGGTTCAGAGTCACCGTCGACAGCGGCTCGAAGCTCGCGTTGAGGACCAACGTGTCACGCATCCCGCCCACCTCCCGTGTGCGCCCGCCCACCCCCGGGCGGGCTCGGATCAACTCTGTACGGGCGCGCCGAGATGGACAACGCAATAAAAAAATGCCCGCCTCCGATCACTTCCAAGACCAGAGGCGGGCAAACGTTCCAGGAACGCTCGGCTGAGATCGGCGGCGGGCCGTCAGCCCTTTCCGGGGTTCTCGTACTCCCCGACGAGCTGTCCACGCGCGATCGTGTGGAACCGCAGATTGAAACCGACGACGGCGGGAGACACGTCCGAGTCCGGACCGAGCTTCTCCTCGTCCACCGCGTACACGGTGAAGACGTATCGGTGCGGACCGTCACCGGGCGGCGGAGCCGCACCGCCGAAGTCCTTCGTCCCGTAGTCGTTGCGCACCTGTACGGCACCCTCGGGCAGCCCCACGAAAGTGCCGCTGCCCGCACCCGCCGGCAGCTCCGTCACGGAGGCCGGGATGTCGAACAGGACCCAGTGCCAGAACCCGCTGCCGGTCGGTGCGTCGGGGTCGTAGCAGGTCACGGCGAAGCTCTTGGTCTCCGGCGGGAAGCCCGCCCAGCTCAGCTGCGGAGACATGTTCCCCTCCGCGTAGACCTGGGCGTCCCGCAGAATCCCGCCCTCCTCGACGTCCTCACTCGTCACCGTGAACGACGGCACGGGCGGATGGAAGTCATGGGGGAGCGGCCGCCGCTTGAGCTCGGTCACCTGGATACCTCCTGATCGGTTCCGTTCAGTGGTTTGAGCCTAGGGGGTGTCTCTTCGATCTTTGTGGATCAGGCCGCGGCGTCCGGTGCGGTGCCTCGGCGTGCGGTCGGATCGTCCTCGTACTGGGCGTACGTGGGCGGTTCGGCCGTGTGGCGAGGTGCCGTGCCGGGCGTCGCGGACCCGCGAAGATCGGGGAGACACCCCCTAGAACCAGTTGCGCCGGCTGCCGACCTCGGACAGCCACTGGTTGAGGTACGCCGCCCAGTCGGTGGTGTGGAAGTCGTGCAGCCCCACCTGGAAGGACCGGAAGGTGTCCGAGCCCTCGCTGAACAGACCCGGCTTCTTGTCCATCTCCAGGATGACGTCCATCGCGTGCTCGTCCGCCACGAAGCTCAGCTCGACCTGGTTCAGTCCCCGGTACTGCGCCGGCGGGTGGAACTCGATCTCCTGGTAGAACGGCAGCCGCTGCCGGGTGCCCCGGATGTGGCCGCGCTCCATGTCCGCGTGCTTGAAGCGGAAGCCCAGCTGGATGAAGGCGTCGAGGATCGCCTTCTGCGCCGGCAGCGGGTGCACGTTGATCGGGTCGAGG